>CAMBZS010000050.1 GCA_945872335.1 Bordetella parapertussis | reverse complement strand
GCGTTCGCATCGTCGGCGCAGCGCCTGCCCCACCTTTTCGCGACGCTCGCACACATCGCTTCCGCCATTGCGATCTCCTTCGTGCTGGGCGCTCTGCTTGCCTTCGCCGCGCATTACGCGCAATGGAGTGCGCCCGCGATCCATCAGCGGATGAGTCCCTTTCTGAGTGCGTTTTCGGGAATCGGCTGGACACTGCTCGCAGTCATCTGGTTCGGCGTTTCCAGCTTCACCGTGGTGTTTACCATCGTGGCGGTGCTGCTGCCGTTTGCGCTCGTCAATCTGCGGGAGGGGCTGCTTGCGCTCGATGGCGAGCTCCTCGAAATGGGCGAGAGCTTCGGTCGCGCGCGCTGGCGCAGCTGGCGCCTGCTGGTTGCGCCAGCGCTGCTGCCTTTTGCAGCAGCCACACTTCGCATCATGTTTGGTGTCGCGTGGAAGGTAACGCTCACCGCCGAACTGTTTGGAGGCGGACGCGGTCTGGGTTATGTCATCAACATTGCAAGACAGGACTACGACACGCCCACGCTGTTCGCGGTGATCCTGTTCATCATCATCGCCGTGACCCTCGCCGACCGCTTGCTGTTTGGTCCGCTCGAGCGCCTCACCACGCGACAGTTCGGGGGCGCACGATGAGCCAGGCCCGTGAATCGTCAAGCCCGCGCAAGCCCGTTCAAGCAGCCGTATCCGCCCCGCTTTTTCTCGGGCGCTCGCCTGCGCTCTGGCTTGCCGATACGCTCGTGATCCTCGCGCTCGCAGCCTGGGCCGCAGGCGCTGCCAATCTCCCGGAGTTCGTTCTGCCGGGCCCCGTTGCCGTGGGAAAGCGTCTGCTCGCACTCTTTACCGACGGCGAGTTCCTGGTTCACACCATCGCCTCGACCGTCCGGGTGATCGGCTCGGTCCTGATCGCGCTCCTGATCGGCGGCGGGCTCGCCCTCGTAGCCCGCGCAGTCCCGGTGCTGGATGGCATCGTGAGCGGCGTGATTCAACCGTTCCTGAACGCGTTTCCCTCAATCGGCTGGGCGATTCTTGCGGCAATCTGGTTCACGCCCGGGCATTTCTCGATCGTGTTCGTTCAGGTTGCCATCCTGGCACCGTTCTGCCTCATCAATGTCGCCGAAGGGCTGCGACAGATCGACCGCGAACTGATGGAGATGGCCACCAGCTACACACGAAAGAGAACCCGTATCGTTCTTCAGGTGGGTCTACCCTTGCTGCTGCCCTATCTGATGGGCGCGCTGCGTATTGCCTACGGCGTGGCCTGGAAGATTGCACTCGTTGCCGAACTGCTGGGGTCAACTTCCGGGCTGGGCTTTCTCATGTTGCGAGCCCAAGGGTCAGCCGATCTCACCACCGTCCTGGCGGCGTGCCTGGCAATTGTCGCGCTCTTTTATGCTGGCGAGCGCCTGCTGCTTGAGCCCCTTGCGCGGCGTTTCCGCGCGCGATAGGCACGGCGGTAAGCGGCTGAATCCCTGTAACCTAACCACGACTGATCACCATGCCCCCACTCGACGTTGTGCCGCAAACCACGCTGAAACACCGCGCCCAGGCTATCGCCGCAGTCATCATCCTCGCAGGGGGCCTGTCCGGCTGTGCCACGCCCGGACCGTCTGCCGGCAGCGCCCCAGGCGCTGCACCGGCGGCACCCAACTACGACTCGGCGCTGTCCCAGGCACAGTCTCGCGTCATGGCGCTCAACAATGAAATCCGGTCGGCAGAGTTCAATCGGCCCAGTCCCCCCATCCGTACCAACGGTGTCACCGACCCCGCCAAGCAGCGCGCCTACGAGCAGTCGGTGGTTCAGCACCAGCGCCACCTGAGAGCGCTGCGCGAGGAAAAGACCATGTGGGAGCTGCGGGTCAATCAACTGATGGCCCGGTGATCGAACCCCATGACAGATTCGCTTGCCTACCCGCTGATTGCACTTGTTTGTGCAGTCATCGGTCTTGCTGCGGGCGCCTGGTTCGCCAGCACCTTGCGCCGCAGCCGGCATGAGGCCGAGCAGGCCGCAGCGCTTGCCGAGCGGGCGGCTGCACTCGCCGATCAGGCGCAGCGCTTCAGCCAGGAACAGGCCAGCCTGCAGGCCCAGCTGAGCGCGGCCCAGGCCTCGCTCATGCGCGCTGACGCCGACACCCATCAGCTGCGCGACCAGTCAGAACGCGAGCGCGCAGACGCCCGCGCCCGCGAGCTTGCCAGTCGCGAGCAACTGGCCGAGCTTCAGGTCGAGGCCGAAGCACTGCGCCAGCAACTCAAGACCACGCAGGCCGCGGTCGCTGAACGGCAGGTCTTCATCGAGAGCGCCCACGAAACGCTGGGCCACCAGTTCAAGACGCTCGCTGTCGATATCCTCGAATCGCACTCCAAGCGTTTTGCCGAGCAGAATCAGCAGAACCTGGGCGGCATGCTCGAACCGCTTCGAGAACGCATCGGGCAGTTCCAGCAGAAGGTTGAAACGCTCTACGTCGACGAGAGCAAGGAACGCTCGGCGCTCAAGGCCCAGGTGCAAGAGCTCATGCAGCTCAACCGCACACTGAGCGACGACGCGCAGGAGCTCTCGCAGGCGCTTCGCGGCTCGGCCAAGCGGCTGGGCAACTGGGGCGAACTGGTGCTCGAGCGGGTGCTTGAAACCGCGGGGCTTCGCCGGGGACATGAATATCTGGTGCAGGACTCGCGGGTGGATGAACAGGGTCAGCGGCGCCAGCCCGATGTCGTCATTCAGCTGCCCGAGGGCCGTTGCCTGGTGGTTGACTCCAAGTTGTCCCTCATCGCCTACGACCGCTACGTTTCAGCCGACGATGACGCGACGCGTGACGCGGCGCTTCGCGACCATCTCGCCTCCATGCGCTCGCATCTGAAAGACCTGTCCGACAAGCGCTATCAGGCGCTCTACGGCAACACGCTCGATTTCGTTCTGATGTTCGTTCCGGTTGAGCCCGCCTTCATCACCGCAGTGAGCCACGACGAGCGGCTGTTTGCCGAGGCCTGGGAAAGCAACGTGCTGCTGGTGAGCCCGTCCACGCTGCTGTTCGTGGTGCGTACGGTCGCGCATTTGTGGCGGCAGGAAGCGCGCAGCCGCAATGCACAGGACATCGCCCGCCGGGGCGCAGAGCTCTATGACCGGCTGTCAGGCTTCGTTGAAAAACTGGATGAGGTGGGTAGCCGGCTCCACTCGGCTCAGACCGCCTGGAGCGACGCCCGCAAAAAACTCGCGGAAGGACGGGGCAATGTCATCCGCCAGGCCGAGATGCTGCGCGAGCTTGGCGTACAGCCGGCGCGGCAATTGCCTGCCGATCTGGTCGAGCGGGCGCAATCCGATCTGATGAAAGCGCCAACCGACCCGGGTGAAGCGCCCCCCCTGCGATAGGCTCCACCCAGACCGCCTGGAGGCTGGGGCTGCTAGTCAGCGCGAGCGCCCGACGCTTTCACCACCTCCGCCCACTTGCGGCTCTCGGCCGCGATGAATGCCGTGGTCTCGCGTGTGTCCATATACATGGGGTCGGTGCCCAACCCTTCGAGCCCCTCTTTCACCTTGGCCGTGGCCACCACCGTTCCCACGTCCTTCGCAAGCCGGCTCACCACCGCCTCGGGCAGCCGCGCCGGTCCCATGAGGGCATACCAGATCGTGACCTCGTAGCCTGGGACGCCGGCCTCGGCGATGGTCGGAAGCTCGGGCATCTGCTTCGAGCGCGAGCGTCCCGATACACCCAGCGCGCGCAGCTTGCCCGACTGCGCGAGGGGAATGTTGGTGGTGGGGTTGTCGATCATCATGTCGATTCGGCCCGCTACAAAATCGGTCATGGCGGGTGCCGATCCTTTGTACGGTACGTGCGTGAATTTCACGCCGGTCATCGATTCCAGCAGCACCACAGCCAGATGGCTGGAACTGCCAGAGCCCGATGACCCATAGGTGAGCGTGCCCTGCCGCTCGCGGGCCAGCGCAATCAGTTCGGCAACCGACCTGACCGGCAGCGAAGGGTGCACCACGAGAACGTTTGGAAACGACGCAATGGTGGCGATGGGCGTGAGATCGGTGAGCGGGTTGTGGCGCAGCTTTGAATACAGATGCTGGTTGATCGCCACGGTGCCCGTGGTTGCAAAAAACAGGGTGTAGCCATCGGCCGGCGCATCGACCACCGATTGGGCGGCAATTGAGCCACCGGCCCCGCCGCGGTTCTCGACAACCACCTGCTGGCGCAGTTCCACCGAAAGCGCCGCCGCCATGAGGCGCGCCGCCGCATCGGTGCCGCCACCTGGCGGGAAGGGTACGACCAGCTTCAGTGGCCGGTCAGGAAAGCCTGACTGGGCCCAGGCCAGCCCGGCAGGCAGGGCCGCCAGCATTGAGAGGGCAACAACCGCCGCAGCGCGTCTTGGGGTTTTCATCGAGGACTCCGTAAGCAGGGTCGGAATCGCTCACTCTAGCCGGGATTCAAATGCTCGGCACCGCAATCCGGCGCCAGTGAAACGCGGCCAGCCACTAACACCTCACTCTAGTTCGCCTTGATCGCATCGTGAAGGCTCAGATGGACGCGCCCGGCCATCGCACGGCCGAACCCGGTTGCAGCCAGTCGGTCCATCACCGGCCCCTTCACTTCGGCAAGCAGCAGCGAAACGCCCTGCCGCTGAAGATCGGACTCCAGCGCCACCAGCATCTCCAGTCCTGTAGTGTCGATCTGATTGACGCCTGCGCAGGAAACCAGCACCCGGCGAATGCTCGGGTCTGCGACCAGCAGCGAATCCACCCGGTCACGCACCTGCATCGCGTTGGCAAAGATCAGACTCTCATCGATGCGCAGGATCAGCGATCCTGGCACGGTCTCCACCGTATGCCGCTCGACATTGCGAAAGTGCTCGGTGCCCGGCATGCGGCCCACCACCGCAATGTGAGGCCGACTGCCGCGCCAGACAATCACGGCGAGCGACAGCATCACCCCCAGCACAATGCCGTGCTCCACCCCCAGCACAATCACCCCGAGCGCGGTGGCCGCGAGCGCGAGCGCGTCACCCCGGTCGTAGGCCCAGGCCTCGCGCAGCGTCTTCAGATCAATCAGGCTGGTGACCGCTACCAGGATGGTCGCTGCAAGCACCGCATGCGGCATGGCGCGAAACCAGTCGGTAAAGAGCATGAGCACCACCGCCATGAGACCCGCGCTCACCACACCGGCAAACGGCGTGTTGGCGCCCGCAGAGAAATTGACCACCGATCGGGCAAGCCCGCCGGTGACCGGAAAACCGCCGGAGAGCGCGCTCGCTGCATTGGCAGCCCCCAGCCCCAGCAACTCGCGATCGGCGTCGATCCGTTGCCTGCGCTTGAGCGCAAACGACTGCGCGACCGACACGCTTTCCACGAATCCAACCAGCGAGATCAGTAGCGCCGGAATCAGGAGGTCGCTCAGTGACTCCCACCCCGGAAACAGTTGCGACACCGAAGGTAACTGCGGCAGCCCGGCCGGCACCGCACCGACCACCGCCACCTTCGCGACCTGGTCGAGGTCAAAAACGCCAACCACAACCGTGGCCAGTACCACCACCGCCATGGGCGCGAGCCGCGCGATCAGTTCAGCGCGCGACCGCGCGAGGCCCATTGCCACCAGCCAGCCCGGTAGCCGGTTGCGCGCGACCACGAGCAGCACAACGCTGCCAAGCCCGATGGCGAGCGTGACCGGATTGGTGCGCGGCAGCGCAGTGATCAGGGCGACCACCGTTTGCACCACGCCATCGGCCTCGATTCGCACGCCCAGCACATGACGAAGCTGCCCGATTGCGATCAGGACCGCTGCGCCGCTGATGAAGCCACTGATGACCGGGTGACTCAGGAAGTGTGCAAGAAAGCCCAACCGCATCAGGCCAAAGACCACCAGCATGACGCCCGAAAGCAATGCGAGCAGCATCGCAAGCGCCGCGTATTCGGGCGAGCCCGGCGGGGCGAGCGGCGTGAGCGCACTCGCGGTCATGAGCGAGGCCACCGCTACCGGCCCCACGGCTAGCGTCATGCTGGTGCCAAAGGCCGCATACGCGATGATGGGCAGCACACTCGCGTAAAGCCCCATCTGCGGCGGCAGCCCGGCCAGCATGGCGTAGGCCAGGCTCTGGGGCACCAGCATCACGGTGACGATGAGGCCCGCCGACAGGTCGCCCGCGAGTTGGTCGCGGCGATAGCTGGTGAGCCAGGCGGGAAGGACGCGACTCATCAGTGCGCAGCAGCAAGCGCCAAACGACGACGTTCAAGCATCTCGAAGATGACCATGCCCAGCAGCATCGCAACGGTGAAGACAATCGCCTTGGACTGCCCCGCGCCCACCGACACCAGTGCCGGCCCCGGGCAAAAGCCGGCAAGCCCCCAGCCTGCACCGAACATTACGCTGCCGCCGATCAGCCGGCGGTCGATGTCACGCGAGGTGGGAAGCTGCATGGCGCCGCCAAACACGCTGGTGGTGCGCTTCTTTGCGATTCCAAATGCGAACACGCCCACCAGGATTGCGCCGCCCATCACGAAGGCGAGCGACGGATCCCAGGCGCCTGCCAGATCAAGAAAGCCGATTACCTTGGCAGGATCGGTCATGCCCGCGAGGATGAGGCCGATGCCAAACAGCAGACCCACCAAAAATTCAGAGACTCGTTCCATGGGGAGATTCCTTTGTAAAGACGCGGCTTAGCGAGCAAGCAGATGACGGACGACGAAGACCGTGGCGAAGCCTGCGGCCATGAAGGCAATGGTTGCTGCGAGCGAACGCGGTGAAAGGCGCGACAGCCCGCACACGCCGTGACCGCTGGTGCAGCCTGCGCCATAGCGCGTGCCAACGCCCACCAGCAAACCAGCCGCCACCACCGCGAGCCACCCCGCATCGATGCGGGCGGCTGCGGGCGGCGCAAACAGCGTCCAGGCGGTGGGCGCAGCCAGCAGGCCCAGCACAAACGCGATCCGCCAGCCGCTGTCGCCGGGGCGGCGCTTCACCAGCCCGCCGATGATTCCGCTGATGCCCAGAATGCGGCCATTCATGAGCACAAAAAGCGCCGAGGCGATGCCCAGCACGATACCGCCCGCAAGCGAGCTCCAGGGCGTGAAGTTGGACCAGTCGATTGTCATGGGGTGGGTTCCTTTGAAGGTGGGCAGAACTGCGATTGCAGGGTTGAGATGACCGCAAGCGCTGAAGCGCTCTCAAGTCGGTAATGAATCCGTTTTCCGTCTCGACGGGTACCCACCAGCGACTCCTCGCGCAACACGCCAAGCTGCTGAGAGAGCGTGGGCTGGGTAATTCCAAGTTCGTCCTCCAGCTCACTCACGCAGGCCTCACCCTGCGCCAGCCTGCAGAGCAGCAGGAGACGGTCGGGATTGGAGAGCGTTTTGAGCAGACGACAGGCGGAATCGGCAGCGTTACGCAGCTCGGCAAGGTCAATCGTGGCGGATGCGGGCATATCGGGCAGCCAGGAGTGGAAAGGATGCGGACGACTAGCAATACTTTATTGATTTATATTTTATTTGTCAATATAATATTGGAAGATTAATCAATAGCCCTGGAGAACCCGCAATGAACCCGACCGTACACGGCATCTTCGACCCCGCCACCTGGACCGTCACCTACGTGGTGTATGACAAGCCGGGCGGTCAGGCCGCCGTCATCGACTCGGTACTCGATTACGACGCCAAGTCGGGCCGCACCCGAACCGCGAGCGCGCAAAAGGTGGTCGATTTCGTGCGCGAGCAGCGCCTGAACGTAGGCTGGATTCTGGAAACCCACGCCCATGCCGACCATCTATCGGCCGCGCCGTGGTTGCGCGAGCAGCTGGGCGGCAAGATCGCAATCGGCGGCAACATCCGCACGGTTCAGGGGGTGTTCAAGCGCATCTTCAACCTCGAAGAATCGTTCGATACCAATGGTGGTCAATTCGATCATCTGTTTGCCGATGGCGAACGGTTTGCAATCGGTGCGCTGGAGGGCGAAGTAATGTCGGTGCCCGGCCATACACCGGCGTGCGTCGCCTATCGCATTGGCGACGCGGTGTTCGTGGGCGATACCCTCTTCATGCCCGATGTCGGCACCGCGCGCTGCGACTTCCCCGGGGGCGACGCACCCACGCTCTACCGGTCGGTTCGCAAGCTCCTCAGCCTGCCGCCGCAGACCCGGCTTTTCATGTGTCACGACTATCCACCCAATGGCCGACCCGTCGCATTCGAGTGCACGGTGGCCGACCAGCGCGCACGCAATATTCATGTGAACGACAGCATCAGCGAGCAGCAGTTTGTCGAGATGCGCACCCGGCGCGACGCCACCCTGGATATGCCGGTCCTGATTCTGCCGGCAGTGCAGATCAACATCCGCGCGGGTCACATGCCGCCGCCAGAACCCAACGGCGTGTCCTACGTCAAGATCCCGCTGAACGCGCTGTAGGCGTTCAGCGGCAGGCAGCGCTCGAGCCGCGCGCCACGCGCCTCGCGTGGCTCGGGCACAATTCGGCCATGAGCGCCAACACCCCACCTTCACCGGCAAGCAACAACCCGCCCGCCACAGAGGCTGATCTTCTGCCGGTTGCCGTCGTCGGCGCCGGTGCTGTGGGCTGCTACTACGCCGGACGCCTCGCCCGCGCGGGCCTGCCGGTCACACTGCTCGCCCGCGGCGACGCAGTGGCCACCCTCCGCACTCGCGGCCTGGTGATCGAGTCAGGCGGGCATACCGAGACCGTTCGCCTCGAGATTGCCGACAACCCCACAGCCGTTGCGAATGCCGCGCTTGTACTGGTGTGCGTCAAATCGTCCGACACCCCGCAGGCCGCCCGCGAACTGGCGCCGCATCTGCGTCGCGACGCGCTGGTCGTGAGCCTTCAGAACGGCGTCACCAACGGCGACGAACTGCTCGCCGGGTTGTCGCAACAGGTGGTCCCCGCAGCGGTCTATGTCGCCACCGTGCTGGCTGGCCCTGGCCATGTGCAACACCACGGTGGCGGCGCACTTGCGATCGGTTCGCCCCAAAGCCGCCCGGTCAGCCACGAGCGAATCGACGCAATCGTTCGCCTCTTCTCGCCCGCGGGCATCCCGGTCACCCCGCATGAAGACATTCGCGCCGTGCTGTGGGGCAAGCTGGTTGTGAACTGCGTCTACAACGCGCTGTCGGCCATCACGCAGAACGACTACGGCACGCTGATCGCCTCCGATCCCGTTCGCATCGTCATGCGTCAGGTCATCGACGAGGCCATTGCCATCGCGCGCGCGCAGGGCATCGATCTGGGCGCCGATGTGCATGAGCGTGTCCTGGGGGTTGCGGGCATGATGCCGCGCCAGCGCTCTTCTACCGCGCAGGATGTCGCTCGCCGCCGAGCCACCGAGATCGACCATCTGAACGGTTATCTGGTGCGAGAGGGAGAGCGCCTGGGCATTGCCACGCCGGTCAATCGCACCCTGCACGCGCTGGTGCGAACCATGGAAGACGGCTATCTGAACCCGGTGCGCTGAAACCCGACGTCGCCTATTCGCCCGAGAGCCCCAACCGGTTCGGCTGACGCTTCTCGACCGAATACCGGACCATCGCCGCGACGCGATAAACGCCGTGCGCGAACTTGCCGTAGGGCATCATCAGGAAAAACGCGAGCACCGCGCCCAGGTGCACGCACAGTGCAACCGGCATCAACGCCGTCGTGCGAAGCACCATCAGCAAAAGCCCGGTCGCGCCGGTGAGAAATAGAAGCGCGATGAAGCCCAGATCCATGCCGCGGTGGGAGGGCTCCAGGTGATCCGGGTGGCGGCGCTTGCGCAGTTGCCACAGTCCCACCGTGCCCCAGACCATCATCACTCCGCCGCTGATACCCAATATTTTCGGCAGGCTGAACCAGCCGTAGGGCGCAGGAATGTTGAGTGCGTAGTGCATCAGCGTGGCGACCGACGTGGCGGCCAGGCAGAGCATGAAGCCATAGAAGGTGAGGTGATGAAAGCGCTTCCGGTCACGCGTCCAGGCGTCGTCTTCATTGTGGCAACCCTCGCCATGCCCGCCATCCAGATAGCGCAGTTTGAAGGAGTCGTGAAGCGCCTCGGCGGTGGCAACCCCGCTCGCCGCCGCCTTGCCGGTCGCAGGCTTGACCTCAGCCACGAACCGGGTGGCGCCGATGGCAAGCGCCACCACCGCCCAACCGAACACCGGCAGAAATAGCGACACCATCAGCCCGTGCGGAAAAATCCGGTAAAAATCGCCGCGGGCGTCACCAGACAGGAGCGACCCATGCATCGCCACAGCCAGCAACAGGAAGAGAGCCAGCCCACCCGCAAGCGCAAGCGCCACCGCGAGGCCATTACGCTGATAGAGCGCACCGAGCGATGCCGGCCAGGCATAGTGGGCATACGTCTCACCCCGCACCCGGGCAAGCGCACGCGGCAGGTTGACCGCAAATTCATGGGGCGGTGCGTATTGACACGCATGCAGACACGCGCCGCAGTTGTGGCAGAGGTTGGCGAGGTAGTGAACGTCGGCCTGGTGAAACTCAAGCCGCTTCGTCATGGCGGGAAAAACTGCGCAAAAACCCTCGCAATAGCGGCAGGCATTGCAGATGATCATTTCGCGAGCGACTTCGGCCTCGGCCGCGCTCATCGCATCAGCGCCAGGCGGCCGGGCATGAGCGGCCGACGGGGCGCCCTCCGCCAGCGACTGTGCCTCGCGGGTTAGGGCTTCAAGCTGCTGCACGATCGCGCTCCTCGATGATTCTCTGGGTGTCGGCGCCGTTTTGACCAAGCGCGGCCGCAGCCGCACGGGTGCCTGCAATGCGCCCGAACGCTGTGCCGATGGTCATCCCCACGCCGGCGGTGTAGCCCTTGCCAAGCACATTGCCCGACATGAGCTCGCCCGCTGCAAACAGGTTTGGACTTGCGCGACCGTCAAAGTGCACGGCAGTGCTCTCGTCGGTGCGAAACCCCAGATACGTGAACGTAACGCCCGGCCGGACCGCATAGGCATAGAAAGGCGGCACGTCGATGGGCCGCGCCCAGTGTGTTTTCGCAGGTGCCACCCCCTCGGTGACACAGTCATCGAGCACGGTGTGATCGAAGCGGCCGGGGCGACACGCGCGGTTGAAGTCCTCAATGGTCTGCACCATCTGGGCGGCATCGAGCCCGAGCTGACGAGCGAGTCCGTCGAGCGTGTCATCGCGCACCCCGGGAAACACGGGCGGCATGAAGCGGCCAATCGCCTTGGAGTCGATCACGCACCAGGCGATCTGTCCAGGCTGCAGTGCCACCAGCCGCCCCCAGATCGCATAGCGCTTGGGCCAGAAGTCTTCACCCTCGTCATAAAAGCGCTTGGCAAAACGGTTCACCACCACCCCGAGCGAGACCGCATCGATACGCGTGCAGATCCCGCCGTCATAAAGCGGGGCACGCGCGTCAATTGCCACCATGTGGGCCTGAGTGGGATCGCCAATCATGTCGGCGCCCTGCTCCCGGAGGTTGGCGATGATGGTACCCATATTGAACCGTGTGCCGCGAATCAGAAAATTATCGGCCGGATGCTCGCCATAGTCATTCACCCCCCAAGCCTCGCGGAGCCACTCGCGGTTGGATTCAAAACCGCCGCAGGCAAGCACACAAGCCTTAGCTGTGACCCGCTCTTCACGGGTGCTGCCGTCGCTCGCCTTGTGACGCACGATGGCAGCGGCGAACCGGTCGCCGTCGAGTTCGATGCCCACTGCCTCGGCGTTGTAGTCAATCTGTGCACCGAGTGCTTCAGCGCTCCGGAAATAGGCGTTGACCAGCGCTTTGCCGCCGCCCATGAAAAACGCATTGGTGCGCGCGGTATGAAGGGCGCCCGATAGCGAAGGCTGAAACCGAACACCATGACGCCGCATCCAGGGCCGGCAGGTTGAAGACGAACGAATCACCAACCGCGCCAGGTACTCATTGGTGAGTCCGCCCGTCACGCGCAGCAGATCCTGCCAGAACTCCTCTTCCGGATAGGCGTCCACCAGCACGTCCTGTGGGGCGTCGTGCATGCAGCGCAGATTGCGCGTGTGCATGGAATTGCCGCCACGCCATTCGCGCGGCGCAGCCTCGAGCAGCCGCACGCTCGCGCCGGATTCAAGCGCCATCAATGCAGCGCAGAGCGCGGCGTTGCCGCCTCCGATCACCAGCACATCGGGCGAGGCTTTATCGGGCAGGGAGGTCACGAGATGAGCTTTCCGTGAAATGAAATACGAGGTGAATCAAACCAAGCAGAGCCATCAGTCGGCGCGAATATTGGCACGCCTCACGATATCACTCCAGATTTTCTGCTCGGCGCGAATGAAGGCTCCGAATTCGGCGGGGGGCCCGCCGCCGGCCAGTGCATTGTCATTGGCAAAGCGTTCAGCCACCGCCTGCGACTTAAGCGCCTTCAGCGACTCCTGTTGCAAGCGCAGGATGATGGCCTGAGGCGTGCCGGCCGGCACCAGCATGCCGTACCACTGCGAGGTCTCGAAGCCCGGGTACCCCATCTCGGCGACGGTGGGGACATCGGGCAGTGCAGGAATCCGCTCAAGCGTACCCACTGCAATCGCTCGTAGCTTGCCGTTTCGAATGTGTTGCGCAAGCGCAGGCATGCCCGCCGAGGACGCCTCGGTACGGCCTGCGAGCAGGTCGACCAGCTGCGGTCCGGTGCCGCGATACGGGATGTGTTCCATCCGCATGCCGGTCACGAGCTTGAGGTACTCCATTGCGAGATGCCCGGCACTCGCGTTGCCAGCCGAACCGTAATTGAACTTGCCCGGATGACGCTGAACATGGTCGACAAACTCACGAAAGTTTTTCGCAGGGACGTCCGGATGAATCACGAACAGGTTAGGCACTTTGGCAAGCAGCGTGACGGGTGCGAAATCGCGGTTCACATCGTAGGGCTGACTCTTCAGCATCCAGGGATTGACCGCCAGCGTGCCCACGTGTCCGAGTACGAGGGTGTGACCATCAGGCGCAGCCTTGGCCACATCCGTCATCGCGGTCACACCCGCCCCGCCCGGCTTGTTTTCAACGTAGACGCTCTGCCCAAGCTGTCTGGTGAGTTCGCCTGCGACCGATCGGGCAACGATCTCGCTGGTGCCACCAGGCGCGAAAGGCACCACGAACCGGATCGCCTGACGCGGCCAGTCTGTCGCGCCGGCCTGCGCGAGTGCGGACGATGTCACCCCGACCAGCGCGGCTGCCAGCAAAGCCCCGACCCAACCTAACCTGCCTGCCCCGGTCCCTTCGCGCATCAAAGCCCCCTCTTGCGATCAGAACTGGTACCGGCGCAAGCCCCCGTCCACCGGGATCACGGTGCCCGAGATATACCCAGCAAGCGGCGACGCGAGGAAGACCGCAAGTGCTGCGAGTTCTTCCGGCTCACCGTATCGGCCCACCGGAATCTCGTTCTCGCTCTGCCATTTACGATACTCAGGCGAGTAATTGCGAAAGATCTGCTCTGAGTGAATGCGACCTGGGGGGATGCTGTTCACCGTGATGCCGTTCTTGCCCACCATTCGCGACAAGCCCTTGGCCCAGCTGTGCACCGCCGCCTTGGCGCAAAAAGCGCCGTTGACATGATCGGGCTCGCTCTTACCGGTGATATTGATGATGCGCCCCCAGTTGCGGGCAATCATCTGATCGATGAGCGCGTCCGCGAGCTGCCGAGGGCGGTCAAAATTCAGCGTCATCGCCTCGGTCCACTGTTCCTCGGTGACGTGCAGACTGGAAAACGAGCGCGACCCCCCGGCGTTGTTCACCAGAATGTCAACGCTGCCCAGCGCCGCTACGGCGCGTGCCGCGAGCGACGAGGCCGCGTCGGCCACATAAAGATCGGACTCGAGCACCACCGGCTCGGGCCCACCCGCTGCGGTAATGGCGGCTGCGGTGTCACGCAGCTTGTCAACACGACGGGCGCTGATCGCTACCCGCACCCCTTCAGCGGCCAGAGCCTTCGCGATGGCCGCGCCAATTCCAACGCTCGCGCCGGTAACCAGCGCAGTCTTGCCCTTCAGCTGCATGTCCATGGTTCGCTCCCGAAATACCGCCCGGCACCCGGCGCGGCGACGCGAAACTGTAACGCTTTGCCGAAAAAGGCCAAAAGAAGCCCAGTCGTAGGACACAGCGGGCGTGACCCTCAAAGGGTCATCAGCACCCAAACCCGCTCGATCGTCCAATACGCAGCAACTGACCCGAATACCGACAGTACCATCGCTCTGGCCCGGTCGGCCCAGGCAAACTGCGCCCCCAATCTGACGATCAGCCACACGCAGCCAATCACAAACAGCTGACCGGCCTCGACACCGAGGTTGAATGACAGGAGCGCAGCTGCGCGATACCCAACGGGTAATCCAACCTCCGACAGGGCCCCCGCAAAGCCCAGCCCATGAATCAGTCCGATCACGAAGGGCACGACAAAAGGAAAGCGACGTGTCATCGAGTCGCGCGGACGCAAGGCTTCTGCGCACACCACAACGATCGATAGCGCGATCCAGGCCTCGATCGGCGCCGAGGGCAATCGCATCAAGCCCAGCGCGGCGAGCGCAAGCGTAAGACTGTGCGCGGCGGTAAAGCCGGTGATTCCGATCACGAGTTGACGCTTGAAGCCAATCAACACAGCGAGTGCAACCACGAACATCAGGTGATCGATACCCGACAGGATATGTTCGACCCCCAACAGGCCATAGGCACTTGCGACCTGCTGGAGGTCAAGCGCGGCGGAGGGGTCCGGGCTCAGCAACCGGATGTCGGCTTCGATCTGCTCGATATCGTGAGCGTGGCAGGGCGACATTCTCGCTGCCAGGGCGATCGACACCACGCAGAGGTGAACTCTTTTTCGCATCACCGCGGTCAATCGCCGGTGTACCTGATTCGATAGGGCTGAACCAGTTGCTTAAGGCGCTGCTCGAGCGCTTGTTCACGTTGTTCGCGCCGCCAGTCGTCGAGAACGCGGGCACGCAGGCCATCAAAGCGCGGCGGCTCCGCCCCTCGAACCTGATGCACTCGCAGCAAATGGACAGTTTGATCACCCGGCACGCGAACCCATTGTCCGGGCGCCACTGAGCGAGCCATTGCGATGAGGCCGGCGCCATATGACCGAACGAGCAAGCCCTCCGGCGCATCACGGTAGATGTGCAGACGGGCCTGCGGGCCAGGCTCGGCAGGTTGCTGCTCAGAACGGTTCAAGCGCTCGAGCAACGCTGCGATCTCGGTATCCGTCGGTGAGACCAGCAGCGTCATCACCTCCAGATCGAAGATCGTTGGCTGTGAATAGCGTTGAAGGCGGACTGAAAACCAGCGCTCAAGTTCGGCATCGTCGATCTCTGGAGCGGCATTTTCGCGATGCAGCGCCACCAGAGTCTTGTGTACCACCCGCTCGCGGATGACCGGGTCAGACTTGTCGAGCCCACGGCGCAGACCCTCTCGATAGACCGCCTCTTCGCGTATCCAGGTCCCGAGCGCCGCGCGCACTTCGTCGTCGCTGGCCGCGCGTCCAAGGGATGCCTCCAGTTTCGCGGCGGCTGCGGCGCGCACCGGGGCCGGTACGCGAATCTCGGCGTCGCCGCGAAGGGAGTCGACCGCGCGATCAAGGGCGAACAGGAGGGCGCCCGCGACGAAAAACAATACAAGCGGCTCGCGGAGCAGTTCGAGCCCAGGCGATTTCCGATCGCCAGCCGAACGCGTACTCACCTCAATTTGTGAGGAGGGGGAACACGCCGCGGGTGTTGGGCTTGGTTCCATCCCAGAAGTTTGGAATCTCGTTGATCCTACCGCGCCACGCCCCCGTGATCAGGGAGTGGACCGTGTAGGAGGTACCACCGGCTACTGCGCCATTCTTGAGCGTCTTTGCCGAGTACGGGCGTGAATGCTGGTGATAGCTCGACACGCCATCGATCAAGTGCGTGTGCCCGCCATAGGCGTCCAGTTCAACGCCCGTCGTTGCCGCAGCCGATGTGGGCAAAGTGGAACTCGCGGTATAGCCAACCATGTCCGGATGGCTCGACAGGTAGCGACCATAAAGCGCAATTCCATCGAACCCGAAGCCCAGCAGCGGCGGATGGCTCTGGCCAGCATAGTCGCGTAGGTTGTAGAGGCTCAGGCCGTTACCCATTGCAGAGAATCCGTCAGCGTGGCAGTGGTAACCGAACCCCTGCCCGACATGGCAGCCGTGCATATTCAGACTGGACTCTTCCTGCGCAGTGATAAGGATGTTGTTCAGTACAGGATAGATCGAGGTTCCATCGATCATGACGCCGTTGTCGGCGATCGACGCATAGTTCTCCACCGTCGCCTGTGGGCCGCAAGCCTCCTTCTTGTAATCGCTGAGCAGCGACGCCGACATGGTGTTGTCGCAGAGGCCAGTGGTCAGTCCGTAATCGCGAAGGGGTACTCGGAAAAAGAAATTCTGACGAACCGTTGAGCGGGTGACGCATTGGTTGCCATACCCGGTTCCACCCACGCCCTGATTGCAGACCGTGATGGAGGTGTCTCCGCCTCCGGGCGGCCTCACCACATCGCGCAGATAGTGAGGCGATTCGGGTACTGAGTACGCCACAACGATCATCGCGGGGTGGTAAGCGCCCGAAGCGTCCTTGGGGTTGATGAAGTAGATCAGCGGAACCGTATTCTCACCGGCTGTGCCGTCAACGACACTGTTGCCGAAAAGCGTGTAACGCAGTGCGGCATCCCGGAACACCTTGTAGGTGCTAACGGGGTAGCGAAGCGTGAATCCGTTTGACCGGGCGGTGGATTCGATGGTTGCCAGCATTGCATCTTGCTGGGCGACCGTTGTGCTGTTGTAGCCAACGGTCGGCGCGGTGTTATTGACGCTGATCTGATTTCTGAAGGTGGCAGCGTCGGACCGGGTCACGAAGCTGGAAAGAGAGGTACTGGTGATTTTCTGCAAACTGCTCTGAAAGGGTATCGACGAGTTGGAGGATGCGGTGATGTTGCTGGGGTTGAGGTCGGCTGGCATATCGAAGTTGATCGGGCTGCCAAAGAGTGCCAACTGCGTGGCTTGGCCCAGAGAATCCACGAGGCTTGCCTCGCCGTTTGCGTACTTGACATAGCGGGGGGCAAACGAGCTGTCCAGCGTGTGGGCGTAGGTGCTGCTGTTATAGATGTACCGCTTGTTAGCCTTCAGCAGTTTGGTCGCACTTTCGTAGCCAAAGCACAGATACCCATGCCCGGTACTTCCACCAAGGCCCCAGTTGTTCCTGAAGACAAGTTTGTTTGCAGCCGACGAATCTACATCGATCGAATAGTTCGAATTAAGGTGCGCATCCAGGCGGAAACAGCTGCTGTCGGTACTGTCCACCACCGCGTGCAAGGTCCTCGATAGCCAATCCTTGTAGGTGGTTTCACCACTGACCGCGCTGCCCAGTAGCGGATACATATTGACGCCCTGCGTGCCGGTCGCCCAGAGAAGCGGCGCCGCTGTGGTGTCGCCGATCAAAAAACGCTTCCGCGAAGTGAAGGCGGTCAGAGTAGTGAGGCTGCCCGCGCTATACCCCAAGTTGATGATGGACGAAAACTTCTGCGGGGCGAAGGACGTGGCAACGGGCAAAAGCGGCGTAGCCGTCACCGCGGCAGAGGGTGGGCCGTTGCCCACAACATTGGTGCCCAGCACGGTGCAGGCATAGTTCAAGCCGCTGGTGAGACCGGTCACCACCAACGGGCTGGCAGCACCCGATACGCTCGAACTAACCGACCCTGCCGTGCAGGTTGCCGTATAGCTAGCGACGGCTCGGCCACCGCTAAATGACGGCACCGAAAACGCAACGCTGATCCGTTGATCGCCAGCGCTTGCAGTGGTGATCGTGGGAGCGGTGGGAACCGTTGCTGGGCTGCCGCTCGCCGCCATTGCGAGGATCTGGACCGCTTCTTCCTGCGTCACGCGGCCATCGATATTCAGATCAACAGCACTGAGCCGTTCCTGAGATTGCGACGCCGCTTGCAGAGGCCCGGGGCCATCAGGATCGGCGTTCGGGTTACGACCGGTCGCCATTTTCAAAGCGGCCAACACATCGGACGCAGTGAACGCCGGGGCTTCGGATGCGGCAGCGGGGTTCGAATTCAACCCGACACCGAGAAGGGGCGTTGTCTTCAAGCCCTGCGACAGTACCGCACCGGAAAGTGGCTGCGCAGCGCCCGTCGTAGAAGGAGCCTGACCGTCGCCGCAGCCTGAAAGCGTCACAAGCCCGAAGAGGGCCGAAATGAAGTATTGAGAGGAGCGGCCCATGGATCGCATTGTCGGAGTGCGGACGGTTGGGAATGAGCGAACCTACCTAGCGATTCCAAGGTAGTAACGACGCCGCAGGTGATCGTACCGCAATGTCAGCACCGAGCCTAATGGCGCCGCCCGCGATCGGATCGGTTGGACGCGGTACCTGGGGCGCCACGACTCAGCCGCGTCATGGCCCCATTCGAATGAGCGGTTGATGAGCCGGAACCGTGCCCGAGTTTGGCAGCAGTCCGCCCGGACCGGGTCTTGTCAGGCGATGTCCCTGATACCAGCCCTTCCTCACGCCGTCGCGAAGAATCGCCTGCATGAGGAAAGTGCTCCACGTGTTCGGCATGAAAGAGGCCCATGGGCCCATGTACATGTAGCCGGTATCAACGCTCTTGACGGTTGCCCAATGTATGACCTGGATCGTTTGTGTCAGTCTGGCTTTGACATCCACCAGCACGCCTCCGACGTGGTAGGGATTGCTTCCATGGTTGGGATGCTTCACGAAGGACAACCCTCTCTCGCGCGCAACCTCGGTGATCCAGGCGAATATTTCACTGGCAAACACCTCACGATCCCTTTCGAACGGAACGCCGATCTCGCTTGGGCTTCGGATGCAAAAATCCAGAGGGTGCTGACTTTCGGGGGTAGCAGACAGGATCCACTGAATCTTGTCCATCGCGTGCTCCACCTCCCTCCTGCTTTCCACGGTAAAGCTGACCTGCCCGAACTTGACCCGAGATTTTGCTGCGTTGATCAACCCCTTCTGAACGTTTTTCCAAACAGTGCCGGAGTGGTAGTTCGGGTTATGGATACTCATACTGACTGAGTCGAGCCCGGCCTGTTTGAGCTCGTCGATATAGCCGTCTTTCTGCAGCTTGACCCCGTTGGTGTAAATCGATACCACCTTCCCCAGCTTCTTTATTCCCCGAATAATGTCTGGCAAGTCTTCCCGCATGGTGGGCTCAGCACCCATCAGGCAAATCTTCTCTGTTGCAACGGTTGCCGCCAGCTTGATGATGTGCTCTGCGCTTTTGTCTGAAGTCGAGTTGTCCGGCATGTGGTAACAGTGCTTGCATTGCACGTTGCAACGATCGGTCACTTCGATGATTGAAAGGTTGTTGTACTCGATCCAGGTGTTGTTGTTGGGGTTCCTTTGTGTGGCCGAATCCCAAAACCTCCAGTCCGACTCCACCTTGGCCTCTTCATAGCCATGTACTGGGCAGGTTTTGGTGATGTAGGCCGCGCCGTCCTCCCGGTACTCGATCTGCGCAGGCAGCTCGC
>CAMBZS010000049.1 GCA_945872335.1 Bordetella parapertussis | reverse complement strand
GGCATGACCGACACCGCCACCAGCAGCACGGTGTAGAGCAAAACATTCAGGCGGGTGAATTCGGGGCCGTGTGTGACCGGCAACATTGGAAGCCCCGAGCGCCGGTAGTCTTCGATCCGGTAAAGCGCAAGCGCCCAGAAGTGGGGGGGCGTCCAGACGAAAATGATCAGGAACAGCACCAGCGCAGGCGCGGTCACCTCGTTGGCGACCGCCGTCCAGCCGAGCACCGGGGGCATGGCGCCCGAGGCGCCACCGATCACGATGTTTTGCGGCGTGGCGGGTTTGAGGAGCACGGTGTAGATGACTGCATAACCGACAAAGGTGGCCATGGTGAGCCACATGGTGAGGGGGTTGACCGCCCAATAGAGGAGCGCGGCACCCATGCCGCCAATCACGCCCGCGAAGATGATGGTGCCGGTGACGCCCACTTCGCCCCGGGCGAGCGGCCGGGCGCGGGTACGCGCCATGCGCGCATCGATGCTGCGCTCAATCAGGCAATTGAAGGCAAACCCCGCGCCCGCAAGCAGCGAGATGCCGGCAAGCCCCGCGCCCAACAGGGTCCAGGGCAGGGGGCCGTCGGTTGCGAGCAGCATGCCGATCAGTGCACAGAACGCAGCAAGCAACACCACGCGCGGCTTGGTGAGCGCGAGATACTGCAGAGCGATATATCGCCAGCTGGCAGGTGCGTTGCGGGTCAGTTGCATGGCAGGACGACAAAGGGGGGGCGGTGGGCAAAGCCGGATGATCGGACCGATAAACCTCAGGGCCTCAAGCCCTCGTCGCTCAGTGTGTCAACCGGGCTTGCGCAACCCTGAAGTTTAGCACCACGACCAGCGCGAGCAGTACGGCCGCGCCACCGGTATGGGCCACCGCTACCGCGATCGGCAGACTGAACCAGACATTGGAAAGCCCCAGCGAAAACTGAGTCGCCAGCATGAGCAGGAGCGCGAGCCCGAAACCGCGGGTCCCAGGCACCTTCATTACGCGCCAGGCGAGAAGGCCAAGCCAGGCGGTGACACAGATCGCGCCCAGCCGATGCATGAGGTGAATCGCGGTGAGCGCCTGCGCGGGCAGGAACTCGCCGTCGTCGGTACGGCCGAGCTCTCTGAACACGTGGAAGGCGTCTTCAAAGTTCATCTCGGGCCACCACCGGCCCTGACACCTCGGCAGGTCAGTGCAGGCGAGTGCGGCGTAGTTGGTGCTGGTCCAGCCACCCAGAAGGATCTGCAGCGCCACCAGCACCATCGCCCCCTGCGCGAGGAGCCGCAGGCGCACAAGCGCCCGTTCGTCAACCGCCGACCAACGCGGCTGTTGGCGCTGCCAGAGCCAGATCAGCAATGCGAAGGTGAGCATGCCGCCCGCGAGATGAAGCGTGACGACCGCAGGCTTCAACAGAAGGGTAACCGTCCACATGCCAAAAAGCCCCTGCATGATCACCACACCCACCAGAGCGATTGGCAGCACGGGTGACTGATCGAGCCGGCGACGCGCGCGCCAGCCCATCACGGCAATGGCGATGATCAGCAGGCCCAGACCCGAGGCGACGTAGCGATGAATCATCTCCCGCCACGCCTTGCCCATGGAGACCGGACCGTGCTCACCACCCTGCTCGACCACCGCTCGGGCAATGTCGGACTTGGCCTGGGTGGGCGTGAGCTTGCCGTAGCAGCCAGGCCAGTCGGGGCAACCGAGCCCGGCATCGGTGAGGCGCACCCACGCACCCAACATGATGAGCGCAAGCGTGAGCACCGCGGTGAAACCGATCAACCGACGATACGCCGGCGCGCGACCCGCGGCCGACAGGGAAGCAGACGAAGCATTCATTCGATCATCCGATGCGTGATGCACGTAGCAGTTTGATGAGGTCCTTTTTCATCCGGCTGGGATCGGGCTGCGCGGGAAAACGCATCATCAGGTTACCCATCGGGTCGATGATGAAAATATGGTCGGCGCTGCGGCCGCCGGTCGCCGGTTCAAAGCGGGTCAGTGAATCGGCGGCAATCCGACGAACGATGAGCCCTTCATGCTGTGCAAGCAGCGCCGGATCGGGTTCGCCCGGCTCGGTGAGCAGCCAGAGGCGCTCCACGCGCTCGCGTTCCCGACCGGAGGTGAGCCGGACCTGCCGGATGTTGTAGAGCGCAGTGCTGCAGGCGGCGTCGCACGCTGGCGAGGCGGCTGCAACCAGCACCCACTTGCCGCGCAGGCTCGCAAGGGCATCGGCAGTGCCGTCGAGGTGCTGAACCACCGTATCGCCCACCGGGCGTTGCGGCTCGATCAGATCCGCATAATTGATCCGACCCTCTGGCCGAATGACGTAGTAGGTGAAGTAGGACGCAAGCACCGGCGCTGCGCAGACCAGCAGCACCAAAATCAGCTTGAGTCGGCCTCGGGAAACCACAGGCGCCGGGGGCGATGAAGTCGTTGTCATGAGCGGGGGTGGCGCGAACGCCAGAAAAATATCAACCAGAGACCAGTCACCAGGACCGCTATCGAATACCACTGAAACGCGTAGCCGCGATGTTTGCCCACGCCCGCTCCGGGGCTAGGCCAGTCACGAACCAGGGCCACCGCCCGCGGGGCGGGGCTTGCGGTTGGCGCCCCCTCGGATGGCACCGGCGACTCAGTGGTCTGACGAAGCACGACAGGGAGCAGCGCGAGCCCCGACCATTGGCTCATCGCAGAAATGCTCGCGTTCTGCCACAACCGGTCCTCAGGTCCCGGCGGCGCGGCCTTCATCAGTTCAAGCACCTGATCGAGGTCGCGCTGCGCGAGCGCTTCGATACGCACCCGCGTTGAAGGGGCCGCGATCGTAGGCAGGCGGCCGCGTGCGGCGGGGTCCTGTGGCACCCAGCCCCGCAACACCAGTACCGTTTCTGCCAGGCCCTCGAGGCGAAACGGCGTCAGCACATGAAACCCGGCCTGGCCCCGGTAGCCTCGGTTGTCGATGAAAACCGAATACCGCTCAAGGAAGTGCCCGTCCGCAATCACGCGACGCCCGAGCAGCGCATCGGGCGCAGTGAGCGCGCGCGCATCGAGCGTGACCGGCGCCTGCGCAGCCGCCTGATCGCGTTCGGCCTGCAGCGCGACCTTCTCCTCGGCGCGGCGCGTTTGCCAGTTGCCGAGCGACACCGTGAGCACCACCAGCAAAAACGCGGCGATCGAGGGCAGCAGGGCAATTCCCTTTACTTTCAGTCGCGGCAATTCCGTACGCCTACAATTCTGGGTTCGATTGGCGGAGCCCTGTCTTGAAAATCATCATCGTGATCGCTTTTGTGCTGATCATTGCAAGCCTGGGGTCGGCCATGGTGTTCCTGATCCGAGACAAAGGCCGCACTCACAACACCGTCCGCGCATTGGCCCTGCGGGTCGGTTTTTCAGTGGCACTGTTCGTCTTCATCCTGATCGCCCACCAGCTTGGCTGGATTCAGAGCACCGGGGTGCCGGTCGGTCCGGCTCGATAGCCCACCGCGAACCCTTCTCGAGTGCCTGAAGCAACCAGGGGCGCCCATGGCGCCCCTGATGTCGAGCACGCCCGTTACCGGGCGGTGACAGACTGCTTACAGCCAGTAGACCACGACGTAGAGCCCCAGCCACACCACGTCCACGAAGTGCCAGTACCAGGCCGCCGCTTCAAATGCAAAGTGGTTCTCTGCGGTGAAGTGGCCCTTCAGCAGCCGGAACAGCACCGCCGCCAGCATGATGGCCCCCACCGTGACGTGGAAACCATGGAAGCCGGTGAGCATGAAGAAGGTGGAACCGAACACGCCCGACGTGAGCTTGAGGTTCAGATCCTGATAAGCATGCATGTATTCATAGGCCTGGAAGGCGAGGAATACGGCCCCGAGGAGAATGGTGACGAACATCCAGAACACGACCGAGCCGCGCCGGCTTTCCTTCAGCGCGTGATGGGCAATCGTGAGCGTGACGCCGGACGCAAGCAGCAACGCGGTGTTGATGGTGGGAATCGGCCAGGGACCGATGGTCTGGAAGGTATCGACCACGCCTGCAGGCCCGAGATTGGGCCAGACCGCCTGGAAATCAGGCCAGAGAACCGACTTGTGATCGAGGTCGCCAAGCCACGGCATGCTGATGGTTCGCGCGTAGTAGAGCGCACCAAAAAACGCTGCAAAAAACATGACCTCGGAGAAGATGAACCAGCCCATTGACCACCGAAAGGCCGTGTCGACACGGTGGTTGTACATGCCGGACTCGGACTCGGCGGCAACCGTGCCAAACCAGCCCACCATCATGAAGATCAGAATCGCGAGAAACGCCGCGGAAAGCCAAGGCCCGTAGGCGGCGCCATTCACCCACCCGGACATGCCGAAACCGAAGCACAGCAGGGCAACCGAGCCCACTGCCGGCCAATGCGAGGGGCTGGGAACAAAGTAGTAAGGCGCTTGAGAGTGGGCTCCGGCAGCCATTGTTTTCTCCCTGGAAAATTCTTGAGTCAGGACACTATGAATCGAACCAGCGTGACGAGCCCGACGACAAAGCCCGCTGCGAGCGCGATTCCCATGAGGATCACGTAAACGGGATTCAGGCGCATTGCATCGCGTTCATGCGCACGACGCCCCCGAACCCCAAAAAACGACCACAGCACCGCACGCGCGGTTTCAAACAGACCCGCTTCGCGGGTGGCGGCCGATCCGGCCTGCGGCTCGACCACCAGAGACGGTGGCTGCCCATTGGCCACACGCATATCGGAGGCGGCCGGTCGAGCCTGAGCGGCACGATTCGTCAACGCTCAGCCTCCCGCCTTCGGCGCCAATCCGCCGACTTCAAAAAAGGTGTAGGACAACGTGATGGTGTTGACGTCACGAGGCAGCTTCGGATCGATGACAAACACCACCGGGAACTTGCGGGTTTCGCTGGGATCGAGCGCCTGCTGCTTAAAGCAGAAGCACTCCAGCTTTCTGAAGTAGGGCGATGACTGCTGCGGCGCGTAGCTTGGAATGGCCTGCCCTGCGGTGGCCACCGCGCGGGTGTTGACCAGGTCGTAAACCACAGTCACCAGTTCGCCTGGATGGACTTCGAGCGCATTGACTTCGGGCTTGAACAGCCACGCCCCGCGACTGTTCGCGTCGAACTCGACGGTGATCTTGCGGCTGCGGTCAACCTGGGTATTGCGAGCGAACTCCTCTGCACCCTTGTCGCGCTTGGTGAGGTCATTGATGCCGGTGATTTCGCAGATGGCCTGATAAATGGGCACCAACGCATAACCGAACCCGAACATGAGCCCGGCCATGATCACCAGCTTGCCCAGCATCTGGACATTCATGCCACGAGCCGCCCGCCCGGTGGGGGCGTGCGTGGAGGCGGGATCGGACGGTGTCATGGCGAATTGGGTCAGCCGCCAAACAGCCAGTATTTTGCGATCACGCCGGCAAAGAACACCAGCGCGATCGAGGCGAGCACGAGCGCGGTTCGCAGGTTGCTCGGGCGGTTGGCTGAATGATCTGCGCTCACGGTATTGGGCACCCCGTCACTTCACAACCGGCGGGGTTTCGAAGGTGTGGAACGGGGCAGGCGAGGGAATGGTCCACTCGAGGCCGTCCGCTGCCCCCCAGGGATTGTCAGCCGCCTTCTCACCCCCACGGATGCACTTGATGATCACCCACAGGAAGATGAGCTGCGACAGCCCGAACCAGAACGCACCCACCGTGACGATTGCGTTGAAGTCGGCAAACTGCATCGGGTAGTCGGCATAGCGGCGCGGCATGCCAGCCAACCCCAGGAAGTGCATCGGGAAGAAGGTGAGATTGAAGGACAGAAGCGACATCCAGAAGTGCCACTTGCCCAGCCGCTCGTCGTACATGTGGCCGGTCCACTTGGGCAGCCAGTAGTAGGTGCCAGCAAAGAGGGCGTAAAGCGAGCCTGCCACCAGCACGTAGTGGAAATGCGCCACCACGTAGTAGGTGTCGTGGAGCGCGATGTCGAGCGGCGCCACCGACAGAATGATGCCGGTGAGGCCGCCCATCGTGAACACGAAGATGAAGCCGATGGCAAAGAGCATCGGCGTCTCGAACGTCATGGAACCGCGCCACATGGTGGCTACCCAGTTGAAAATCTTCACGCCGGTGGGCACGGCGATGAGCATGGTGGCGTACATGAAGAACAGCTGCCCGGTGACCGGCATGCCCGTGGTGAACATGTGGTGCGCCCAGACGATGAACGACAGGATGGCGATCGATGCCGTCGCATACACCATGGAGCTATAGCCAAACAGGCGCTTGCGTGCAAAGGTCGGGATGATCTCCGACACGATGCCGAAGGCCGGCAGGATCATGATGTAGACCTCGGGATGACCGAAGAACCAGAAGATGTGCTGGAACATCACCGGGTCGCCGCCGCCGGCAGCGTTGAAGAACGAGGTGCCGAAGTGACGGTCGGTGAGCAGCATGGTGATGGCACCTGCCAGGACCGGCATCACCGCAATCAGCAGGTAGGCTGTGATGAGCCAGGTCCAGACAAAGAGCGGCATCTTCATGAGCGTCATGCCCGGCGCGCGCATGTTGAGGATGGTGGTGACGATGTTGATCGAGCCCATGATGGAGCTCGCGCCCAGGATGTGCAGCGCGAAAATGGCCAGATCCATGCCAGGGCCCATTTGCACCGACAGCGGCGCATAAATGGTCCACCCTGCCGCCGTGGCGCCGCCCGGTACAAAATAGGACCCCACCAGCAGAAGCGCCGCGGGCGGCAGCAGCCAGAAGCTGAAGTTGTTCATGCGCGCGAACGCCATGTCGGAGGCGCCGATCATGAGCGGCAGCTGCCAGTTCGCAAAGCCCACGAACGCCGGCATGATGGCGCCGAACACCATGATGAGGCCGTGCATGGTGGTGAGCTGGTTGAAGAACTCGGGGCTTACGATCTGCAAGCCCGGCTGGAACAGTTCGGTGCGAAGCAGGAGCGCATTGAGACCGCCCACGATCAGCATCGCGAACGAGAACCACAGGTACATCGTGCCGATGTCCTTGTGATTGGTGGCGTAGAGCCAGCGCCGCCATCCCGTGGGATGGTCGTGGGCATGGTCGTGGGAATGGTCATCGTGGTGACCGATCACTGCGCTCATCGTGTGACTCCTGCTTGAATCCTTGATCGTTGCCGGGAAAGGCTTGCTGCCTGCCGGCAATTACTTTCGCGCCGCCTTGACGGCCTGTGGCTGTACCAGGTTGTCTTCGGCCTTGTTGCCCCACGCGTTGCGGGAATACGTGATGACGGCCGCAAGCTCGGTATCGGACAGCCCCTTGAAGGAGGCCATGGCGGTGCCGGCCTTGCCGTTCAGCATGATGGCGATGTGGTCATCGCGCTTGCCAAGCACCAGCTTGGAACCCTCGAGCGCAGGAAACGCCCCGGCTACACCCTTGCCGTTTGCCTGATGACAGGCCACACAGTTGGCGGCATACACTTTTTCGCCGCGCGCGGACAAATCGGCGAGCGCCCACTCCTTGTTGGGGTCATCGGCCCGGGCAAGCATTTCCTTTTTCTTTTCTTCGACCCACTTCCTGTAGTCGGCGTCGCTCTTCGCCTCGACCACGATCGGCATGAAGGCGTGATCCTTGCCGCAGAGTTCGGTGCAGGCGCCGCGATAGACCCCGGGCTTGTCGGCTCTGAACCAGGTGTCGCGGATGAAGCCTGGAATTGCATCCTGCTTGATGCCCAGACGCGGCACGTAATAGGAGTGGATCACGTCGTTGGCCGTAATGACGAGCCGAACCTTCTTGTCGGTCGGCACCACGAGCGGATTGTCAACCTCCATCAGATAGGTGGGATTGGCTTCGCGCTTGGCCCGGGCGTCGGGGTAGTTGCGATCCTCGATTTGCTCGCGCGGCGTGGAAAGGTTGGACAGGAAGGCGATGCCCTCGCCCTCGCCCTTCAGATAGTCATAGCCCCATTTCCACTGGTACCCCGTCACCTTGACGGTGAGGTCGGGATTGGAGGTGTCTTTCTGGGCAATCACCTCACCCGTGGCAGCGATGCCAAGACCCACCACGATCAGAAAAGGCACCACCGTCCAGACGATTTCAACCGTGGTGCTTTCATGGAAGTCGGCAGACTTGGCACCCCGCGACTTGCGATGCGCCCACATCGAATAGAACATGACCGCGAACACGCCGATGAAGATCAGCACGCAGACCCACATCAGGAGTTCGTGAAGCCAGATCTGCCCACGCGCAATCGCGTTGGCCGGTTCGGCCAGATTCCATTGATTGACCGTCGGCCCGCCAGGCATGTCCTTGACCGCCCAGGCTGCAGAGGTTGTCATGCACGCAAGCGCAGCAGCCGCCGTGCGGAGCGCGCCCTTCTTGAATATGTCAGCCATTGCTCTCTTCCAAGCTCGAGACACGGAAACCCGTCACCCGCCTACCCCTGCGACAGCGCACCGCGCAATTCCTCAACCAGCGCGGGCTTGCGATGGTCGGGAACAAACCGCCCCACCGCAATTTTCTGTCGCCCTGCAACGAGCACGATCGGATCGCTCGATCGCCCTCGGTAATCGACGCGCACCCAGGGTGGGCTCACTTCTTCGACGCGAAGATTCGCGCCGTGGCTTGCCTCAACCCGCAGCCAGCCCGGTCCAGCCTCGATCCGCTCATAGTCGCCTGCATGGCGTGCGTAGCAGAAGAAGGCCAAGCCCAGAACCGACACCTCGATCAGCGCAAACGGCACCACCATCCAGGCGCCGACGACTGCAAAGGCGGCTGCAATCCCCAGGGACACCGCTGAGAGCGAGCCGAACCAGATCGCGAGTTGAGAAGGCGACAGTACGCAGTTGCGGCGCAGCGTCCAGAAATGCTGCTGGCTCCGGACGTGATACTGCCATTCGTACTGCATGAAACTCGAATCTTTTTTCGAATCAGACCACCGGTGTCAGTGAAGATTATAGGCGCTCGTCCAGAGAGGCGGCAAATTGCGCTCAACGGCTGCCACGGGGAATCACGCGGATCGGGGCAAGCCCGTCGGGCAAGCGCCGCTCCGGCGGGCACCAGGCATGGCCGTAAATCAGTTCGACGCTGACCCGGATCAATCCGTCGGGCCCCCGAAGATCCTCCAGGGCTCGCAGCCATTCCTGCCGGTGCCTGGGCGTGAGAAGTCCCCTGAAGCGATCGGCGAGGGCATTGCCCCCCCACTGCCGCACCTCGTCAAGCAGCGTCGAGCCATCGCGCCAGGTGATGGAGAGGCGTTCGGTGTCAACCACCGGTTCGGCAAACCCCTGTCGCACCAGGGCATCGCCCAGGTCATGCATGTCGGGGAAGCGCTGAATGCGGGCGCCCAGTGTCCGCAGCTCGGCGAGCGTGTCGACCCCGAGGCAGGCGAAGGCAGCCAGCCCGCCAGGCGCGAGAACGCGGCGCCATTCGGCCATCTGCGGATCGGGTTCGGGGACAGCATGAAGATTGAGGACCGACCACACCAGATCGACCGACCCCGACGGAAACGGCAGCTGCGCGGGCTCGGCGACCAGGAAATTCGCGAGCGGGCGCCCTCGAACGATCCCCAGTCGCGCGAGAAGCCCGCTGCGTGCGGGCGCCACGCGGGCGGCCAGCGCTGCGAGGGCGGCAGGATCATCGTCGGTCGCGATGAGCTCGGCCCCGACAAATCGCTGGGCGAGCGCGAGCAGCGCCCCGGAACGCGCCGCTTCAGCGAGCAGCACGCGGCGCGGCGCAGTACGCACCGGATCGAGCCGCTCGAGGAGGCCCCGCTCAACCGCCTGCTGCAGAAAATGAGGCGCCTGCGTCCGGGCGCGTCGGCGCGCCTGAAGACGCGCAGCCGCCGGGTCTAGACCTGCCGTCGCATTCATTGCGGCCGAAGTATAGGCGGACGTGCGCCAATTGCGGGATGCTTCAACACGCTCCAGCGCTGTCGCGCGCCCTCGCTACACTCGCCTCGCATGCTGCCGATGCGCTCCTCCCGCGCGCCTGCGGCGGCTGCGCGCGGGTGCTTCCACGGGGCGCATGTCGGGCGGGTTGGTGCGAACCGTGTCTGGCGGCCCTTGGCAGCAGGGTCAGTCGTTGCGAGCAATGCGCAATCGAGTCCCTCACTCCGCTCTGTGAAAGCTGCCGTACCGCGCCCCCGCCCTTTTCGCGCACCGTGATGCTCGGTGCCTACGCCCCGCCGCTTGACCGAATCGTGCGCGCGCTCAAATTCAACCGGCAGCCGGCACTGGGTGCGGCACTGGCCGCCACGCTCGCTCCAATCGTCCAGCGCGAGCTCGCACGCCAGCCCCCGGGGCATCCGCGGCACCGGGTGGTCGCGATACCACTCTCCGATGAACGGCTCGCCGAACGCGGCTACAACCAGTCGCTTCTCATCGCCCGGCCGCTTGCGCGGGCGCTCGGGTTGCCCATTGACCCCGTGGCGCTGCGCCGGCAGCGAGCCGGCCCGCCCCAATCCAGGCTATCGACAGGGGCAAGAGCCAGCAATGTCGACCGGGCATTCATCGCCACTCGGCCCCATCACGAACCGGTGCTCCTGGTCGACGATGTCATGACCACCGGTGCTACGCTTGCAGCCGCGTCGCATGCGCTGATTCGCGCGGGCGCGCCCTCTGTCACCTGCGTCATCGTCGCTCGAACCGCCCCGCCCGATGTTTCACGTTGTCCTGGTCCAGCCTGAAATTCCGCCCAACACCGGCAACGTGATCCGGCTGTGCGCCAACACCGGTGCCACGCTCCATCTGGTGCAGCCGCTGGGCTTTCCGCTTGATTCATCGCGCATGCGCCGGGCCGGCCTCGACTACCACGAGTTCGCCACGCTGCGTGTGCACGAAAGCTGGGCGGCCTTCCTCGAGCGCGAAGCGCCGCGCCGCGCCTGGGCGCTCACCACGCGGGGCACGCGCGCGCCACACGATGTCGCGTTCCAGGCCGAGGACTACCTGGTGTTTGGCTCGGAAACCGCGGGCCTGCCGCCCGCCGTACTCGACACTTTCACCGCGGAACGCAGGCTACGCCTGCCCATGCGCCCCGACAACCGCAGCCTCAATCTGTCCAACGCGGTGGCAGTCACGGTTTATGAAGCGTGGCGGCAGCACGGATTTTCTGGCGCGCGCTAAGCGCGCAGCGCCCCCAGCCGGTTCAGCAGCGGGTCAAGTTCACCATCGTGCATGAGCGCATCGAGATCGGTGGGCGCCACGAACCCTGCATCGACAAACCCCTGACAGGTCGCAAGCAGCCGATCGAAATAGCCCCTGTGGTTCAGCAGCGCAATCGGCTTGTTGATGAACCGTACCTGGCGAAGCGTCAGCACCTCGAACAGTTCATCGAGCGTGCCAAGCCCGCCAGGCAGCGTGAGAAAGGAATCCGACAGCGCGATCATCCGGGTCTTTCGGATCGCCATGTCGGCCACCACCTCCAGGCGCGTGAGCGAGCGATGTCCCTGCTCGCGGACCAGCATGCCATCGGGAATCACACCGATCACTTCGCCGCCTGCGGCAAGCGCGGCATCCGCCGCAACGCCCATCAATCCGACCCGCCCGCCGCCATAGACCATGCGCCAGCCACGTTCGGCGATGGCGCGACCCGCAGCGCGGGCAACCTGCGCAAACTCAGGATCGAGCCCGGGCTTGGCGCCGCAAAACACACATACTGAAAAACGTGAATCGATCTCGCTCATTGCTTCCCCTGCGCCCAGACCGGGCACGACCACCGCTGCGGCGAACGGCGCCCGTCTGCGCACCCGCCTTCCACGATCAGTTTGCCTCTCTGCGGGGCTCGCGCGACAAGAGCGCAAGCACCGCCTCAGGCGCCCGCGTGCGTCCGGCAAGCACCGCGCAGACCGCCTGCAGAATCGGCATGTCCACCCCGTGGCGCTCAGCCAGTTCGCGCGCGGCCGGGGCCGTGCTCACCCCTTCGGCCACGTGACCCAGCCCCTCGATGATCGACGCAAGCGCCTCGCCACGGGCGAGCGCGAGGCCCACGCTTCGATTGCGCGACAGCGGGCCGGTGCAGGTGAGCACCAGATCGCCCAGCCCGGTAAGCCCTGAAAACGTTTCTGCGCGGCCACCCAGCGCCAACCCCAGCCGGGTCATTTCCGCCAGGCCACGCGTGATGAGTGCCGCGCGTGCGTTCATGCCCAGTTCAAGGCCGTCAGCAATGCCCGCTGCGATCGCCATCACGTTCTTGAGCGCGCCCCCCAGTTCGACGCCCACCGGGTCGTCGGCAACATAAATGCGCGCTGCACCGTGGTGAAACGCCGCTACCGCCTGCTCGGCAAGCCGCGCGCCGCCTCCGGCCACCGTGAGCGCAACCGGCAATCCGGCCGCCACCTCCTGGGCAAAGCTGGGCCCAGCCAGCACCCCGCCGGCAAACGATGCCAGGCGCTCCGTGGCCATCTGGTGAGGCAGGCGCAGCGTGCCTGCCTCCAGACCTTTGCAGAGCCAGACGACGCCCGCGCAGGCGCCGGGCAGTCGGGTTGCCAGTTGATCGAGGAGCGCTGCCAGACCGGCGACCGGCGTGGCGACCACAGCAAGCGATGGCTCGGCGGCCAACCAGCCGCAGGCTGCGTCGATATCGGACGAGATCTCGAGCGCGGGCTCGAAATTCACCCCGGGCAGATAGCGGCGGTTACATCGCTCTTTTGCCAGCGCGCTCGCCTGCGCGGCATCCCGCGCCCAGAGGAGCACAGCATGCCGGCGCGCCGCATGCTGTGCGAGCGCCGTGCCCCACGCACCGGCACCGAAGACTGCGATTCTCACGGCAGCTTGCGCTCGGCCTGCGCGTGGGGGCCAACCCCTACGCGCGCCCGGGCACGATCAGACCCGACGGGGCCGCCGCGCCCTGCTGCTCGAGGCGCTGCTGATGGATGGCGCCAAAGTCGAGGTCGGCGAGGTGGATCGGGGGAAAGCCGGTACGCTGAATGGCATCGGCCAGGTTGGCGCGCAGATACGGGAACACGATATTGGCGCACACCACATTCACGAGCACATCCATCTGGTCGGCTGGCACATTGCGGATCTCGAAAATGCCCGCCTGGGTGGTCTCGACCAGAAACGCCACCTTGTCGCCAACGCGGGTGGTGAGCGTTACCGTGACCGCCGTTTCATGAATGCCCTCGACGATGGTGAGCGAACTCACGTCAACCGCCACCTCGACCGAGGGCTGCTGGGACTCGAGAAAAATGGCCGGCGCATTGGGCATTTCCAGCGACATGCCTTTCAGATAGACGCGCTGGATGGAAAATGCTGGGGCCTGCTCCTGTCCGCTCATTGAATGATCCTGGTGATTGACGGACCGGGTCCGTCGGGGTTGGTGAGACTGGCCGCGCTCGGCAGGCGCCGATGCAAAGACTCTGTAGAGGGGGTCAGCCCGCCGCGAGCAGCGGCGTGAGCTCACCCGCGCGATCTACGGCGTACAGATCGTCACAGCCGCCAACGTGCCGGTCGCCGATGAAGATCTGCGGGACGGTGCGTCGGCCGGTGCGCGCGATCATTTCGTCCTTGCGCGCCGGGTCGAGGTCGATGCGGATTTTTTCAATTTCCGTGACCCCGCGCTGCCGAAGCAGCTGCTCGGCACGCACGCAATAGGGGCAGACCGCCGTGGTGTACATCTGGATTCGAGCAGCCATGGGCCGTATTCCCTGTGTTCAGTTCTTGACAACCGGAAGCCCCGCCTGCCGCCAGGCATTGAGCCCGCCATCGAGGTTGAAGACCTCCTCGCGGCCGGCCTTGCGAAGCGCGGCCGCCCCCTTGGCCGAGGTCATGCCCGTGTTGCAGCACACGATAACCGGGCGCCCCGCTGGCAGTTCCCCGGCACGCTGGTCGAGTTCCGCAAGCGGGATGTTGCGGGCGTTGGGCAAGTGCCCGGCATCGAACTCGCCGGTGGCCCGCACGTCAAGCACGATGGCCTGCGTGTCATTGATCATCCGGGTGGCGCCAAGCGTGTTGAGCGACGCGCCGGCTGTGCGTTTCATGATCATCGGCCAGAGCAGCATGGCACCCGAGGCAAACGCAATCGCGAGCAGGATGATGTTTTCGGTGACGAAGGCCAAGTTGAATTCCAGCATTAAAGCCAAACCCAAAATTATAAGATATTGCCTGTCCAACCCAACATGCATCCCCACACCGAGCTGCCATGAACTTCCAGATCGTCATGTTTCGCCACGGCGAGAGCCAGTGGAATCTTGAAAACCGGTTCACCGGCTGGACCGACGTCGACCTGACGCCACATGGGCTTGACGAGGCCAGGCGCGCCGGCGCGCTCTTGAAGGCCGAGGGGTATGAATTCGATATCGCCTACACCTCGGTGCTCACGCGCGCCATCCGCACGCTGCACACCGTGCTCGATGAAATGGGTTGCCTGTGGCTGCCGGTGATGAAGTCGTGGCGGCTCAATGAGCGGCACTATGGCGCGCTGCAGGGCCTGAACAAGGCTGAAACTGCCGCGCGCTTTGGCGACGCGCAGGTTCTGATCTGGCGACGCGCGTACGCGATCGCACCCGATCCGCTACCCGCGGGCGATCCGCGCGGCGCCGAGTTCGATCCCCGTTACCGCGATCTGGCAGCCGCCGACATTCCGCGCACCGAATGCCTGAAGGACACGGTTGCCCGCGTCGCGCCCTTCTGGGAGAGCACCATCGCCCCGGCGCTCCGCGCCGGTCATCGGCCAGTGATCGCCGCCCATGGCAATTCGCTGCGGGCGCTCATCAAATATCTGGAAAACGTACCCGACGACGAGATCGTGAACCTGAACATCCCGACCGCCCGTCCGATGGTCTATGAATTCGACAGCGCGCTCAAACCCGTCGGCCGCCGCTATCTGGGCGATGCCGCGGAGATCGAGGCCGCCATGGCGGCGGTCGCCGCTCAGGGGCGTGCCAAGCCCGGCTGAGCCCGCGCCAACAGGCTGCCAACCCCGGCGCGCGCGCAACATTCGTGCACGCGCCGATAAGCCTCATGCTGGGCGCGGCCCGCTGTGGAGGTTTATACTCACCAGAGCCATTTCCAGAGCCTCCGCTCGCCTATCCAGATTCCGGTTCAGCACCGCGCGCCCCATGAAGTTCAAACTCAAGTCTCTAGGTCTCGTTCTCGCTGGTGCTTTTGCAGGCATCCTGGTGAGCGTCGGCTTGTCGGCGGTGGCGCAGCGCAGCCAGCGCGCCGTCCTGCCGCTCGAAGAATTGCGCCAGTTCTCCGACGTATTTGGCGCCATCAAGGCCAACTACGTCGAACAGGTCGAAGACAAAAAGCTGATCACCGAGGCAATCAGCGGCATGATCTCCGGGCTCGATCCGCACTCGGCCTATCTCGATGCGGATGCCTTCCGTGAGCTGCAGGTGGGCACGCAGGGTGAGTTTGGCGGGCTGGGCATCGAGGTCGGCACCGAAGACGGCTTCATCAAGGTGATCTCTCCCATCGAGGACACACCGGCCGCGCGGGCCGGCGTGCGGGCCGGCGACCTCATCATCCGTATAGATGAAAAGTCCACCAAGGGGCTGGCGCTTAACGATGCGGTCAAGCTCATGCGGGGCAAGCCCAAAACCTCGATCACGCTCACGCTGTCGAGAAAAGGCGAGGCACGGCCCATTGTCGTCACCATCATGCGCGACGTGATCCGCGTACAGTCGGTACGTTCGAAAGTGATCGAGCCTGGCATCGGCTACGTCCGCATCACGCAGTTCCAGGAGCACACGGTCGAGGCGCTGGTGCGCCATCTCGAGAATCTCGACCGTCAGGGCGCGATCGGCAAGGGTCTGGTGCTCGATCTTCGCAATGATCCGGGCGGCCTGCTCCACGGCGCGGTGGGTGTGTCGGCCGCATTCCTGCCCGCCAAGGTCACGGTGGTCACCACCGAGGGGCGCAACGAAGATGCCCGGCGCAAATACAGCGCCATCCCCGAAGACTACCTGCGCGGCAGTCGGGAAGACTTCGTCGCCCGTGTGCCGTCGGCCGCGAAAACCGTGCCCATGGTCGTGCTGGTGAATGGCGGATCAGCCTCCGCCTCGGAGATCGTGGCAGGCGCCCTGCAAGATTACAAGCGCGCAGCCGTGCTCGGCACGCAAACCTTCGGCAAGGGATCGGTGCAGTCCATTCTTCCGCTGTCCAACTCCACCGCCATCAAGCTCACCACCGCGCGCTATTTCACGCCAAACGGCCGCTCCATTCAGGCGCGCGGCATCGAGCCCGATTTCCTGGTCGAAGAAACCGCCGAAGGCGACACCGCCAACTTCCGTGTCCGCGAAGCCGACCTGAACCGGCATCTGTCAAATTCGCGTGAGCAGGAGCGCCCCTCTGGAGCACCCCGGCCCACCACCGACGCGGACCGGGCGCGCGAGCGCAAGCCCATCGAGTTCGGTTCGGCCGATGACTACCAGCTGCAGCAGGCGCTCAGCCATCTCAAGGGCCAGCCGGTCGCCGTGGCACCGCCGCGCACCGGCGACGCGGCTGCCGCGCCTGCGGGGGGCAACGCCGCCGGCGCCGCGCGCTAGCCAACTGTCACGCCATGGACGACCGGCAGCTGCTGCGCTACGGCCGGCACATCCTGCTGGAGGACATCGGCGTTGAAGGCCAAGAGCGGCTGCAGGCAGCCACGGCGCTAATCGTGGGGGCCGGTGGGCTCGGGTCGCCGGCCGCCATGTACCTGGCAGCGGCTGGCGTGGGCACGCTGCTCATCGCCGATGGCGATACGGTCGATCTCAGTAACCTGCAGCGCCAGATCCTCCATCGCGATGACGCGGTGGGGCAGCCCAAGGTTGAGTCCGGCGCCCGTACGCTGGCTGCGCTCAATCCCGATGTGCGGGTCGAACCGATTCACGAAAGGCTCGCCGGCGCCTCGCTTGCTGCCGCCGTGGCCCGCAGTCAGGTGGTGCTCGACTGCAGCGACAACTTCGCCACCCGGCACGCCATCAACCGCGCCTGCGTGCATGCTGGCGTGCCGCTCGTGTCAGGGGCCGCCATCCGCTTTGACGGCCAGCTGTCGGTCTTTGACCCGCGGCATGCCGAGTCGCCGTGTTATCACTGCATCTTTCCGCAAACCGACAGTCTCGAGGAGGTGCGCTGCGCGGTCATGGGTGTGTTTGCGCCCCTCACCGGCATGGTGGGCACCATGCAGGCCGCCGAAGCGCTCAAGATTCTGGGCGGCTTTGGCAACACCGCAGTGGGTCGCCTGCTTCTGATCGACTCACGATCAATGCAAATCGACAGTGTGAGCCTGGCTCGCAACCCCGATTGCGAGGTCTGCGGCGCGCATCAACTCGGTCGCCCGAGCGCCTGAACCCGCCGCATCAGCCCGCTCCCTGATCGGAAGGGCGCCGCGGCAACCAGCAACGCACAACCGGAGGCCAGGGCGACCGGCCAGTAAGCCCCGGTCAGGTCGTGCAGCAGCCCGCCAGCCCAGGCCCCCAGCGCAGCACCAAGCGCCATCATGCCGAAGATCGTGCCGTAGATCGTGGCAACACCGGGTCCGGCAAAGATCCGGTTCGAGAGCGCCGACACGATGGGGCCGCGCGCGCCCTGCGCCACGCCAAAGCATGTGACATAGACCGCGAGCCCTGCGAGCGACCCGGTGGTGGCAACCGCAAGCAAACCACCCAGTCCCAGCGCAGTAAACGAAAACGACAGGAGCGCCGTGCGCTGGTGCCCGATGCGGTCGCAGAACCAGCCCGAGCCAACGATCCCGAAAGTGGAGAGCAGCCCCGCGAGGCCATAGGCCGAGGCCGCCATCAGCGGGGCGAACCCCCCCTCGATCAGGAGCGCCACCACCTGCGGGGTGACCAGGTAGGAAGCGATCGCGGTAAAGGAAAATGCCTGGGCCAGATGCCAGTACGCGGGGTCTGAGAGGGCCGCACGCAGCGCCGCCCGAGCCTCACCCGCCTGCACGGGCACGGGCGACGGACGTCCCGGCGCCGCATCAACAGGCGGGCGCGACAGGCGCGACCAGGGCAGGAGCGCACAAACGGGCACCATCGCAAAGGCGCCCGCGCCCAGCGTGAGCCAGGCGCCCCGCCAACCGAGCGCGTCGATCAGGGCCTGGGAGAGCGGAACCATCACCAGCACGCCGAAGCCAGAGCCTGCGTAGGCCACGGCAATGGCGGTCGACAACCGGGCCCGGTACCAGCGGGCGACAAGCGATGCAGCGCAGACCATTCCGGTCGCGGCCGCGCCGGCGCCAACCAGCACGCCGGCACCGGCATAGATCATCGTGAGCGACTCGGCCCGGCTCGACAGCAGCCCTGCCATCCCCAGTAGCGCGAGCCCGCTGCAGTAGACCACCCTGGGCCCATACCGGTCGAAGAGCCAGCCCGCAATGGGCGCGGCGAGCCCGCTCACCATCATCTGCGTGGCGACCACACCGGTGAGGGCGCTTCGCGGCCAGCCAAAAGCCTCCTCCAAGGGGAGCACAAACGCCGAAAACGCCTCGACCAGCCCGCGTCCGGCGAAATTGAGCGCAAACGCGACCCCCAGCACCGCGATCGCCAGACGGCTCGCCCCGCCTGACGCGCGGGCTTCAGGACGGAGCACGGGGTCGGTCATGACAGGCAAGGTACGCGTGGTAGGCACAACCGGCAAGTCGTCGGCCGAATCGGCCCGCGGCTGACAGGGGGCGCCGGCAAGCGACCGACAGGGCGGCCGGCAGGGCGGCCACGCGGTTTGACGCCCCGACCGCGAACATGACAGCATCGACCGCGCGTTCTTGTGTCACCAACCCTCTTTGCCTCGAGCCACCTTTCATGCCAGCTGCGCCCATTCTCGATTCCCTGCCCCCGCTTGCCTCGCTGATTCGCGCGGGCGACGCCATCATCATCGGCCAGGCCGGTGCCGAGCCGCTCACGCTGACGCGCGCGCTGGTTGAGGAGGCCGACTCCCTGGCCGGTCCGGTCGATGTGTTCCTGGGTGCGGTGCTCTCCGATACCTTCGCACGCCCGCTATCGCCAAAACTTCGGCCTGGCGGCTACGGCATCATGGGCGGCGCGGCCAAGGGCTTCGCATCGCAGCCGGGCTCCATTGCCAATGTCACACCGACGCCCTATCGCGAACTCGAACGCTCCTTCAGCACCGGGCGCTTGCGCGCCGATGTCGTGATGCTGCAGCTCGCCCCGTCGGCCGATGGCAGCCGGCTGAGCCTCGGCATGGCCAACGACTATGTGGTCGCCGCAGCGCGACGGGCGCGATGCGTGATCGCCGAGATCAACCCGCAGGCACCGTTTACGCCCAGCACCGAAGCCGACGCTGCCTCTCTGCGGATCGATTTCGCCGTGCGCGCAGCCACTTCAACCGTCCAGTCCCCCACGATGGCAGCAGAGGAAGCCGAGCGTCGTATCGCGGGCCATGTCGCATCGGTCGTACCCGACCGCGCCACGATCCAGATCGGGCTGGGCGCGCTCCCCGATGCGGTGCTGGGGCTTCTCGCAAGCCATCGGGACCTGGGCCTGCACAGCGGCCTGATCGGCGACAGCGCCGTGGCACTGATTGAGTCCGGTGCGGTCACCAATGCGTACAAGGGGCTCGATAACGGCTTTACTGTTACCAACACGCTGG
>CAMBZS010000048.1 GCA_945872335.1 Bordetella parapertussis | reverse complement strand
ATCGATCTGGTGCTGCCCGCTGTCGACACGGTCACCGCCATGGATGCGAGCGGCCGGGCAACCGGCGCGCTCGAGCAGGTCTCGGCCGGCGAGTCGCTGATCCTGCAGTTCAGCCGGTTCTATTCGAGCGCCAACGCGTTCTCGCTGTCCCTCGGGCCTGGCTGGAGCCACAGCTTCGACACGCGGCTCGCCCGCCGGCGCCTCGCCCGCGCGCCGGGGGCCGGCCTGCCAGCGGCCGAACTGCAACTGCTGCAGGCCGATGGTCGGCGGATCACGATGCAGCCGGTCACGCGACTCTCCGAGGGCCGGGTTCGCTACCAGGGCGCCGATCTGTCCGACGGGGTGGTCGAAGAGGACGCGCAGGCGCCCGACCATCCCTGGGTCTGGCGCTGGCCGTCCGGTCGCCGGCTGGTGTTCGATACGCGAGGCAGGCTTTCCCAGGTGCAGGCCCCCGACCTGGACCGGTTGCTGCTGGCCTATGACGAGCAGGGGCGACTCGCACGGGTGGAAGATCGCCACGGTCGAGCGATCCGGCTCGTCCACCAGGCGGGGCGTCTGATCGAGCTGGCACTGCCCGACGGCCAGTCGATCCGCTACGCCTATGACAGCGAGCGGCGGCTCACCGGGGTGCGCTATCCGGATGGTCGGCTGGTTCAGCACCATTACGAGGACGCCGCGGGCGCGGGCAGGCTCACCGGTACCACCGAGCCCGATGGACGGCGCAGCCGTTTTCGCTACCAGGCTGACGGTCGGGTCGTGGCGAGCGTGGGTGATGTGAACGAACCCCACACAGAACTGCTCGCGCAATACCGGGTGGACGATGCCGGCGGACACGCGGGCGAAACCGAACTCGTCTTTCGTGGCGCGCGCACCCGGTATCGATGGCGGATTGCGTCGTCGGGCGAGCCTGCCCTGTTGGCGGCTGACGGTCCGGGCTGCCCGCTTTGTCCGAACGTCGCGCAGGCCGTCCAGCGTGATGCGCAGGGCCGGCCGGTTGCCATCGGCATCTGGCGGCTGGTCTACGACGCCTCGGGCCGGGTGGCGAGTCTGGTGCGGGGAACCGACGCCGAGGCGCCGGTATGGCGGTTCAGCTATCCAGACGCGGATCCGCTTGCGCGGCCGACCGCGATTGATGCGCCGGGTGTACTCATGGGCAGGCGGCGACACATCGAACTTGCGTACAACGATCGCGGGCAGATCACCCGGCTGGTCGAGCGAGGGTGGGCGCCCTACTCCGACGGCGTGCGTCCCGTAGCGCGCGCCGTGCGCGTGATTCATGCCGAGATCGGCGATCTTGCGGGCAAGCGGGTTGCGCTCGAACAGCTGGGGCCTGCGCCGATTGGGGCGCCCACGCCTACGTCCACGCCGATGCCGATGCCGATGCCCACGCCCACGCCCACACCAGCAGCGGGCGCGGCGCAACCCGATCCCTCGCCGACGGTGATCGCGCGCACCGAGTTCCGCTATGACCGGCTCCGCCGGCTGGAGGCGGTGATCCACCCGGAGTCGATCATCCGCCGCGTCGAGCGCGATCCGCTTGGGCGACCGGTTCGGGAGGTGCTCGCCGATGGTCAGGTGATCACCCGGCGCTTTGATGCGGGCTGGCAACTCGCGCGTCTGGATCACGGCGCACGGGTGTTCGAGTGGCTGCGCGATCGGCAGGGACGGCTATCCGCGATCGGTCAGGGCGCGGGCCGCCCCGTGCCGATCGATCACCCTGGCTTAAGTCGATTAGTAAGCGACCACTCATCTCAAAAACTAGCGTGGGCGGGCCATCCCTCGCCGACCACGCGGTCGTCCGGGCCAGGCGCCGAGACGCAGCCACCGGGCAGTCTGCCCCTGGGGCTACTGATCGTGAGCCCCGCGCTGGTCCAGATGGATGCGGACGGTCGGACCACGGAGACCCGTTTCGATGACCTCGGGCGGATGATCGAGGAGCGCTCGGCGCAGCGCGGGGTTCGCCAGGTGTTCCACGACGCAAGGGGCCATCCGGTGAAGATGGTCCTGCCCGATGGCAGCCTGGAACTGCGCGAGTTTGATGCTGCCGGGCGGCTGCTCTTCCGCGAGCAGGCGGCCGCGGGCACACGTATCGGCACGCGGTTCCTGTGGACCGGAATGCGGCTTGTCGGCCTCGATCACCCGGAGCACGATCTTCGGGCAACCCATGATGAGGCGGGCCGTCTGCGCCGTCTCACGCATCGGCTGGGCGTGCAGTCCATTCACTACGACTTCAGTTACGACGGGGCTTCCCGGCTCAGTGAGCGCTCGCTTGGCGACGGAATGAGGCTGCGCTATGAGTATGACGCTGCGGGTCGGCCCCACCGGCTAGGGCTTGTCTTGCCCGACCGCACCGACCCGGTCTGGCTGGTCGAGTCGGTCGAGTATCAGGCGGGCGATGCCGTCGTCGAGCGGCTGGGCGCGGGGGTGCGTGCGCTTCGCCGCTTTGACGGCGAGGGGCGGCTCGCCTCGCTCGACTGGCGGCGCGAGCGCGGCGGCGAGTCGCTCGCCCGCTTCGAGATCCGGCGCCGGGATGACGGCCTGGTGGCAGCGATCGGGCGCCTGGATGGCGAGGAGCGCTTCGGCTTCGACGCGGCGGGCCGGCTGATCGTGCGTGAGCGGCAGCACGCGGGTGGCGCGACCCGGCGTTCGTTCTATCACTACTCGCCGGGGGGCGACCTCAGGCTGCTGCGTGACGAGTCGGGACGTACCGAATCCGTGCTGCCCGCCGCCTCCGACCCCGCCGGCCGGCCGCGTCGCCATGGCCCCTGGCTCCTGGGCTACGGTGCGTCGGGCCGGATCGAGCGGGCAGAGCGCAGCCCCGATGCGTTGCCTGCCCGCGAGCAGACCGCGTCCTCCGCCAGTGCGATCGACTATCGCTACAACGCGCTGGGCGAGCGGGTGCTGAAGCGGGTGCACGGCCCGCTGCCCCACACCACGCGCTTCCTCTACCACCAGAACGCGCTGGTTGCGGAGCTGGACGCAGCCGGCCGGATCACTCGGCACTTCATCCGCTGGCAGGGCCGGGTGGTGGCAATCGTCGAGCCGGATCTCCAGCCGCCGGCGGCTGGGCGGCGTGGCCCGCGCCCGCCCGCCATCACCTGGCTGCTCGCCGATCCGCTGGGTACGCCGCAGGTGGCGATCGATCAGGCCGGCCGACCGGTCTGGCGGGTTCGGCTGGGCGCCTATGGGGAAGTGCTCGAGGAGGAGGGGCGGTTCGACCAGCCGCTGCGCTTGCCCGGCCAGTACCACGATCGTGAGACCGGGCTCCATGACAACTATCAGCGCACCTATGATCCCCGACACGGGCGCTATCTGGAACCCGACCCGCTGGGGCTTGCCGCCGGTTGGAATCTCCACGCGTATGCGGCCGGCAACCCGGTTCAGGCGACCGATCCCCTCGGACTGATCCTGTTTGCCTTTGACGGTACCGGCAACAGCGACCCTGCGAGCGGTCGCGACACGCTGTCAAACGTCGCCAAATTTTTCAGCCTCCACGGCGCGAGCGACCGCCACTACATGAGCGGTGTGGGGACCCTGGACCGTGGCTCGGGGATCGGCGCCGATGCGTTCGATACCCTGCAGGCCTCGAGCGCGCGTCGCCGGGTCGATCACATGCTGGGCGTGCTCGATCGCGCACTGCGTTCGCCCGAGACCCGCGGCGCGCCCGTCAATGTCGATGTGATCGGCTTTTCACGCGGCGCGGCGATGGCGCGCGACTTTGCCAATACCGTCGCTGCCCGAATCAGTAACGGCCACTATCTGTCGCTTCAGCGCTGCGTGTCGCTCAATTTCATCGGGCTTTGGGACACGGTGGCGCAGTTCGGCTTGAATGGCCAGGCGAACGCGCAGTGGAATCTGGGCGTTCCGCCCCAGGCGCGCGTGGTCGTGCATGCGGTGGCGCTGAACGAGCAGCGCCGGTTCTTTCCCCTGGAATCGATCGGCCCCGATCAGGCGGCCCCGGCCGGGGGTTGGCGCCTCGAGCGCGGGTTCATCGGAGACCATGGCGATATCGGCGGCAGTCACGCGAACGGCGATCTTTCAGATGTCGCGCTCGGCTGGATGGTTGAGCAGGCGCGAAAGGCCGGGGTCGGGCTGAAGGCACTCGATGTCGCCTGGCAAACGGTGACCGAGCCACTGCTCCATGATGCGCGCAGCGTGATCGCGCCCGGTCCGGATCGCGAGTTCCGCATCCCGCTCACGCCAGGCGAGCGCACCGGCGCGCCGCCCGCGGGGCAAGCCACGACCGGCGCCCGCCCAATGGCGTCAGCCGACCCTCGGGGCAGCGGCCGGCCCATGGCCCAACTGGGCGCTGGCCTCGACCGCAATCGGGCCGAAGCCATGATCCGGCGCTATCCCTACCTGTTGCGCGGCCACGACGGTGCGGCAACGCTCGCGGGCAGCGTCGACATGTCGGCCTACTCGACCTGGCTCGCCGAGCATTACGCACTCAACGTGCGATATTGACGTTTACGTTAACGTCAATTAGATTTCAGGTCCCCTTTCGCTCGCGGGTCGCCTCTGGTTCGGCCCCCGCTGGCCGCTCGCAGGATCCGCCATGTCCGACCTCTCCGAAAGTGCCCGGCTCGCGCAATATCGCGCGACTAACAAGGTGCGGTTCGTTACCGCCGCCTCGCTGTTTGACGGCCACGACGCCTCGATCAACATCATGCGTCGCATCCTGCAGTCGATGGGCTGCGAGGTGATCCATCTGGGACACAACCGCTCGGTGCAGGAGATCGTGAACTGCGCGCTTCAGGAAGACGCGCATGGCATCGCGGTCTCGTCGTATCAGGGCGGCCATGTCGAGTTTTTCAAGTACATGATCGATCTGCTCGCCGCGCAAGGCGCCTCGCACATCAAGTTGTTTGGCGGCGGAGGCGGGGTGATCGTGCCGGCTGAAATCCGTGAGCTTCATGACTACGGCGTCGCGCGCATCTACTCGCCCGAAGACGGTCAGCGGCTGGGGCTACAGGGCATGATCGGCGACATGATCAGTCGCTGTGATCGCGATCTGTCCGAGTTTGCGCCGGCCTCGCTCGCATCGCTCGTCGATTGCGCGCGCCGCGCGCCCGATCACAGCACGCCGGTGCACGGTCACACCCGGGTGCTCGCGCAGCTCATCACCGCGCTCGAGGCCGGCCGCGTGCAGGCCCCCCTGCGCGCCGAGCTCCACAAGCTTGCCGATGCGCGCAAGGTGCCCACCCTGGGCATCACCGGCACGGGCGGCGCGGGCAAAAGCTCGCTTACCGATGAGCTGGTGCGGCGCTTTCGCCTTGACCGCGACGATGCGCTGCGGATCGCGGTCATCTCGGTGGACCCCACCCGCCGCAAGTCAGGGGGTGCGCTCCTTGGTGACCGGATCCGGATGAATGCAATCAATCATCCCAACATCTTCATGCGCTCGCTTGCCACCCGCGAAGCCGGCAGCGAGGTGAGCGGCGCACTGCCCGATGCGATTGCCGCCTGCAAAGTGGCGGGCTTTGATCTGGTGGTGGTTGAAACCTCGGGTATCGGGCAGGGCGACGCCGCAGTCGTGCCGCTGGTCGATGCCTCGCTCTACGTGATGACGCCCGAGTTTGGCGCAGCCAGCCAGCTCGAAAAAATCGACATGCTCGACTTTGCCGACTTTGTTGCGATCAACAAATTCGATCGCAAGGGCGCGATGGATGCGCTGCGCGATGTCGCCAAGCAGTACCAGCGCAATCGCGAGCAATGGAATCGGCGCGCCGAAGAGATGCCCGTTTACGGCACGCAAGCCTCGCGCTTCAACGACGATGGCGTCACCGCGCTCTACCAGGCGATGCTGCCCAAGCTCACCGAGCTTGGGCTGCCCGCGGGCGATGCGCCCGGACGACTGCCGGTGCAGAACATTCGATATTCGTCCAGGCAGTCGGTGATCGTGCCAGGTCCGCGTGTGCGCTATCTCGCTGACATTGCCGATACCGTGCGAGGCTACAAGGCGCAGGCGCTCGCGCAAAGCCGCATCGCCCGCGAAGTGCAGCAGCTGCGCGAGTCAAAGCGGATGCTGCTGGAAGCCAACCCCGACAAGAACAAGGCTCGCGAGGCGCTCGAAGCGCTTGCGACGGCGCGCGAAGAGAAGCTGCCGGCGGCGTGCCTCAAGCTTCTCGCGAGCTGGCCAGAGACGCTGCGCGCCTACAGCGCCGACGAGTTCGTGGTGAAGGTGCGCGACCGCGAGCAGCGCACTGCGATTGCGACTCGGTCGCTCTCGGGCACGCGCATTCCGAAGGTGTCGCTGCCGCGTTATGAAGACCATGGGGAGCTTCTGCGGTGGCTGCTGCTCGAAAACGTGCCCGGCGCGTTCCCCTATACCGCGGGGGTGTTTGCGTTCAAGCGCGAGGGTGAGGACCCCACCCGCATGTTCGCGGGCGAGGGCGATCCGTTTCGCACCAACCGCCGCTTCAAGATGCTCTCCGAGGGCATGCCTGCTAAGCGCCTGTCGACCGCGTTCGATTCGGTCACGCTCTATGGGCACGACCCCGATCTGCGGCCCGACATCTACGGCAAGGTGGGCAACTCGGGCGTGTCGATCGCAACGCTCGATGACATGAAGGTGCTCTATTCGGGCTTTGACCTGTGCGAGCCCTCGACCAGCGTGTCGATGACCATCAACGGACCCGCGCCCTCGATTCTTGCGATGTTCATGAACACCGCCATCGACCAGAACATCGAGCGCTTCGAAAAAGAGCAGCGCCGTGCGCCCACCTCTGATGAGGCCGCGACCATTCGCGCCCGGACGCTCGCCACGGTACGCGGCACGGTGCAGGCCGACATCCTGAAGGAAGACCAGGGGCAGAACACCTGTATCTTCTCCACCGAGTTCAGTCTCAAGGTGATGGGCGACATCCAGGAATATTTCGTCCGCCACGATGTCCGCAATTTCTATTCGGTATCGATTTCGGGCTATCACATTGCCGAGGCGGGTGCGAACCCGATCAGCCAGCTTGCCTTCACACTCTCGAACGGCTTTACCTTCGTGGAGGCGTACCTTGCGCGTGGCATGAAGATTGACGATTTCGCGCCCAACCTGTCGTTCTTCTTCTCAAACGGCATGGACCCGGAATACACGGTGCTCGGCCGGGTGGCACGCCGGATCTGGGCGGTGGCCATGCGCGAGCGTTATGGCGCAAACGATCGCAGCCAGAAGCTCAAGTATCACTGCCAGACGAGCGGGCGGTCGCTGCACGCGCAGGAAATCGCGTTCAACGACATCCGCACCACCCTGCAGGCGCTCATTGCCACCTATGACAACGCGAACAGCCTGCACACCAATGCCTACGACGAGGCGATCACCACACCCACCGAGGAAAGCGTGCGTCGCGCAATGGCGATTCAGCTCATCATCAACCGCGAGTGGGGCCTGGCGAAAAACGAGAACCCCAACCAGGGCAGCTTTGTGATCGATGAGCTCACCGAACTGGTGGAAGAGGCGGTGCTGGCCGAGTTCGAGCGACTGAGCGAGCGGGGCGGCGTGCTGGGCGCGATGGAAACCGGCTACCAGCGCGGTCGCATTCAGGACGAGAGCATGCATTACGAGATGCTCAAGCACACCGGTGAGTATCCGGTGATTGGCGTGAACACGTTTCGCAATCCGCATGGCGATCCCATTCCCGAAAAGCTCGAGCTGGCCCGATCGACCGATGAGGAAAAGCGCTCACAGCTTGAGCGCCTGGCCGAGTTTCATGCGCGGCACGAAAGCCAGAGCGGGCCCATGCTTGCCAGGCTCCGTCAGACCGTGATCGAAGACGGCAATGTGTTCGAGGTGCTGATGGACGCGGTGCGCGTGTGCTCGCTTGGTCAGATCACGCGCACGCTCTTCGAGGTGGGCGGGCAGTACCGGCGCAGCATGTAGGGGGGTGCGGCCGACCCGCGTCGGCCCCACCCTCACCGCAGAAACTTACGCCGCGCGGGCCTCTGCGAGCTCGGCGCTGTCTTCTGCCGCAGTGGGTGCCCGGCTGGGCTCGGGCAACCCGAGCCGTCGCGCGGCCTGCGCAAGCAACCCGTACGAGTGGAGCCGTGCCTCATGGTCGAAGATGGTGCCCGCAGCAATGATTTCATCGGCACCGGTACGATCGATGAAGCGCTGGAGCCCCTCGGTGAGGGTGTCAAGCGACCCCACGATCGAGCACTCGAGCATTCGCATCACCTGCGCTTTTTCCGCGGCGCTCCAGAGCGGCTCCATGTCATCGACGGGCGGGCGCAGTTGCCCGCGGTCGTTGCGGATCATTTCGAGTACGCGCTGCTGCTGGCTGGTGAAGAGCTTGCGCGCCTCGGCGTCGGTATCGGCGGCAATCACATTGACGCACGGCATCGCCCAGGGGCGGGAAAGCCTTGCCGAGGGCCGGAAGCGGCTCCGGTAAACCGAGAGCGCCTGATCGAGCGCCGCGGGTGCGAAGTGCGAGGCAAAGCCATAGGGGAGCCCAAAGTACGCAGCGACCTGTGCGCCATAAAGACTTGAGCCCAGGATGAAGAGCGGCACCTGGGTGCCCATGCCGGGCACCGCCCGCACACGCTGCCCTGCCTCAAGCGGTCCGAGCAGCTGGGCGAGTTCGGCGATGTCATCGGGGAAGCGGTCAGCCGAATTGGCATCACGCCGCATGGCATAGAGCGTTTCCATGTCGGTGCCGGGCGCGCGGCCCAGCCCGAGATCGATTCGCCCGGGAAAGAGCGACTCGAGCGTGCCGAACTGCTCGGCAATCACGAGCGGCGAGTGGTTGGGCAGCATGACGCCGCCCGAGCCCACACGGATCGTGCTGGAGGCTGCTGCCAGATGACCGATCACCACCGACGTGGCCGCACTCGCGATGCCGGTCATGTTGTGATGTTCGGCCACCCAGTAGCGGGTGAATCCCAGGGACTCGACATGTCGGATGAGGCTGGCCGCATTGGCCAATGCCTCGCGCGGCGTGTCGCCCTGACGGACGGGAACGAGATCAAGGACGGACAGGGCCTTCAGCACGATGACTCCGAACAGAGAGGAAAGACGATGGGCAGACGCCCCCGGACCGCATTGTCGCGCTAACGCGCCACCCGTGCGAGGAAACCTGCGAGCGCATCATTGAACGCCTGCGACTGCTCAAAATTCGACAGATGCGCGGCCGGATCGAGCACCGCGAGCTCGGCGCCCGGGATGGCGCGGACGATGTCCTCGTGCATGGCGAGCGTGGTGCTCGGGTCCTGACGCCCGGCGATGGCAAGTACCGGGCAGGCAATGGCGCCGATCCGGTCAGTGAGGTTGAGGGTGGAGATTGCGCGCGCGCAGCCGGTATAGCCCGCGACGGAGGTTCGACGGATCTGCTGGCTGATGCGAGCGATCAGCGCCGGGCGCTCGGCGACGAAAGGTGCGGTGAACCAGCGCTCGATGGTGGGTTTGACCACTGCTTCTATGCCATCGCGACGCACGGCAGCGATTCGCGCGTTCCAGACCGGCTGCATCTCGGGCGCAAAGCGGCTACTGGTGTTGGCGAGTACCAGCGAGGCGATGCGACCCGGGTGACTGAAGCCCAGTGTCTGGCCGATCATGCCGCCCATCGACAAGCCCACGAAATGTGCGCGCTCGATACCCGCGGCGTCGAGCACCGCGATCGCCTCGGTGGCCAGGTCATCGAGCGTGTAGGGCGTGCTCCATGGGTCGCTCGCGCCGTGGCCACGCGTGTCATAGGCAAGCACGCGGTAATCGCGTGCAAGCATCTCCATCTGTGGCTCCCACATGGTGTGATCGCAGCAAAGCGAATGTGACATCACGACCCAGGGGCCCTGGGTGCCTGCGGTGGTGTAGAAAATTCGATGGCCAGCGTTGATCGCGTACATGGGAGGCGGGTCTCAAACGTGAAAGGATCACCATTGGAGCAGGCGATCGGGGCCTCTGGCAAGGTGTGCAGTGCGGACGAGCGATATGGTTGCGACAGAACGGCCCGCGGCGCCCGGATTGGGGCCGCTTCGTGCCGCGCTGTCGCGGGCACGGCCCCGCCGGCGACTGGTGGTGATCGACACGCGGATGTCGCAGGTGCTGCTGGCGGGTCCCTGGGCGATCAAACTCCGGCGGGCGTGGCCGGCGTTCGATCAGCCGCAAGCGCGCCGCACACTGCTGGAGAGCGAGCTGCGCTGCAATCGGCGGGTGTCGCCTTCGGTGTATGTCGGGGTATTTCCGATCGCAGGCGCAGGCGCAGGCGCAGACGCGGCAGGGCCCGCGTATGAACGGGGCGTGTCTGCTGGGTCACCGGTTCTGGGGTGGCCGATGCCACGGTCGCGGCCCGCGGGTGGGCGGACGGCAGTCCGATTGACGGGTAGCGACTCGATACGCGCGACGCTGCCCGAGCCGGTTGACTGGGCGCTCGTGATGCGGCGCCTGCCGCGTGCATCCATGCTCGATCAGGCGATTTCTCGCGGGACGGTTTCCTGCGCCGACATTGATCGGCTGGCCGACCGGCTGGCAGCGCTCTATGGTGCCTCGCGCGTGCTACGGATCGCGCCTGCGCGCGTGCTCGCACGCATCGATCGTGAGCAGGCGTGTAACCGCCGCCAGCTGCTGTGCCTGGCCGATCGGCTTTCGCGCCCGCCCGATGCGGCGCGCGCGCGGCTCACCACGCTGCTCGATCGCAGTGATTCGGCGTGGCGGTCTCATCGCGGCACGGTTGCAGCGCGTGCGGTGAGCGGCGCCTGGGTGGAGGCGCATGGTGATCTGAGACCCGAGCATGTGTGTCTCACCGACCCGATAGAGTTGATCGATCGCCTCGAATTCGATCCAATGCTCAGGCGGCTAGACGCCTGGGAGGAGCTGTGTCTACTCGCGCTTTTATGCGCGATGGCCGGCGCTGCCTGGATCGGCGAGCGGCTGTCGAAGCGGCTCGCGCCCAGGCTTGCCGGGCAGCTGCCGTCCGCGCGGCTGCGCTCTTTTTACTGCGCCCATCATGCGCTCGTGCGTGCCCGGCTTGCGCTCTTACACCTGCGCGAGACGGGGGCGCCGCGGTCGCGACACTGGCGTGACCTCACGCTGCGCTATCTGGGCTATGCCGAAGCCGCGCTCGACGGTTGGGATTCGCTGTCGGGCTGACTGCTGAAGGCGCGGTGCGGCGGCAGCGCGCTTGCCGGATCCGCGAGGAGCGCGGCAAGCGCAGGCGCAGCGCTCGCGAGCGTCATGCGCTCGCGCAGCCGGTGGCCAGCCAGTCGCGCGCTTGGCAAGCTGTCGGTGACCAGCAGCGCGTCGATGCCCGCGGCATCCAGCAGATCGGCCGCCCGCTCGAGAAACTGGCCGTGGGCAGCTGCAACAATTACGCGGCTTGCGCCGGCGCTGAACAGCGCGCGACTTGCGCGTGCGAGGGTGGTGCCGGTGGCAATCACGTCATCAACCAGCAATACGGTGGCATCGCGCACCTCGCCACAGACGGCAAACGCTCCCTCCACCTCCCCCGCCCGGCGTCGCTTGTCGAGCATTGCAAAGCCGGTTGGCCGATGGCTTGCCGCTTCGACCGCCTCGCGCCACAGCTGCGCGCGCTTGATACCGCCCGGGTCCGGTGAGGCGACCACCAACTCGGTTTGCCCGGCCGCCTCGAGCGCGGCCGCGAGGAGCACCCGATGCGTCGAGACCGTTCGGGCGGGAATCCGGAAGGCATTGTCGAACGCGGCAACGTTGTGCGGCTCGAGCGTGAGAAGCGTATCGACACCTGCCGATTCGAACCACTGGGCAAGATATCGGAGACTGATCGGATCAAACGGCTGGGTGCGACGGTCCTTGCGAACAAAGGGCAGATACGGCGCTATCACCGTGATATGGCGCGCGCCATGGTCACGCAGGGCCGACACGAAAAAGAGCAGCATGCAGACCCGGTCCTGCGGGCTTCGTCGCGCGTCACCATAGAGGCCTGCCACGACGCAGACGGGCCTGCCATGGGGGTCGGTGAGCGGACGGATCTTGAATTCGCCATCGCCAAAATCGCGAACCTCGAGCGCACCCGCCTCGGCGTCGCAGCAGGCGGCAATCACCCCTGCCATCGAATGCGGGTCGTCCAGCCCGAAGACGAGCATTGAATTGGCAGGATGGTCTGGAGCACGGTCGGGATCGGCACGTACGATCCGGGCATGGGCTTGATTCATTGCGTTGCTCTCCTTGCCGCACAGCGTGCCTGCTTGCCCGCGATCGAGTGTGCGCGCGCGCAAGGCGCTACGATGTCGCCACCAACCGGAGGAGACTTTGCGCAATGGCCTTGATCGATGTCTGTAATGGCGACGCCGACGGGCTGTTTGCAATGGTGCAGCTACGCCTGGCTGAGCCCGGGCCGGCAACGCTCTTCACCGGTCGAAAGCACGAGATCGCGCTACTCGAGCGCGTCGCGGCGCAAAGCGGCGACCAGATCACTGTCTGCGATATTTCGATCGATCGAAATGTGGCGGCGCTGTCCCGGCTTCTTGCCGCGGGTGCCACGGTGCGCTACTTCGATCACCACTCGGCCGAGCGCCGCTTTGAGCATCCAGGTCTGGCCGCCTGGATTGATACCGATCCTTTGCAGTGCACGAGCCTGATCGTGGACCGCTACCTGGGCGGACGCTTCAGCGCCTGGGCAGCGGCTGCTGCCTGGGGCGACAACCTCGCTTCGAGCGCGCAGGCGCTCGCGGCACGCGCCGGCTTTGATTCGGAAACCTGCGAGGCCCTGAAGACCCTTGGCGAGTCGGTCAACTACAACGCCTACGGCGATCATGACTCGGACTGCCTGATTGCACCGGCTGAGCTCTATCGGCTTCTCGCAAGACATCGCGACCCACTCGATGCCCTGGCCGCCGAGCCGGTGCTTCATGCGCTCGATCGGCGCCGTCGTGACGATCTGGCGCAGGCGCTTGCCCTGCCGCCCTGGCGCGAGGGCGCCACCGGCCGGATCTGGCTCCTGCCCGATGCGGGCTGGTCGCGCCGCGTGATCGGGCCCTTTGCCAATCGGATGGCAAGTGACGATCCGACCCGAGCACACGCGGTGGCGCGCGAGCGGGCCGACGGTGCGCTCGACATCAGCGTGCGGGCGCCGATCGCGCGGCGGCGTGGCGCTGATCGGCTGTGTGCCGCCTTTGGGGGGGGCGGACGCGCGGCTGCGGCGGCCATCGAAGCCCTGCCGGCCTCGCGCTTTGAAGCGTTCGCTTACGCCTTTGCCGGGTTCGCCTGGGGGGACCCGGGTGCGGCGCCCGCCTGAGGCACCGGCCGCCAGCGCTTTAGCAGCAGCGCATTCCCGACCACGCTGACCGATGACAGGGCCATCGCAGCCCCTGCGATCACTGGGTCGAGCGCGCCCAGCATCGCTGCGGGAATACCAATCACGTTATAGAAAAATGCCCAGAACAGGTTCTGACGGATTCGGGCATGGGTACGACGCGAAATATCGAGCGCAGCCGGCACGAGGAGCGGATCGCCGCGCATGAGGGTGATGCCGGCCGCGTGCATCGCGACATCGGTGCCGCTACCCATGGCGATGCCCACATCGGCAGCAGCGAGCGCGGGCGCATCGTTGATGCCATCACCGACCATCGCCACCACGCCACGCGGGGGCTCGCCGCGAAGCGAAGCGATCAGCTGCGCTTTGCGCTCGGGCAGTACGCCGGCGTGGATCTCGTCCAGGCCAAGCGCGCGGCCCACAGCCTGCGCCGCGCCTTCGTTGTCGCCGCTGATCAGCACCGTGCGTAGGCCCCGCCCCCGGAGCATGGCGATGGCTTCGCCCGCGCCCGGACGGATCGCATCGCCGAAGGCCAGAAGCCCGAGCGCCCGTGGGACGCTGGCCTGCCCCGGTTGGGCGAGCGCCACATACGACACGGTGCGTCCGGCTGCCGCGTGACCGGCCGCGCCTGCATGAAGCTCGGTGAGGTCGATCGCGTGATCAGTCATGAGGCGGGCATTGCCGATCAGCACGGTGAGCGCTCTTACATCGGCGGCATCGGTTTTCACCTGTGCAATGACGCCGCGACCAGCGACCGCGCGGGTGTCCAGGGCGAGCGGCAAGGGCTCGGCACCCGCCTGATCGGCACCCGCTTGATCGGCATACGCCCGGCGAACCGCGCGCGCAAGCGGATGCTCGCTTGCCGCCTGTACGGCCGCGGCAAGCGCGAGCATGCGTCCCTGATCGACGCCGGCTGCGGTCTCGCAGGCCATGACGCGGGGCTCGCCCACCGTGAGCGTGCCGGTCTTGTCGAACGCGACAACGGTGACGCGGTGCGCGATCTCGAGCGCCTGCGCGTCCTTGATCAGAATGCCGTGACGGGCGGCCACGCCGGTGCCCGCCATGATCGCGGCCGGTGTGGCGAGCCCGAGCGCACACGGGCAGGCGATCACGAGTACGGCCACTGCATGCATCACTGCGGCTGTCCAGTCACCCCGAAAGAGCCCCCAGCCAAGAAGGGTGGCCAGCGCAAGCGCGAGCACCACTGGTACGAAGATCGAGCTGACGCGGTCCACCAGGCGCTGGATCGGCGCCTTGTTGGCCTGCGCCGCCTCGACCAGCTCGATGATTCGGGCCAGCACCGTCGCAGCGCCGATCGCGGTCGTCCGAACCACCAGCGCGCCTTCGCCGTTCATTGAACCACCGGTCACCCGATCACCCGGCTCGCGCACCACCGGCACACTTTCTCCGGTGAGCATGGACTCATCGACATGCGAGCGTCCGCTCTCGACTTCGCCGTCGACCGCGATCCGCTCGCCGGGGCGCACCATCACGTGATCACCGACACGCACCTGGTCAAGCGGCAGTTCGATTTCGCGACCGTCCACTGCGATCCGTGCGCGTTCGGGTCGAAGCGCCGAGAGTGCGCGAATCGCAGCCGCAGTGCTGCGGCGCGCGCGAAGCTCGAGCCACTTGCCAAGCAGTACCAGCGCGATCACCACGCTCGAGGCCTCGAAATAAAGAGGCGGATGCTCATGGCCACGGTGTGCCCAGAGCGTCCAGGCGCTGAGACCCCAGGCAGCCGAGGTGCCAAGCGCGACCAGCAGATCCATGTTGCCCTCGAACGCACGCGCGGCACGCCAGCCTGCACGATAAAAGCGCGCGCCGAGCACGAACTGCACCGGCGCCGACAGCACGAGTTGCCAGGGCCCGGGGAGCATCCACGCTACGCCAAACGGCGCAACCAGCATCGGTAGCGCAAGGGGAGCGGCCAGCACGAGCGCCGCCACCACGGCGATCAGATCGCGGTCGATGGGCGGGGCGGCGTTCGCTGCCTGAGGGTGCTGGTCGTCACGGATACGCGCGCCGTAGCCGGCCCGCTCGATGGCAGCAATCAGCACGCTGGGGCGGACCGCATCCGGTTCATGCTCAACCTGCGCTGTTTCGGTGGCGAGGTTCACGCTCACCGAGCGTACGCCTTCGATTTTCGCAAGCGTGCGCTCCACGCGACTGACACAGGCCGCGCAGGTCATTCCACTGATATCAAGACGCGTGCGGGTCGCGTTGGCTGCGACGGCCTGAGGGTCCGACGTCATGTGGGACAATTCAGAGAGACGCTTGGCAGGCACGCAGATCGGGAGGGCATTCGGATGTACAGCTTTGACGTGAGTGGAATGAGCTGCAGCCATTGTGCCGCAGCCGTCACGCGTTCGATACAGAGCCTTGATCAGGCGGCGCAGGTGAAGGTTGATCTGGCGCAGAACCGGGTCGAGGTCCAAACGCACCTCGAACGAGTGAAAGTGGCCGAGGCCATCACCGAGGCGGGCTACCCGGTGACGGCCTCGAGGGGCTGACGAGTCGAACCGATCGGGTGCCTACTGAATCGTGACGCGCCGCGCGGCGGGCGGTTGTTTCTTCGGTAGCGAAAGCGTGAGCAGGCCGTTTTCAAAGCGCGCCTGTACAGCGCTTTCGTCGATCTCCGCGCCCAGCGTGAACTGACGCGCCATCGCACCGTAGAAACGCTCGCTTCGAAGCAGCCGTTCACCCTCGCGCGGCTGCGCCTCCCGGCGCGTCTCGGCAGTGATCGACACGTGATTGCCATCCACCTGCACGGTGATGTCTTCCTTCTTCACCCCAGCAAGCTCGGCCTGCACCTGATACTGCTGAGCGTTTTCCTGCACCTCGATGCGGATCTCTGCGACATCGGTCTGCGCGCGCGCAGGCTGCTGCAGAAGGCCTCGAAAAATTTCCGGAAATACTTCGGCAAACGGATCGTACACAGACAGACGGGCCATGACGGGATCTCCCTTCAACTCAAGTGTGGCGGGGCATCGATGGACGCCCCGATGCCACCTCACATGAAGGCGTCCCAGCAAAGCTTCAAGCCCGTGGTGAGCAATCCCCAGGTGGCAATGCGTCTGAACCACTCGGCGTTGATCTTGCGCAACATGAAGTAGCCAATCAGAAAGCCCACGGGCACGACGGGCAGCAGCATGGCCGAGGTACCGGTGTTGCGCAGATCGATGAGGCCCAGCATGGCGTAGGGGATCCACTTCGCGTAGTTGATGCAGGCAAAAAACCAGTTCATCGTGCCCACGAACACCCGGGGCTCAAGCCCCAGGGGCAGCATGAACTGCAGCATCGGGGGACTGCCCGCGTGCGAGATGAAGCTGGTAAAGCCTGACATTGCCGGCCAGAACCGCGCCTTGATCGGCGAGATGGGCACTGGCCCGTCGGGCTTGGGCGGCGGCTTACGCAGCATGAAATTGAGCGCGAAGATCACCGCCTCGATGCCGATCAGCGCCTGGATCCAGCGCGGATCGACCACCCGAAAGAGAAGCGAGCCGAGTGCGATGCCCACCATGCCGGCAGGAATCGCGAGCCTCAGGATGCGCGCATCAAAGGTGCGGCGATAGGCGATCAGCCCCAGGATGTCCATGATGCAAAGAAGCGGCAGCATGATCGCAAGCGCTTGGGGTACCGGCACTGCAAGCGATAGAAGCGGGACCGCCAGGCCGCCGACCGCGCCGCCGAAGCCCGCCTTGGAGATGCCGGTGAGGAGCACCGCGGGGACGGCGACCGCGTAGAAGAACGGGTCGGTGATGAAACTCATGTCCATGTGGGGCGGTCCGCGGCGAGTGTGCTTGCTGCCTGCCGGCTAGCGCGCGCTGGGCGACGCGAGCGGGCAGGCCCGGCGGAGGTGGGCGCGGCAGGGCAGCAACCGGCTGCCCGTCGCGCGTTGAAGGGCGCTTAGCCCTGCGGAATGGGGGTCGATTGCCAGGAGATCATCTTCCAGCCGCCGGCGCGGCGCGCCCACACCTGCAGGTAGCGGCTGTTCACCACCTTGTCGACGCCGCTTACGCGAACACTGATTTCGAGGTCGCCGTCGACCAGAACCACGTCGCCCAGCACCCGGTGCACGCGCCGCAGCGACTTGAGCGCGCTGTAGTTGTAGAGCCCGTCGGTGAGCTTTTTCAGATAGAGCGCCTTGTCTTCGGCCACCGCCGACGAGTGCACATAAAGCAGGTCCTCACCCAGGAGAGTGGCAAGGCCCGCAAAATTTTTCTCGACCAGCGCGGCTCGGCGCTGCGTCTCCAGAGCTTCGATCTCTGCAATAACGGTCTGGTCGCTCATGCTGATTTCCTTGGTGGAAGAATAAGGGTGCGGAGCGCGCAATCATGCGCGCATTTCGAACCAGACCTCAGACGCGCTCGATCAGAAGCGAAATACCCTGGCCCACGCCGATGCACATGGTGGTGATGGCATAGCGGCCGCCGGTGCGCTGCAGTTGGCGGGCCGCGGTGAGGACCAGACGCGCGCCCGACATGCCAAGCGGGTGGCCAAGCGCGATTGCGCCGCCGTTCGGGTTCACATGCGCGGCATCATCGGGCAGACCGAGTTCGCGCAGCACCGCAAGCCCCTGCGCGGCAAATGCTTCGTTCAACTCGATGACATCGATCTGGCCGATGGAAAGGCCGGTCTTGGCGAGCAGCTTCTTGGTGGATGGCGCGGGGCCGATGCCCATGATCCGGGGGGCCACGCCCGCGGTCGCCATGGCGTGCACGCGCGCGATGGGGGTGAGCCCGTGTCGCGCGGCGGCGGCTTCGCTTGCAAGGAGAAGCGCAGCTGCGCCGTCGTTCACACCCGAGGCATTGCCTGCGGTCACGGTGCCGTCGGGGCGTACCACCGGCTTCAGTTTGGCAAGCGCCTCGAGCGAGGTTTCGCGCGGATGCTCGTCGCGGTCGACCACCACCGCGTCACCCTTTTTCGAGGGGATCGTGACCGGCACGATCTCGATATCAAAGGTGCCGTTTTTTTGCGCTGCGAGCGCACGGGTCTGGCTTCTGAACGCCATCGCATCCTGGTCGGCGCGCGCGATTCGAAAATCTGCCGCCACGTTCTCGGCGGTCTCGGGCATGGAATCAACCCCCACCATGGCCTTGGTGCGTGGGTTGATGAAGCGCCAGCCGATGGTGGTGTCATAGACCGCGTTTTCGCGGGCAAAGGCGGTCTGCGCCTTGGGCATCACGAAGGGCGCGCGCGACATGCTCTCCACCCCGCCCGCAATGCCGAGCTCGATCTCGCCGCACCGGATGGCGCGCGCAAGCGTACCCACCGCGTCCATGCCCGAGCCGCACAGCCGGTTGATGGTGGCGGCTGCGACCGTGTCGGGCAGACCCGCGAGGATCGATGACATGCGCGCGACGTTGCGGTTGTCTTCGCCCGCCTGGTTAGCGCAACCGAAGAGCACCTCATCAATGGCGGCGGCGTCGAGCTTGGGGTTGCGCTCGATCAGCGCCCGGATCGGGATCGCGCCCAGGTCATCGGGGCGGACCGAGGAGAGCGCGCCGCCGTAACGGCCGATGGGTGTGCGGGCACCGTCGCAGATGAAGACTTGGGTCATGGCAAGGTCCTCTTGAATGAAGTGGAAAGAAGAGCGGTGGCGCGCGCGGGTGGGCGCGCGGTCAGGCGCGCGCGAGCGGTGCGCCGGTGATCGCGCAGAGTTGCTCGAAGGTGAGCGAGTCGATCCATTCGCGGGCGACCAGCCCCGAGGGCGTGACATCAATCACCGCGACATCGGTGTAGACCGTGCTCACGCAGCCAATGCCGGTCAGCGGATAGGTGCAGCGCTCGACGAACTTGCTCTCGCCGCTCTTGGTCTGATGTTCCATCATCACGAACACGCGCTTGGCGCCAGCCGCGAGATCCATTGCGCCACCGACCGCGGGAATCGCATCGCCGCCGGTATGCCAATTGGCGAGGTCGCCACCCGCCGAAACCTGAAAGGCACCCAGCACGCAGATGTCGAGGTGGCCGCCGCGCATCATCGCGAACGAATCGGCATGATGGAAAAACGCTCCGCCGGTACGAAGCGTGACCGGCTGCTTGCCTGCGTTGATCAGATCCCAGTCTTCTTCGCCTGCCGCAGGGGCTGGCCCCATGCCCAGAATTCCGTTCTCGCTGTGCAGAAAGACCTCGCGATCGGCAGGCAGATGGTTGGCCACCAGCGTGGGCAGACCGATGCCCAGGTTCACGTAGGCGCCTTCAGGGATGTCGCGCGCGACACGCGCGGCGATTTGGTCGCGGGTCAGTCGGGTCATGGTG
>CAMBZS010000047.1 GCA_945872335.1 Bordetella parapertussis | reverse complement strand
GCGATCACAGCAGAGACACCAGCCCCGTCCGCCACCCTCAGGCACGCGCCCAGATTGCGCGGATCAGTCACGCCGTCCAGCAACAACAGGGTGATCGGGGCGTGCGGGCTGGGATCCAACGCCGCAAGCAACTCATCAAGCGTGACGCTGGGCACGCTCACTTCGGACAAAGCGACGACACCCTGATGGCGCTTGCCGGGACACATGCGTTCGATTCGCTGGCCATCGACGCCGTGCAGGCTCACGCCAGCGCTTTGAGCCAGCCGCTCCAGCTCACGCATCCTGGGGTCGCTCCGGCCGGTGTCAACGTAGAGCTCAGTGATACCGCCAGGATCACGCTTGAGGCGGGCCAACACCGCATGGAACCCGAAAATTCTCATCGCTTGTTACCTTCGCTTGCTGCGACGACCCGATGGGCCTTTGCGCCTCGGGGGACCAGGGCGTTTGCGACGGGCAGCCAGCCGATCGCTCCTTGCCTGCTCGACGGAATCGGTTTTGGCCGGCGCTGCTTTGCGCGGGCGCCTTGTCCCCGGGTCGGCAACCAATGGTTGGTCGGGCGCGCCGTCTGCGGCAATGGCGGGCATGACCTCTGGCCCAGCGTCGCCGAGCGCCCCCCTGCCGCCAAGCCGTTGCCGTGGCGCACCCTTCACCCATTCCGAGGCGCGCTGGACCATCCTGAATTCGATTCGCCTGGCCTCGAGATCAACCCGCGACACCTGCACGGCCAGTTCGTCGGTGAGCCGAAAACGCCGACCGGTACGCTCGCCCCGAAGTTCGTGCGCAGCTTCGTTGAACTGAAAATATTCACCTCCGAGTTCGGATACATGGACCAGCCCTTCAACGAACAGATCATCGAGCGTCACGAACAATCCGAATGGCGCGACGCCCGTGATGCGACCACGGAACTGTTCGCCAACCCGTTCGCGCATGAACTGACACTTGAGCCAGGCCTCGACATCGCGCGAGGCCTCGTCGGCCCGCCGCTCGTTGGCCGAACACACCGCGCCGAGCGTACGCCAGGTCTCTAGCGCCTCGGCAAGCTGGCTTTCCGTGGCGCGACGCCTGCCACGCGAAGCGCTGCCTTCGGCCGAGCGGGGCTCGGCGAGCGGTTGAAGCAGCAGCCCGGGCTCGGCCGATTCATCGACCCGGGGCTGATAGCGGGCATCTCGCAACAGCGCTTTGATGACCCGGTGGGTAAGCAGGTCGGGATAGCGACGAATCGGCGAGGTGAAGTGCGTGTAGGCAGCGTATGCGAGACCGAAATGGCCGCTGTTGTCAGGCGAATAGATCGCCTGCTGCATCGAGCGCAGCAGCATGGACTGAAGCAGCACGTTGTCGGGTCGAAGCCGCACAGCCGCGGCCAGGGTGGCGTAATCGTGAGGAGTGGGCTGATCGCCACCTCCCAGCGAGAGTCCCACGCTGCGCAGGAACTCGCGCAGTCGCGCAAGCTTCTCGGGGGTTGGCCCCTCGTGCACACGATAGAGGCCTGCATGCTCACGGCGTTGCAGGAAGTCCGCTGCACACACATTGGCAGCCAGCATGCACTCCTCGATCAGCCGGTGCGCGTCATTGCGCACAGACGGCACGATCCGTTCGATCCGCCCGAGCGGATCGCAGACAATTTTGGTCTCGACAGTGTCGATTTCGAGCGCGCCTCGTTGCGACCGCGCGCCTGCAAACACCCGGTAGAGTTCGTGCAACTGCTGCAGGTGGGGCAGGAGCGCTGCGCGATTGGCAGCCACATTGGTGCGCGGCCCCGAGGCTCCCGAAAGCAGCGTCCAGACTTCGTCATAGGTGAGCCGGGCGGCGGAGTGCATCACGGCCTCATAGAACTGGTAGGCACGGATGCGTCCCTGCAGGTCCACCACCAGATCACAGACCAGCACCAGCCGGTCGACGTCGGGGTTCAGCGAGCAGAGCCCGTTCGACAGAGCCTCGGGCAGCATTGGAATCACGCGACGCGGGAAATAGACTGACGTGCAACGCTCCAGCGCATCGGTATCGAGCGCGTCCCCGGGGCGTACGTAGTGAGACACATCGGCGATTGCAACCAGCAGACGGAATCCGGACTCCTTCCGCTTCGGGGCGGCCGCGCGCCGACGTCTGCCCACCGCGGGGCTGGCAGTGGCCGCGGCCGGGTCGGTCGCTGCAATCGCGCCAGCGTGCGATGTCTCCATGCCCGCGCCTGACGCCCATGCCTCTGACCCCCCGCCCAGACCGCCGTCCAGAATCGGCATCTCCTGCGCGTCAAACTCGATGGGTTCACAGTAGACGGCATCATCGAAGTCACGCGCATCCTGGCCGTCAATCGTGACCAGCGGGACATCGCGCAGATCGACGCGGTCGCGAATATCGGCGGGGCGCACCCGGGGGGCAAACCGCGAGGCCTGCTCGACGGCTGTCGGCCGGAACTGGTGCGGCACATCGAACTTCCGGACCGCGATTTCGATTTCCATGCCGGGATCACCGATTTCACCAAGCACCTCCACCACGCGCCCGATAGGCGGCGCACCGTTAGCGGGCGGGCTCACGATTTCAATCGTCACCACCTGGCCGTGCTGCGCACCGCCCGTGTCAGCCGGTGCAACGATGATGTCGTGTTTGATCCGCTGGTCTTCCGGAATCACGATGTGCACGCCGCGCTCATTGACGAAACGCCCCACCAATCGGCGATGGGCGCGCTCGGTCACTTCCACGATGCTGCCTTCGGGTCTGCCTCGCGAGTCGTAGCCCACCCGGCGAACCAGCACCCGGTCTCCGTGCATCGCTTTTTGCATTTCGCGAGGCGACAGGAACAGGTCGGGCCCCCCAGCGTCCGGCAGAAGGAAGCCGAATCCGTCACGGTGCCCCTGAACCCGCCCGGCGATCAGATCGAGCCGGGTCGCGAGCAGCAGCACCCCCTTTCGGTTGGGCAGGAGTTGGCCATCGCGCTCCATCGCCGCGAGACGGCGCAGCAGCGGACCGCTCTGCGCCGCAGTCACGCCCAGGCGCTGCGCGAGGTCTGAGGGCGTGAGCGGCACATCGGCCACCCTCAAGCACTCAAGGATGGTTTCGCGGGTGGGCGGAGCCCGGTCTGCTTCAGTCACTCGTCAGCGCCTCCGGATGAGTGGGCATGGCTTTACCCGACTCAGGTTTGACAATCCATCGATCTTCATTAGAATTCGCGCCTCGATTGCCGTAAGGCTGTCGAAGCCCAGATGGCGGAATTGGTAGACGCACTAGGTTCAGGTCCTAGCGGTGGCAACACTGTGGAGGTTCGAGTCCTCTTCTGGGCACCATTCTAAAGGCCGGCGCAGCCGGTCTTTTTGTTTTATGTGCCCAGAAAGCAAAGCACCTGCGTGCTTTGCGCGAGGACTCGAAAGGCCGGGCATGCAAGCCCGGCCGGGCCCGCGATACGTGGGCGAACCCGAGACGTTCAGTGACGTTCCGCGAGCAGCCCGAAGCCGCTTAACGCATCACTAATGCCCGCACGCCGCAGGGCGAGCCAATAGGTCGCCACGTTGACCCCGATGAGCGGCCGCCCGAGACGCGCCTCGATCTGCGCCGTCATGGCACTGACCGGCAGGTTGGTACCCACATGAACAAGCGCCTCGATTCCCGGGGTATCGGCGAGACGGTCAAACCCCGCCAGAATCTGCGCGGGCGTGAACTGTGCGACCGAAATCGGCCCCTTCGATTCGAGCCCGTGCGTGGCAAGCACCCGGTATCCGCATGCGGTGAAGAACTCTGCAATCAGCGCGTCCGCCGGCGGCCAGTAAGGCGTGAGCACGCCGAGCGCCTGCGGATTGCCAATGGCTCGCAGACCTTCGAGCACCGCCACCGAAGGGGTGACGAACGGCACCCCGCCGCTCAGCGCCTCGAGTCGCTGCCGCTCGGCCTCGGCCCGGGCCCGATCTCCCCGAAACGAATGAATGGAATGCCCATGCGCCACCGCATGCGGTTCACACTTCATGACCAGATCGAGCGCCTCCTCAAGACCGCCTCGCTCGGTTTCCAGCGCCTGCCGATACTCCTTCATGTCGTCATAGGGCCGGGGCGGCAGCAGCATACGGCTGACATGGTTGGTCACCCCTGGTGGACGCATCGACTCCATCTCGGGCTGCACGATGGTGTTGGTGGCGGGCACGATCACGCCAATCTTCGCGCGGGTGGCCAGCGCATCGAGACTGCTTCGTCCTGTTGCAGCACCGGTCATCAGGATTACTCCATCTTGAGATTGGCAACCTTGGCCGCCTCAGCCCAGGTTTGCAGATCGGCGCGCAGCGTGGCGGCAAACTCGGCCGGGGTGCTGCCGATCGGATCAACGCCGATCTGTGCAAAGCGGGCACGCGCGCTGTCGCTGGCAACCACTTCGCGGGTGAGCGACGCCGCGCGATCAATAATTGCCTGGGGCGTGCCAGCCGGTGCGAGCAACCCATTCCACGTGATGGTCTTGAATCCTGCGAGGCCCGACTCTGAAATGGTGGGCACATTGGGCAACTGGGCCACGCGCTGTTCGCTCGAGACACCGATCAGGCGGATCTGTCCACCGCTCGCATGCGGCACCAGTTCGGAAAAATTACCGAAATACATCTGCACATTGCCAGCAAGGAGATCCACCACAGCCTGCGACCCGCCCTTGTAGCTCACGTGGGCCATTTCGATGCCCGCCCGCTTCACGAACAACGCCCCTGACAGATGGGACACGCTGCCCGACCCACCCGACGCATAGTTGAACTTGCCGGGATTCTTGCGAACGTAATCGATGAATTCCTGCACGTTCGCGGCGGGCACCGAGCGGTGAATGCCCAACACGAAGGGGTTGCTGCCGATATTGCTGATCGGAACAAAATCGCGAATCGGGTCGAACGTGACCTTGTTGATGACCGGAAGAATGGCCAGGTTGGCCATCGCTCCAACCAGCAGCGTGTAGCCGTCGGGCGCTGCTTTCGAGACAAAATCAATCGCAAGCCCACCCCCCGCACCGACGCGGTTTTCCACCACGAACGGCTGCCCAAGCGCCTGCGTGAAGCGTTCGGCGAGCAGTCGGGCGATGGAGTCGGTGTTACCACCCGCCGCGAACGGCACCACCACCTTGACAGCGCGATTGGGCCAGGCCGATTGGGCCCGCAGCGGCAGGACCGCGGATGCAGCGCCTGCGGCACCCAGGGCGAGCAGGGAGCGACGAATCAAGTGAGCCATCAGAAACCTCCGGTGCCTCCGGCGCGGCGATCAATCAATCGTTGCCGCACGGCGGATGCTGTTGATCATGGACGAGTTCAAAAGGTAATCGCGCGCCTTCACCGGGTCTGCGCAGGTCGACTGAAGCATCCGGATTCGCTGCGCGCGCTCGGCGGGATCCTTGACCTCGAGGTTCTGCTTGTTGCGCACCGACAGCGTCTGCACATACTCGACGTTGACCGTATGACGCTGACGATGATAGCGATCGAGCAGCGCCTGACCCTCAGCGCCTGAGACAACCGCCGCCAGCATCTCGCCCAACGCCAGGGCATCGTGAATACCACTGTTGAGGCCGAATCCACCAAGGGGATTGTTGACGTGCGCCGCATCGCCTGCGAGCAGAACCCGATGCTTGCGCATGGTCACTGCGACCCGCTGGTGAACGCTGTAGATGCTCTGGTGCACCAACGGATATTCAACCGAATCGTCGTGCCCGGTCAGCCTGCGGATGCAGTGCTGGGCATAAGGCCCGGCAAGAACGGCCTCGTCAGTCGCATCAGCGCCAACAGGCAAGGTCATGCGCCAGAGCCCAGGCGGTCCCTCATCCGGCATCTTGAAGACCGCGCACCACTGCACCGGATCGCTTATGTAGGCGTTTTCGCGAAAACCGTGAAGGGCGAGATCGTGACGCGTACTGATGACGCTGTATCGCTCAGGCCAGGTGTAGCCCGCAAACTCGATGTCGGCACTCTTTCGAACCTGACTGCGGCCGCCGTCCGCCCCCACCAGCCAGTCGGCGCGAATCGACACCCGGCCTGCTTCGGTCGTCAGGCTCGCTTCGACATGATCGGCGTGCTGCACCATGGTCTCGAACCGATGGCCAAACAGCACCTGCGCATGCGGGTACTGCTGCAGCAGGCGGTAGATGATGGGCGTGAGTCGATGCTGCTCGAGGTGCAGCCGAAACGGGTAGGGTGTGTCGTCCTTGAGCAGCGACAGGTCCCACTCAGCCACCATGCCATGCGCCAGGTCCCAGGACTGCCAGCGCGGCACCTTGATCCCCAGTTCGAGCATGCGCGTCGCCACCCCGACCTTCTCGAGCATCTCGATGGTGGGCGGATGGAACGTGCCGGCGCGCAGATCATGAGTGAGACCAGGCTCTGCCTCCGCAACGATGCAACCCACGCCCATTCGTGCGAGTTGCAGCGCCACCAGCAAACCGACCGGGCCTGCGCCGGCAATCAACACCGGCGCATGAATCATGGGCGCCATGTGCTGTCAGCCCCAGCGAGCTTTCAGGTCGTTGGGGCTCATGTGGTCGTATTCTTCAAACGGCTGGTGAATCCAGGGATTACTCGGCAGATGCTCGATGTAATAGTCGGGTTCGGCCACTGAGGCCCCCTTTCGCCAGAGCACTGCGCTGCGGATTTCTTCAACGTCGGGACGGTTCGCCCGGAGGTGCGGAATCACCTCGACAAGCGTTGCGCCGCTGTCAACCAGATCGTCGACCAGCAACCAGCGCCCCGATGGCATGGGGGCAGCGCTGCTGATGTGGTCGGCGATCAGCAGACGGCTTTGGGTGGTTCCCGCATTCTCGCGGTAGGAACTGGTGAACAGCACGCCTAGCGGTTTGTCGAAGAGCCGCGACATCACGTCACCCACCCGGAGGCCACCGCGGGCCAGACACAGAATGGCGTCAAACGTCCACCCCGACTCCCAGACCTTGAGCGCAAGCTTTTCGATCAGTCGGTTGTATTCGTCCCAGGACACATAGAGGTCTTTCATCAATCGCTCCGAAAGGTCAGTCTAGGCAGTAAATGGGTCGCGCAGTACGATCGTATCGAGACGATCGGGGCTGGTGGAGACCATGTCGATGGGGGCGCCAGCCACCTCCGAGAGTCTGTGCAGATAGCGCTGGGCATTGACTGGCAGGTCAGCCCAGGAACGGACGCCAACCGTCGAGGTTTTCCAACCCGGCAGATCTTCGTAAATCGGTTCGCACTCTGCGAGCGCATCAGCACCAGCAGGCAACATTGACAACAACGCGTCGCCTCGGCGATAGGCGGTGCAGAGCCGCACCGTGTCGAGCCCGTCGAGCACATCGAGTTTCATCACTGCCAACCCGCCGATGCCGTTGAGCGCGATCGACCGCTTGAGCGCCGGCGCATCGAACCAGCCGCAGCGGCGGGGCCGCCCGGTGACCGATCCGAATTCCTTGCCCACCTGCGCGAGGTGCCGGCCGACGTCATCGTGCAATTCGGTGGGAAACGGTCCTGAACCGACGCGTGTGGTGTAGGCCTTGACGATGCCGAGCACATAGTGGAGAGACGACGGTGCAACCCCGGCACCCGCTGCTGCCGCACCCGCCACGCAGTTGCTGCTCGTGACATACGGATAGGTACCGTGGTCCACATCGAGGAGCGCCCCTTGCGCCCCCTCGAACAACAGACTTTGGCCGCCCGCCATGGCAGCTGCAAGCTCGTCGGGCACATCGGTCAGCATCGGCGCAAGACGCGGCGCAAGTGCGAGCGCCTCATCAGCCACTTGTGTGGCATCGAGCGGCTCAGCGCCCAGATAGTGCTTGAGCACGAAATTGTGCAGGTCAAGAACTTCAGCCACCCGAGCGCGGAAACGCTCAGGCGCAAGCAGATCGGCTGCGCGCAGCGCGCGGCGGGCCACCTTGTCTTCATAAGCGGGCCCAATGCCGCGCCCGGTGGTTCCGATCTTGGCATCGCCGCGCTTGGCCTCGCGCGCCCGGTCGAGAGCGACGTGGTAGGGCAGGATGAGCGTACAGGCGTTACTCACACGGAGCCGGCTCGAGGCGTCGACACCGGCGGCTTCGAGTTCATCGATTTCCTGCAACAGCGCTTGCGGCGACAGCACGACGCCATTGCCGATGTAGCAGCGCACCCCGGGCCGCAGCATGCCCGAGGGGATCAGCCGCAATACCTGCTTGCGACCCCCGATCACAAGGGTATGCCCCGCATTGTGCCCACCCTGAAACCGCACCACGCCTGCGGCGCGCTCGGTGAGCCAGTCAACCACCTTCCCTTTGCCTTCGTCACCCCATTGGGTGCCGATGATCACGATATTTTTCGCCATGTCGGCTCCGTCATGTGGTCCGCGCGAGCGGACTCAGTTGCCAGCTTCCCTGGCGCCGCACGATCTCGCGATCGCAGGAGAACTCCTGTTGCTCTTCTTCATGGCCGGGCAGTACCTGCACGACAACCTCGCCAGCAGCCCTGAGTTCAGCGATCAGCGCCGCGAGCGCTGGATCGTCAGACCAGGGCGCTCGAATGGCGGGATCGGGATCGGCGGGCGCAAGCATACCCGCGAGCTCCCGCAACTCAACCGAAAAACCGGTGGCTGCGCGCGCACGGCCGAACGCCCGCCCCACCCCGTCATAACGACCGCCGCGGGCCACGGCGTCGGCGCGACCCGCCACATAGGCCGCAAAACTGACCCCGTTGTGATACCGATAACCGCGCAAGTCGGCCAGATCGATCGACAGGGTGACCGCCGGAAACCGGGCCCAGGTGGGCGATGCGCAAAGCCGCTCGAGTTCGTCAAGCGCACGATGGATGGCGGGCATATCGGGCAGCGCCCGCCGGGCAGCCTCGATCACCCCAAACCCGTTAGCGCCACCGACCGTGCCATAGAGTGCAGGCAAGGCAAGGATGGCGCGCGCAAACGGCTCGGCTGCGCGGGCACCGAAGCGTTCGGCAAGTGCAGGCTGATCCTTGGAGAGGAGAAGCGCGTACAACGACTCGATATCCGGATCGAGCGCCTGAGCGTCAACTGGAAACGCCTCGAGCAGCGCCGGCACGATGCCCATGTGGCACAGATCGATCCGCACAGCGCCCGCATGCGCTTCACCCAGAGCACGCACCATCAGTTCGACCACCTCGAGATCGGCCTCGATCCCGCTGTGACCAAACAGCTCGGCGCCGATCTGCAGTGGCTCGCGCGAGGCAAAGATCCCCGAAGGCCGAGTATGAAGCGCCGACCCGGAATAACAGAGACGGGTGACACCGGCACGGTTGAGAAGATGCGCGTCGATGCGGGCCACCTGGGGCGTCATGTCGGCACGCACGCCCAGCGTGCGCCCGGACATCTGGTCAACCAGCTGAAAGGTTTTCCCGCCCAGCTCACGCCCGGAGCCCGTAAGCAGCGAATCCAGATGCTCGATCAATGGCGGAATGACGAGCTCATAGCCAAAGCGTCGAAAGAGGTCGAGCAGCGCGCGTCGGAGATTTTCAATTCGACGCGCCTCCGATGGCAAGACATCGGCAATGTTTTCGGGCAGAAGCCAGCGGGCCATGGTCACCGGGGCCAGGTTGTAGAGAGGCGGTTGTAAACGGGCAAAACCCGTTATTTTAGTTCAGAAAACCCGATGAGCGCGAGGCCGATTACTGTGGCGATCATTCCCATGAAGCGGATCTGACCGTCCCGCATGGCCGCCACTCGCACGAAGTACGCCCGCCAACTGCCAGGAGCCAGCAGCGGCAAGAGACCCTCGAGAACCAGGACCAATCCCAGGACAAGCGGCCAGAGATCGGTCATTACGTCAGCGCGCAGGGCGCGGCGGCGTGGGACTGCGCAGGTAGCGGAAGAAGTCGGAGGAGGGGTCCAGCACCAGCACATCGCTGCGCGAGCGGAAGGTGGCGCGATACGCCTCGAGGCTACGGTAAAAATCGGCGAACTCCGGATTCTGCCCGAAGGCCTCCGCATAGATGGCGGACGCCCGGGCGTCGCCCTCGCCCTTGAGGCGCTGGGCGTCGCGATAGGCCTCGGCAAGGATGACCTCACGCTGACGTTCGGCATCGGCGCGCACCTTGTCCGATTCCGCCGAACCTGTGGCACGGCGCTCGTTGGCTACGCGCTTGCGCTCAGACTGCATGCGATCAAACACCCGCACCTGAACCTCAGGGGCAAAATCAACGCGCTTGAGACCCACATCGATGATGCGAACACCGATTTGCTGAGAGTCTTCGTCAACCTTCTGGCGAACCGCTTCGGTGATCTTGTCGCGCTCGCCCGAAATGATGTCCGAAACGGTACGTTTGGCGATTTCGTTATTCAGCGCATCACGCAGGCTCCGCGAAATACGGTCTGCCGCAACACCCTGGCTGCCCTGCACCGAGCGGATAAAACGCTTTGGCTCAACGATCTGCCACTTGATGAAGGTGTCAATCTGCAGGTTGAGCTTTTCGGAGGTGATGAACCGATCGACCTCAGCGGTGTCGAGCGTGAGAATGCGCTTGTCAAAGTACACCACGTTCTGGAAGGGCGGGGGCCACTTGAAGTGCAGGCCCGGCTTGTCGATGACATGGCGGATCTCACCCAGCGAATACACGACGGCGTACTGCCGCTGATCAACGACGAACACGGCCGACAGCAACACGGCGAGCAACAGGGCGACGGCCAGGAGAGCAGGAATGATTCGATGCATGATGAGGGCTCCCGGTTCAGCGCGAGTCGCGGTCGCGGCCGCGGATGCCGTCCGAACGCGGCGACGGCGGCGGGGGCGCACTGACCGGTGCGGGCGAGTCGTTTCCGCCCGCAGGCCGGCCTGAACTCTGGGCATCGGCGGTGCCGATCTGCTGCATCAACCGGTCGAGCGGCAGATAGAGCAGATTGTTGCCTGCCTTGGAATCGATGTAGATCTTGCTGGTGCTGGTGAGCACCTGCTGCATCATTTCGGTGTACATGCGGTCGCGCGTCACCTGGGGTGCCTTGCTGTACTCCGTCAGCACTTGCCGGAATCGCGCGGCATCGCCCTGCGCCGTGGCAATCAGGCGTTGACGATAGCCCTCGGCCTCTTCGCCCAGCCGTGCCGCCGCCCCCCCCGCCTTCGGGATGATGTCGTTGGCGTAGGCACGCCCCTCGTTGATCAGACGCTCGCGATCCTGGGCCGCCTTGTTGGCGTCTTCAAACGCGTCCTGAACCTGATCGGGTGGCTGAGCCTGCTGGATGGTGACATCAACCAGGGTAATGCCCGAGGTGTAGCGATCGAGGAGCGCCTGGGCGCGCTGCCGTGCGTCTTTGGCAACCTGTTCCTTTTCCTCGTAGAGCACCTGATCGATGGTGCGCCGACCCACGACCTCGCGCATGGCCGTTTCAGCCGCTTGCCGCACCGCGTCTTCGGACACGCCGCCAAAATTATTGTTGAAGAGAAAAGCCCGGACATCGCCGATGCGGTACTGGAGGGCGAACTGGATATCGACGATTGACTGATCATTGGTGAGCATCAGCGATTCGCGAAGCGTTTTGTTTCGCACGGTGTTCCGGTAGCCGACCTCGACCTGACGCAGTTGCTGGGCATTGACCAGTTCGTGCGCCTCGACCGGCGTCGGCCAGCGCCAGGTAAAGCCTGCGCGCTCTTCCAGATGACGGAATTCCCCGAACCGCATGATCGCGGCCTGATTGCCCTCGGGCACGATGTAAAACCCGCTACCCAGCCAGAGCACAGCCCCGATCAACAGAATGGCAACCAGACCGACGCCCGCACCACGCCCGGATCCCGATGGCGACGACGATCCGTCCCCTGGAGGCGGCGCGCCGCCGCCTGCCTTGCGGAACAGACCGTTGATCCGGCGATTGAAGTCGCGCCAGAGTTCGTCGAGATCGGGGGGCCCATCACCACGTTGTGGCGGGGGCTTCGGGTCGCCGCCGCTGCCGCGGCCCCAGCCGGAATCGTTAAGCGAAAAAATTCGAAAGAACTTGGGCATGATCAATGGGAGGGGGTTTCCGTAACCGCTTGGCGGCCGGCGGCCCGGTCGAGCCAGGACTGATGGTGCGTCATGATGAGTTGCCGAAGATCGGACAATCCGGCGCCCGTCAGCGCGCTTACCGCAACCTCGAAGATGCTACCACAGGGGTGCGGCGACGCACCGGGAGCACGCCCGCTTGCGTCAATCTTGTTGTAGACAATCAGTTGCGGCACGCTGTCTGCACCGATTTCGCGCAACACACGATCAACCGCTGCAATCTGTTCATCGCGATCGGGCGCAGAGGAATCGACCACATGCAGCAGCAAATCCGCGTCGGCGGTTTCCTCCAGGGTGGCCGTGAAAGCCTCTACCAGCTGGTGCGGCAGGTTGCGGACAAATCCCACGGTGTCGGAAATGACAAGATGGACGCCGGGGGACCACTGCAACCGCCGAGTCAGGGTGTCCAGGGTCGCAAATAACTGGTCGGCGGCAAGTGTCTGGGCCCCCGTCAGCGCGTTGAACAACGTTGACTTGCCAGCGTTGGTATAGCCCACGAGCGAGATCGAGAACGCCGGCCGGCGATCGCGCGCGCGTTTTCGCGTGCGACGCTGCCGGCGCAACTGCTCGAGCTGCTCCCTCAGCCGCCTTACCCTCACGCCGAGCATGCGCCGGTCGAGTTCGAGCTGGGTTTCACCCGGCCCGCCACGCACACCAATGCCACCGCGCTGTCTTTCCAGGTGCGTCCACCCCCGGACCAGGCGCGCGGACAGATGCTCGAGCCGAGCGAGTTCCACCTGGAGCTTGCCTTCGTGACTGCGCGCCCGCCGCGCGAAAATATCAAGGATCAGCTCGGTACGGTCGAGTACCGGGCAGTCCCACAGCCGGCTGAGGTTTCGCTGCTGAACGGGCGAGAGCTCCTGGTTGAAGATCGCAACCGCTGCGTCCACCTCTTTTAGTCGCGCACCGATCTCTTCGGCCTTGCCTGCGCCCACAAAAAGCCCGGCATCCGGGCGGTCACGCCTGGCCTGTATGCGCTCGATCACGTCGTACCCTGCCGACACCGCGAGCGCGTTCAGTTCCTCCAACGCGCCGGCGTCTGGCCGCTCGCGCCCCAGCGCGACCGATACCAGCAGGCAGCGCACCGCCTCAGACGAGGTCGAACTCAGTTTTCGGCGCTCTCATGCGAGTAGTTGACCGCACGCCCTGGCACCACTGTGGAGATCGCGTGCTTGTAGACCATCTGGGTGACGGTGTTCCGCAGGAGCACGACGTATTGATCGAACGACTCGATCTGCCCTTGCAGCTTGATGCCATTCACCAGATAAATGGAAACCGGTACATGCTCCTTGCGGAGCAGATTGAGGAACGGGTCTTGTAGTTGTTGCCCTTTGTTGCTCATGATGGCTTGGCCTGTAGTTGTAGTAAGACGGAGGAAAGACTTGCCGAAATGTAGCCGAAAAAGCCTCGTCGTGCCCCGCTGCCCCCCAGCCCGACCCGGCGGCGCGATCGCCAGTGCGTGGCATCTGGGCCAAAGCCTGCGAACAGCGTCCGATCAGCCCCGCTGAGCGTAGGGATTCGCACCAGTCCGGAACTCGATCCGAAGCGGGGTTCCCTGAAGGCCGAAAGCAGAACGAACGGTGGATTCGAGGTAGCGCCGGTAGGTGTCGGGAATGCGGTCTAGCGACGTGCCATGAATGACCACGATAGGTGGGTTCTGCCCGCCCTGATGCGCGTAGCGAAGCTTGGGGCGAATCGGGCCGCGACGCGGCGGTGCCTGCTGCTCGACAGCATCACGCAGCACCCGGGTGAGGCGTGGCGTGGACAACCGCGCGTAGGCCGCAGCGTGCGCGGCATCGACCGAGCGCATGACCGCCCCGACCCCGGCGCCCTTGAGCGCCGAGATGAAATGCAGTTTCGCAAAGCTCAGAAAATGCATTCGCCGATCGAGTTCGATCTTGAGCCGGTCGCGCTGCGCGGGCGAGGCAGCATCCCATTTGTTGACCGCAATCACGAGCGCGCGGCCCGCCTCCAGCACATGCCCCGCGATCACCGAGTCCTGATCCGAGACGGGATCTGTGGCATCGAGCAGCAGAACGCAAACGTTGGCGTCTTCGATGGCCTGAAGCGTCTTCACAGCCGAGAACTTCTCGACCATGTCGTCCACCCTCCCCCGGCGCCGCAACCCTGCAGTGTCGACCAGGGTATAGGGCCGCCCGCCTCGCTCGAAATCAATCGCCACCGCATCGCGAGTCGTACCGGGCTGATCGAAGGCAATCAGCCGCTCCTCGCCCAACAGGGTATTGATCAGGGTTGACTTGCCGACATTGGGCCGCCCGACCACCGCGACGCGAACGGTGTGAACCATGTCGGGCTCGGTGGCCTCCGCGTCAGGCTCGGTATCGGTTTCAGGATAGGCGCCGGTATCGCTCTGACCAACGTCGCTGGCATCGGCGGTTTCGGTCTGCGGGGTGTCGCGAGCAGCGACCGCAGCATCGAACGACGCGAGCGCTTCATCGACCAGATCGGAAATACCGTCTCCGTGCGAGGCCGATACCGACAGCGGGGTTCCCAACCCCAGCTCGTGGAACTCGGCAGCGACGATTTCGCGACGCATGCCTTCGGTCTTGTTGACTGCCACCAGCACGTTCTGCGCGGTGCGACGCAGCTCGACGCCAATCTGCAGATCGTGCGGCGTCAGGCCCTCGCGTCCATCGACCAGAAAAATCACGCCATCGGCCTCAAGGACCGCCTGGCGGGTCTGACGCGCCATCTCGGCGGCAATCCCCTCTCGGGCCACCGGTTCGAAGCCGCCGCTGTCGATCACGATGAATTCGCGCTCGCCGACCCGACCGCGGCCATATTGGCGATCACGCGTGAGACCCGGCACATCGGCGACCAGGGCGGCACGCGACCGCGTGAACCGATTGAATAACGTTGATTTGCCTACGTTGGGGCGGCCGACCAGGGCGATAACGGGAAGCCTTGCCACGACTACTCGAAGGCGAGCGCGTGAAGCGCGCCGCCCATGGTCTGCACCAACGCGATCGACTCGAAACGGATTGCGGCGCCCGACAGCGGCCGACCGAGATCGATTCGGGCAAGCAGTGCGCCGTCGTCGCGGCGAAGCAGGTGAACCACGCCCTGACTGTCACCCACCAGCACATGAGCCGGCGCTAGCAACGGGGCCGACAGTCCACGACCCGCCAGTTTTTCCTGTCGCCAGATGCTGGAACCGCTTCGCGAGAAAAGATGTACATGCCCTTTTTCGTCGCACACTGCGAGCGCTCTTTCGTCGACAGCAACGCCGGCGGCGCTCGCCAGGTCGCGCGACCAGAGCGTTCTACCCGTTCCGACATCGAGGCAGGCAACCCGCCCCTGGAAGGCTGCCGCACAGAGATCGTTACCGGCGAGAACCGGCACGCCTGCGACATCGGCGATCCGTTCGATTTCATTGGATCCCCGAGGAACGGAGACTGCCGCCTCCCAGCGCTGCGCGCCCGAATCAGCGGCCACCGCCAGCATTCGCCCGCCCGGCAGGCCAACGTAAACCTGCGCAGCGTCCATCGCGATGGCGCCGGTCTGGCGAAGCACCAACGACGGTGCCTGCCGCTGAAAGCTCCAGCGACGCCCGCCGTTGCTGGCATCAAATGCTGTGACGCGGTTGTCGCTGCCGCGCACGACGACGATACCCTGGCCGACCGCCGGAATGGTCACGACCTCCGCCCCCACCGCGGCCGCCCAGCGCTGTTTGCCATCGGGGCCCAACGCGATCAAAACGCCATCGCGCGCGGCGACCACGCCGATTTGTCCATCGGTTCCGATACCACCGACCAACGCACGGCCGACATCAACCCGCCAGTCAGCGCCGCCCGTTTTGGGGTCGAGCACCGCCACTGAACCCGAGGGCGAGGCCACCCACGCCTTGCCACCGGCACGCGCCGGTTGAAAGCCAGGAGCGCCTGCAAACGACGCATCCCAGGCCTGACGAATCGACCCGCCACCCTGAACCGACGGTAGATCGGGGATCTTTGCCCGGCCCGACGAAAAGATCGCAAGGCCTCCACAACCCGAAAGCGGCGTGGCAGCGAACAACGCGGCGGCAAGCAGCGAGCGCCTGCCAATCGCCTCTGGCAGCCCGACAGCAGCACTGCCTGGATGGCCTTGTTGCATGAGCATCCCCTTAACCCTCCGCAGGCCCAAGCGCATCAAGCTTCAACTGCACCAGACCGCGCATCGGACTTGACGGTCCAAGCCGATCAAGCGCCTGGCGATAAGCCGCGCGGGCCTCGGCAGGCTTGTCCTGCGCAACCAGCAGATCACCGCGACGATCGTCATAGAGCGCCTGATAGCGGTCAGGTGCTTTGGCAGAAAGAAGCGACAGCGCCTGGTCATAGGCCTTGTCGTCGATCATGAGACCCGCAAGCCGCACCCGTGCGACATGACGGAATTCTTCGTCTTTCGCGTGATCGATCGCCCATTGGAGCGGTACCCGGGCAGACTTGGTATCACCCGCCTCGACATAAGCGCGAGCCGCCAGCAGCGCGGCCATCTGGCCGTAGGCCGTGGACGAGTAACGCTCAAAGAGTGTGCCTGCCGTTTCGCGGACCTTGGCCACGTCCTTGGCTGCAACCGCCTTTCTGAGTCCGTCCCAAGCGAGCGATGCCTCAGCGGCCTGCTGTTGCTGATACCAGCCCCAGCCACGCCAGCCCGCCACGGCAAGCAGCAAAACGGTGAGCGCGGTCATCAGCAGGTTGCCGTACTTCTTCCAGAATGCCTTGAGGCTTTCCAGCTGTTCCTGTTCTTCGAGGTCATACGCCATCAGTGAAACTTCCTGCGCTCAGTGAATCTGTCGGTCATCAGGGTCATCCTGACGCTCGGGTTCGTCAAAATCGAAGTCGTCATCGGCATCGGTCAGCAGCGCATCGATGACGCTGTCCGGAAGCGTTTCCAGCGGGACTGACTGCTGACGCCCAGAGCCCGTGGCAGCACCCTGGTCACGCAGCCATTTGAGCCCGGCTTCACCCCTGGCGAGCTCATCGGGGCCCAGCACCACCGCAAATTGCGCGCCACTCGCGTCAGCGCGCCGGAATTGTGACTTGAAGCTGCCACCGCCCGCATGCATCAGGACATCGATGCCGGCATCGCGCAGCCGCTCGGCGGTGTGCAGCGCAGCCGCAAGCGTGTCCTCGCCCGAGTGGACAACATAAATGTCGCATTGCCCTGTCTCGGTCTCCACCGACTGTTCACGCATGAGTTCGAGAATGCGCTCGACCCCCAGCGCAAAGCCGATGCCCGGCGCGGGCTTTCCGCCCAGCATGCCGACCAGCGGGTCGTAGCGTCCGCCACCGCACACAGTGAGCAGACTGCCTCCGATGGGGGCCACCCACTCGAACACGGTGAGGTTGTAGTAGTCGAGCCCGCGCACCAGCCGCGGGTTCACGCGGTGGGGAATATTCTGCGAATCGAGCAGGCGCCGAAGGTTGTCGAAATGCTGGCGCGAGGCCTCACCCAGGTGATCCATGAGCTTGGGCGCAGCCTCGATCAAGCCCTGCATCGCAGGGTTTTTGGAATCCAGAATGCGTAGCGGATTTGCATGCAGACGGCGCCTCGCATCGTCGTCAAGCAGCTCGTGGTGAGCTTCAAGGTGGGCGATCAGCGCATCACGGTGCGCGCGCCTCTCCTCGGGCTGCCCCAACGAATTGAGTTCCAGCGAGATACCCACCAGATCGAGATCGTCCCAGAGTCGCTGGCAGAGCAGAATCATTTCTGCGTCAGCATCGGGTCCGGGCAGACCAAGGGCTTCCGCACCCACCTGATGGAACTGCCGGTAGCGCCCCTTCTGTGGCCGTTCATGCCGGAACATGGGTCCGGTGTACCACATGCGCTGCGGCCCTTCGTGGAGCAGGTTGTGCTGAATGACCGCACGGACCACCCCTGCGGTATTCTCGGGACGCAGGGTGAGCGAATCGCCATTCAGTGCATCCACGAAGGAATACATTTCCTTCTCGACGATATCGGTCATCTCGCCAATACCGCGAACAAACAGGCGGGTGGGCTCGACGATGGGCGTGCGAATTCTCCGATAGCCATAGGAACGCATGCTAGAGGCTACCGATTCTTCAAACCGACGCCACAAGGGCTCATCGGCGGGCAACACATCGTTCATGCCCTTGACCGCCTGCAGTCTGTCGCTCAAACCCAGTTCCTCCGAAAGTCACGTGCGCTGCCTGGGGCAGCAGACACTCCTGCTCTGCGCTGACCCCGCCCGACGGCAGGCTTCACGCGTGTTCCACGTCGCGCGCTGCACCGTATCGGCGCTGCACATAGTTTTCAACGATTGCCTGGAATTCCTCGGCAATCCGCTCGCCCTTGAGCGTAACCGTGCGCTCGCCGTCAACGAAGACCGGCGCCACCGGCGCCTCGTCCGCCCCGGGCAGAGAAATGCCGATATCGGCATGCCGGCTTTCGCCTGGCCCGTTCACCACACACCCCATCACCGCCACCTGCATGGATTCAACGCCGGGGTAGTGACTGCGCCAGATGGGCATTTGTTCACGCAGAAAACTCTGGATGCTGGAGGCCAGTTCCTGAAAAAACGTGCTGCTGGTGCGACCGCATCCGGGGCAGGCCACCACCAGGGGCGCAAATGCGCGCAGCCCCATGGTCTGGAGAATTTCCTGAGCGACCACCACCTCGCGTGTGCGATCACCACCCGGCTCCGGCGTGAGTGACACGCGAATGGTGTCGCCGATTCCCTCCTGAAGCAACACCCCGATGCCGGCGGTGGAGGCAACGATGCCCTTGCTGCCCATCCCCGCCTCGGTGAGGCCCAGATGAAGCGGATAGTCGCAGCGCGCAGAGAGCGCTCGGTAGACCGCCACCAGATCCTGAACATTGGAAACTTTGGCAGACAGCGTGATGGCATTCCCCGGCAGCCCGAGAGACTCGGCCCGCGCAGCGCTTTCCAGCGCCGAGGTCACCAACGCCTCACGCATGACACTTTGCGCGTCCCAGGGACTGGACCGCGCGGCATTGGTATCCATCAGTCTTGCCAGCAGATCCTGATCGAGGCTGCCCCAATTGACGCCGATCCGCACCGGCTTTTGATGGCGGCACGCGACCTCGATCATCTGCGCGAAATTGTCATCGCGGCGCCGACCTGCTCCGACGTTGCCCGGGTTGATGCGGTATTTGGAGAGCGCCTGCGCACACCCCGGAACCTGTTGGAGCAACTTGTGCCCGTTGTAGTGAAAATCTCCCACCAGTGGCACATGGACCCCCATCCGGTCGAGCTGATCCCGGATGGCAGGCACCGCCTCGGCGGCGGCCGGCGTGTTCACCGTGATGCGGACCAGCTCGGACCCCGCCCTGGCCAGATCCTTGACCTGAATGGCGGTTGCGATGGCATCAGCGGTATCGGTATTGGTCATTGACTGCACAACAACCGGTGCGCCGCCACCCATTACTACCGAATGATCTTGCCAGCTAACGGTCATGGCACGCGTCTGCCGACGCTTGAGCGGCCCGACCGACATGGGAGCATCGTTCATCATCGCCTCACTCGATCCGGAACCGTGCAATGCCCTGCCGCATGTGCGGACCGAGGTCGATCGGCGCGCCTCGCCAGGTGACCGCGACCCCACCGGCATTGCCTATGATGAGCGAGAGGGGTAACTCGCCGCTCAACTCGCGAACAGTACCGGGCGGCTGGGTTCCGGTGATCAGGATCGCGCCCGACGCGTCCCTCACTTCAATCCACGAATCGGCCGGGAATCGCATGACCAGGGGGTTGAGCGGCACTCCGGCGCCACCCGAGGCGCCCGCAGCGCGCGGCACGACAACCGCAGCGGGCCAAGGCGGCGGGGTTGCGGAGGTCGAAGCAGATGCAGTGCCCTGCGCGGCCACCGGGACGGCGGGCGCGGCGACGCTGGGTGCAGACGAAGCGGACTGTGGATTTGCGGACTGCTGACCGCCCGCCTGG
>CAMBZS010000046.1 GCA_945872335.1 Bordetella parapertussis | reverse complement strand
TTTTCTTCGAATTGAAGGTGGCCTCAACCGTCGGCAAGGGCATCGTCGATCCGGTCGTGGTGGACCATATCGTGATCTTTGGCGCGCTGGTCGGTGCCATCACCTGGAACGTCATCACCTGGTGGTTCGGTATCCCCTCGAGCTCCTCGCATGCGCTGATCGGGGGACTGATCGGCGCGATCCTCGCGAAGGCCGGCACTGGCCCGCTGCTCGCCTCGGGCATCATGAAAACCGCCATTTTCATTCTGGTGTCACCCACGTTGGGCTTTCTGCTGGGCGCGCTTCTCATGCTGCTGGTCGCCAACACAATGCGCAATGTCACCCCGCGCCAGAGCGACCGCTGGTTTCGCCGGCTGCAACTGGTCTCCTCGGGCCTCTACAGCCTGGGCCATGGCAGTAACGACGCACAGAAAACAATGGGCATCATCTGGCTGCTCCTGATCGCCGCCGGCTCGGTCGCGCCGGGCGCATCAGCGCCGCCCTATTGGGTGGTGCTGTCGTGCTATCTGGCTATCGGACTCGGCACCCTGTTCGGCGGCTGGCGGATCGTGAAGACCATGGGCCAGAAAATCACCAAGCTGAAGCCCGTGGGCGGTTTCTGCGCCGAGACGGGCGGCGCGATCACGCTCTTCATCGCATCGAGCTTCGGCATTCCCGTGTCCACCACGCACACCATTACCGGTGCAATCGTGGGTGTGGGCTCATCGCAGAAATTTTCTGCGGTCCGCTGGGGGCTCGCAGGCAGCATCGTCTGGGCCTGGGTGATCACCATTCCCGCGTCGGCCGTCATGGCGGCGATTGCCTGGTGGATAGGTACCCTCATCCTGTGAGCGCTGCATTGAGTGCCCCGCCGGGCGAGATGCCAGAGGCCGACGCGCTCTGGCTAGAGCTTCCGCCGATTTCCTCTACCGCACCGCGCCGACTGATCGTCTTTCTGCACGGCGCCGGTTCAAGCGCTGAGCGGTTTGCCCCCGTTGCGATTGCCTGGATGCTCAAGTTTCCGGGAGCCACCGGTGCGATTCTTCATGCGCTGCGCCCGGCAAGCGTAGGCACGGGCGGCGACTGGTTCGACGGTCTGGGTACGGCCGACACGCTGGCGCCACGTATCGCCCAAGCCGGTCGTCAGGCGGCAGCACGCATCGAGATGCTGCAGCAGACAACAGGCGTGAGCGGTAAGTCCACGGTGGTCATCGGATTTTCGCAAGGCGCGACGCTCGCGCTCGAACTCGCGCGCAGTCGGCCGGATCTGCTGGGCATTGCGGTGAGCTACAGCGGCCGGATGATTCCCCCGCCGCGCCAGGGTGAGGTCATCACGCCTGCCATCCACCTGCTCCATGGCGGGCTGGACAGCGTGGTGCCGGTCATTCACGCCCAGCAGGCTTGTCGCCGGCTCACCGCAAGTGGAGTGCGGGTCACGCTCGACGTGCTCGAGGAGTACGGGCACTCGATTGGCCAGGACATGATCATCGTGGGCACCACCCGCGTGATGCAAACCCTGTTCCGTGATCGACGCCGCAGGCGCACCTCAGCAGGTGGGGCGACGCTGCACTGATCAGGGCGCGGGCGGCGGCCCGGCGGGCGGGCGACGATCACGCCCGGCGGCTGCGCTTACCGGCCACGCTTACCCGCCACGCTTACCCGCCACGCTGACCGGCCACGCTCATCAGCCACGCTCACCGGCCACAGATGCCAGCCGCGGCGTTCAGCCGCACTGCTGCGCCATCGTCCTCAGCCCCGGTGCTCGGCTGCAATCGGCCGCGTTTCACCCGATTCGGTGAGCGTGCGCGTGGCATTGACCGACGCGTAGATCCACAGAATCTTCATCGGCTGTGTCTCGGAAAGATTCCGGAAACGATGCGGCAGATTGGGCGGAATCCAGGTGGTATCGAGCGGCTTCAACTCATGTTCCTCGCCGTCGATGTCGAGGATCGCATGCCCCTCGAGCAGCATCACGCTTTCCTCGCAGTTGTGGCTATGGAAGGCGATCTTCGCGCCAGGCGCAAACTCGGTAATGCCATTGATGAAGCTGGTGGCCCCGCAACCCGGCATTACGAGGGGCGTGGTGCGAGCGCCCCCCCCGCGGTCATGACTCGGGATCTGGTCGGGCCGCAGCACCACCGGCCGGTGAGAATGGGATGTGCTCATGGCGTCTTGGCTCCTCTCTATCTCTCTATCTCTGCTGATCATTCATCGGTTCGGATGGCTCATCACTCAGCCGGGGCCAGCCTCGCCGAGACGCACGAGCCTGGGCACCCGAAGCGAATCAGCCAGCTGATCGAGTTCGGTCACGAGTGGCGCAGCCAGAGCAATGCCCGTCTTCCGTGCCGCCTCGCGCTTCAGATGGCTTTGCTCGCCAGGCAGCCAGATCCGCTCTACACCCGGCAGACGGGCCGAGCCGCGGATGTCGCGAATCAGTGTATCGAGCGACTCGCCAAAGGCGGCCGGATCACCAAACGCAGCGAGATCGAGCACCAGAATGGCCTGCCCGGTATTGGTGACGCTCACATGATCAGCGTTGAAGTCGATCACGTCCCGGCCCATGGCCGCACCGCCCAGTGTGCCCGCGAGGAGCCCCACCATCAGCGCAAGACCATAGCCCTTGTGCTCACCGATGGGCAGCAGGAAGCCCTCGCCTGCGCGCGTCGCGTCGGTGAGGGGCTGGCCCTCGCGGTCGATCATCCAACCAACGGGCAGCGGCTCGCCGCGCTTCGCACGCGCCTTCACCTTGCCATAAGCCGCGACCGTGGTGGCCATGTCGAGCACCACGGGCGGTTCATCTCCCGCAGGAAAGGCGGCGGCAATCGGGTTGGTGGAGAGCAACATCTCCATCCCGCCCCAGGGCGGCAGATGGTTGGCATTGCCGACCGCAAAATACAGGCCCAGCATGTGATGCTCGAGCGGCTTCCTCGCGTAAAGCGAGGCGGGCCCGGCATGGTTGCTGTAGCGCGTGCTCACCCAGCCCACGCCGCATTCGCGCGCCTTCTCGATGGCCAGATCCACGGCCCGGGACACCACCAGATGGCCCATGCCGTTATCGCCATCAATCACCGCCATGGCCGCCTTCTCGCGCACCACCCGGATGTTGGGCCGGACATTGATGCCGCCCGCCTGGATTCGCCGGCTGTACTGCGGCAGGCGGATGACGCCGTGGCCATCCGAGCCCTGGAGGTCGGCCTCCGCCATCAGCGTGGCGATCTGGCCTGCATCGGATTCAGGCAAACCCTGGACAACGAATGCCGCGCGGATGAAATCGCGCAGCGCCTCGAACGTGACTCGCGGTGACACAGACGATGCAGTCATGAAGGTGGCACTGAAAACGGAACGGAAGGGGACGCCGGACCGGTCGATCACGATCACGGCGCGCTGGATAGTACACCGTCAGGGCGGTCATCATTGACAAGCTTCGGCCGAACGCCGATAGTCCGGCGCACCCGACTCAGACCGGGGCGTACGGCACCTTGGCGCCGCTCAGACAAGCAAGCACCACCCGGAGACCCTGCCACTTTTCTGCCCGGCTTTCATTCCCGCCCAATTCATGCGGCGTTGACCCTGCCGCCTGCTTCCATTCCCGATGCGCACCAGTTCCGAAAGAATCCTCAGTACCCACACCGGCAGCCTGCCGCGCCCGGCCTCGCTGGTCGACCTGTACGCGCGCCGGGCGCGTGGCGAACAGGTTGACGAGGCAAAGCTTGCCGCCGAAGGCCACGCCGCCATGCTGCGCTCGGTCGAGCGCCAGATCGAAGCCGGGCTCGACGTGATCAACAACGGCGAGCAGCAGCGCGAGGGCTTTTTCCTTTACGTCCAGCACCGCATGTCGGGCTTTGGCGGAAGCTGGAAGCGCTGGACCCGTGCCGATGTCGAGCGCTATCCCGCCTTCCGGCAGATGATGGACGAGCAGAACCGCGGCCGGACGGCGGTGAGCAACTTCGCGCCCCCGCGCGTCGTGAGTGAGGTGCGTTACCTCGACCCAGCCGTCGCTTCGGTGGAGGCAAATGATTTTTCGCAAGCCCTTCAGGGCCGTGACGGGCGCTATGTGGAGGCCTTTCTCACCGCCCCCTCACCCGGCATCATTGCCGCGGCCTGTCGCAACGAGCATTACGACAGCGAGCGCGCCTATCTGCGGGCGCTGGGCGAGGCGCTGCGCCACGAATACGAGGCGATCGTCAACGCTGGCTTCGTCCTGCAGCTCGACTGCCCCGACCTCGCGCTGGAACACCATGTGTCGTTCCACGAGGCCGGTGAAGCACGCTTCCTGCAGTTCGTCGAACGCGTCGTGGAAACACTCAATGAGGCGATTCGCAACCTCCCTCCCGACCGGGTGCGCATGCACGTCTGCTGGGGCAACTACGAGGGCCCGCACGACTGCGATGTGCCGCTTGAGCTGATCTGGCCGGTCATCCGCGAGACCCGCGTGGGCGGCTTCGTGCTGCCGTTTGCCAATGCGCGGCACGCTCATGAGATGCGCGTCTTGAAGCGGATGCCGCTCAAGGACGATCAGGTGATCGTGGCGGGCGTGATCGACGTACTCACCAATTTCATCGAACACCCCGAGGTGGTCGCTGACCGGCTCGAGCAGATGAGCGGCTTCGTACGTGGCCCCGAGCAGGTCATGGCCGGCACCGACTGCGGCTTCGATACGTCGGCCGGCATGGGGCGAGTCGCCTCCGATGTGGTGTGGGCGAAGCTGCGCTCGCTGACCGAAGGCGCACGGCTCGCGAGCACGCGCCTCTATCCCAACGCCGGTTGAACCAGCCCGTGGTCGAACGCCTTCTCAACCTGTTCTGGATCCTGCTTGGAAGCGGCGGTGCCTGGCATGCATGGACGCTGGGGCTGCGCGGGCCGTCAGGTCCGGAGAGCGGGCTCTTCCCGTTCATCGCTTCCTGCGCAATTGCCTGTCTGGGCCTCGCGCTGATGGCCACCCGGCGCAGCGCCGCAGGCAATCCACAGTGGCCCGATGCGGGCTCCGGACTGCGCGCGGCGGGTGTTGCACTGGGTATCGCACTGATGGCCTTCGGCATGGACCGCATCGGCTTTGTGGCGGCTGCCGCCATCGCCATGCCGGTGCTGCTCCGAACCATCGACCGCGCCTCCTGGCTGGAAACGGTGCTGCTCACCGCGGGGGCTATCGCCGCCATCGTCCTCATCTTCGGCCGACTGCTCGGCATGCCGCTGCCGCGCGGCCCCTGGGGCTGGTAAGCGGCCATGGACGCACTGTCGGGCCTGGCCATGGGGTTCAGCGTCATGCTGACCCCGGCCAACCTCTACTACTGCTTTCTGGGGAGCCTGATCGGCACCATGGTCGGCGTGCTGCCGGGGCTGGGTCCGCTCGCAGCGCTCGCGCTTCTGTTGCCGGTCACCTTCACGCTGAGCCCGATTGCCGGACTGGCCATGCTCGCCGCCATTTTCTATGGCGCCATGTATGGCGGCTCGACCACGTCCATCCTGGTCAATATCCCGGGCGAGGCCGCCTCCGTCATCACCTGCCTGGATGGTCATCAGATGGCGCTTCAGGGCCGGGCGGGTGCAGCGCTTGGCATGGCTGCGCTCGGCTCGTTCATCGCAGGCACGCTCAGCCTGGTGGTGCTCACCTTCTTTGCCCCCGCACTGGCTGCCATCGCCATCCGCTTCGGCCCGCCTGAAAATTTCGGTCTGATGGCGCTGGGCCTCGTCTGCACACTCTTCATGATCACCGGCTCGAAGCTGAAGGGGCTGCTGATGATCGCGCTCGGGTTCCTGCTGTCCTCGGTCGGCATGGACATGGTGAACGGCAATGAGCGTTTCACCTTCGGCGTGACCAACCTCACCGCCGGCGTTGAACTGCTTGCAGTGGTGATCGGGCTCTTCGGCATCAGCGAAATTCTGCTGAATGTCGAACGAATCGTGCAGAACACGCTGGTCGCAGAGCGCATCAAGAAGCTGCTGCCAACCTGGTCTGACTGGAAGGCATCCTTTGCGCCCATCCTCCGCGGCAGTGGCCTGGGCTTCATCCTGGGCATCGTTCCAGGTGGCGGCCCCATCACCGCATCGTTCATGTCGTATGCCATGGAGCGCCGCATCGCACGCGAGCCCGAGCGCTTTGGCAAAGGCGCAATCGAGGGCGTGGCAGGCCCGGAATCGGCCAACAACGCCGCGGTGGCAGGCAGCATGATTCCGCTGCTGTCGCTTGGCATTCCCAGTAACCCCATCACAGCGCTCCTCTTGGGCGCGCTCATCATCCAGGGCATCCAGCCCGGGCCGCTCTTCATCACCCAGCGCCCCGACCTGTTCTGGGGCGTGGTGGCGGCGATGTATATCGGCAATGTGATGCTGCTGGTACTCAATCTGCCGCTGATCGGGCTCTGGGTGCAGATGCTGCGCATCCCCTACCGGTTTCTGTTCCCGATCATTGTGCTGCTTGCCATGGTCGGCACCTATTCCGCCAACAAGAATGTGTTCGACATCTGGGTGATGCTGGGGTTCGGCGTCCTGGGCTGGCTTCTGCGAAAGCTCGAATACGATATCGCCCCCTTCGTGCTCGCCTTCGTGCTGGCACCGCTTCTGGAACAGTCGCTCCGTCAGTCCATGACGATGTCGGTCGATGGTGCGATGATTCTTTTCCAGCGACCGGTAAGCGCCGGACTGGTCGCCGCCAGCCTTTTCTTGCTGGTGCTCATGGTGATTCGGCAGTTCAAGACCAAGCGAGGAGACTCATGAAACGTCATTCCCTGAAAGTGCTGGCCGGCCTGTTGCTGTCGGCAGGGCTTACAACCCCTGCGCTCGCGGCTGACCCGGCGGTGGCCAAATTGAAGCCCAAGGATTTCCCCAACCAGCCGATCGAATACACCGTGGTGTATCCGGCCGGTGGCGGCATGGATGTCACCGCCCGACTGCTTGCGAAATACGTCGAGAAGGTCAGCGGCGACAAGGTCCTCGTGAACAACCGTACCGGCGGCGGAGGCATGGTGGGCCACACCTTCCTTGCCACGCAGGCCAAGAACGACGGCTACACCGTGGGCATCGTGGCGAACCTGCTTTGGGGCGATGCGATTCTTCGTGCCCAGGGCAAATGGTCGCTCGCCGACCTCGAACCTATCGGCTACATCAACAGCGACGCGCTCATCTGGCTGGTGCAGGGTGAGGGCGCGCTGAAGGGCAAGTCGCTCAAGGAGATCATGCAGATCGCCAAGGACAAGCCCAACACCATCCGGATTGCCACCGTGCCTGGCACGATGTGGGAATACCTGGTGGAGCAGATCGAAGCCAACACCGGCGCCAAGTTCCTGCGCGTCCCCTTCCAGGGTGGCGGCGCGGGCATCAACGCCCTTGCCGGCGGCAATGTGGATCTGGCCCAGGGCTTTGTCGCCGAATTCCGTGGCCTCGCCGAGGCGGGCAAGGTGGCACCGGTGGCGGTGGCGGCCAATGCGCGGCTGCCGCACATGAAGAACCTTCCCACCTTCAACGAACAGCTGGGCGCCAAGGAATACACCTGGCAGGTGGTGCGCTATGCGGTGGTGCCCAAGGGCACAGCCGCCGATCGCAAGGCCTACCTGAGTGCAGCCATCGGCACCGCGATGAAAGACGCCGAGCTGATCGCCGAATACGCCAAGGCCGGGGTGTTTTTCGATGAGGCGCTCATGAAATCAACCGACGTTGCACGCGATATCAACGCGTACGCCGAGTCGGAGCGCGCGTTTTACCTCAAGACCGGCAGGGTGAAGTAAGCCGGCGCGCAGCCGGTCCCGCAAGACCTGCGTGGGCCGGCTGCGCTAGCATCTCGGGTTTCTCAAAGGGAAATGCGACATGACTCGTGAAGTGGTTGTGGTGAGCGGTGTTCGTACCGCCATTGGTACCTTCGGCGGCAGCCTCAAGGATCAGACCCCCACCCAGCTCGGCGCAGCCGTGCTGAGGGAAGCCTGCCGGCGCGCCTCGGTGGGCACCGACGATGTGCACCATGTGGTGTTCGGCCATGTGTTGAACACCGAGCCGCGCGACATGTACCTCGCCCGCGTGGCAACCATCGAAGGCGGGCTGTCCAAGGACACGCCGGCCCTCACGCTCAACCGTCTGTGCGGCTCAGGCCTGCAGGCGATCGTGAGCGCGGCACAAACCATCATGCTCGGTGACGCTGATGTTGCGATCGGCGGCGGTGCCGAGGTGATGAGCCGCGGGCCTTTCATTCTGCCCACCGCCCGCTGGGGCCAGCGCATGGGCGACGGACAGCTGCTCGACATGATGACCGGCGCGCTGCACGACCCGTTCGGTCGCATCCACATGGGTGTCACCGCCGAGAACGTGGCCAAGCAGTGGCAGATCAGCCGCGAAGACCAGGATGCGCTCGCCGTCGAAAGCCATCGGCGCGCAGCCCATGCAGTCAAGAGTGGCTACTTCCGTGACCAGATCCTTGACATCGAGCTCAAATCACGGAAAGGCCCGGTCATCTTCAACGCCGACGAGCATTTTCGTGCCGATGCATCGATCGAGGACATGGCAAAGCTGAAGCCCGTTTTCCAGCGCGAGAACGGTACCGTCACCGCAGGCAATGCGTCGGGCATCAACGATGGCGCGGGCGCCGTCGTGCTCATGGAGCGCCGCACTGCCGAACTCCGCGGCCTGAAGCCGCTTGCGCGACTGGTGTCCTACGCACACGCAGGTGTTGATCCCGCCGTCATGGGCATCGGCCCGGTGCCGGCCTCGCGCAAGGCACTCGATCGTGCGGGGCTGCGCACCACCGATCTCGATGTCATCGAAGCCAACGAGGCGTTTGCCGCGCAGGCCCTGGCGGTCACGCGCCAACTCGATCTCGATCCGGCCAAGGTCAACCCGAACGGCTCAGGCATTTCGCTCGGTCACCCGATCGGTGCCACGGGGGCGGTCATCACGGTGAAAGCGCTCTACGAATTGCAGCGTATTCAGGGCCGCTACGCACTGGTGACCATGTGTATCGGTGGCGGCCAGGGCATCGCCGCGGTCTTCGAGCGGATCTGATTGCACGATGGCGGGCGGCGACCCTCTGGCGCAGCCCGCTGCCGATCTGACCGCTGCGCTCATCCGTCTCGGTGTGCTTCGCGCGGGTGAGCGGATCACGCTCGAGCCCCTCGCAGGCGGCGTGTCCTCCGACATCTGGCGCGTCGACCTGCCCTCGGGCCCGGTATGCGTCAAGCGCGCACTCGCGCGCCTCAAGGTGAGTCAGGTCTGGGAGGCGCCGGTTGAGCGCAACCGCTACGAGTTCCTGTGGCTGCAGACCGTGGCCGCCATCTCGCCCCGGTGGGTACCGGCCCTGATCGCCGACAGCGCTGCCGATCAGCTGTTCGTGATGGCCTATCTCGAGCCTGGGCGCTATCCGGTCTGGAAACAGGAACTGAGCCATGGCGTGGCAGCGCCCGCCTTTGCTGCCCAGGTGGGCGAGGCGCTCGCCGAGATCCATCTCGCGACCGCTCACCGACCCGACCTCGCCGCGCAGTTCGAAACCGACCGGTTTTTTCATGCCCTGCGGCTGGAACCCTATCTGGAGGCCACCGCACGCCGCCATCCCGACCGGGCGGACGCGCTGCATGCGCTGGTCCGCACCACCGCCGGCACACATCTCACGCTGGTGCATGGCGACATCAGCCCGAAAAACATTCTCTGCGGTCCGGAAGGTCCGGTCTTCCTCGACGCCGAGTGCGCCTGGTATGGCGATCCTGCGTTCGATCTCGCCTTCTGCCTCAATCATCTGCTGCTGAAATGCCTGTGGGTCCCGGAGGCGGCGCCGCACTTTCTCGATTGCTTCCACACCTTGTCGACCGCCTACCTCGCGCGGGTTCAGTGGGAGCCCGCGGCCGATCTGGAGGCCCGCGCGGCGGCGCTGCTGCCGGGGCTGCTTCTTGCCCGGGTGGATGGCAAATCACCGGTTGAATACCTCACCACCGACACCCAGCGCGAACCGGTTCGGCGCGTCGCCCGCCAGTTGCTCGGCGCGCCGGTCAGGCAGCTATCAGCGCTCGCGCACGCCTGGCGCACGGAGATCTCGTCATGACGACACCCATCACGCAGGTCCGCGCACGCCGGGTCTGGGATTCGCGCGGCCGCCCCACCGTGGAGGCCGAGGTCCACACCGCGCGCGGTGTCGGCCGTGCCATCGCGCCCGCTGGCGCGTCCACCGGGTCGGGTGAAGCGCGCGAACTACGCGATGGGGGCCAGCGGCTTCGCGGGCTCGATGTCAGTCAGGCGGTGGCCAACGCCAACGGTCCGATCGCCCAGGCGCTGCAAGGTCTGCCGGTGGAGGACCAGTCGGCCATCGATCAAGCCATGATCACACTCGATGGCACCCCCAACAAAGCTCGCCTGGGCGCCAATGCCATCGTGGCCGTGTCGCTCGCTGCCGCACAGGCGGCCGCGCAGGCAGCAGGCGTGCCGCTCTGGCAGCATCTGGCAAGCGAACGGGCTCCAGACACGGCACCCCGGCTTCCGCTCCCGGAAGTCCAGATCTTTGGTGGCGGCGCCCACGCAGGAGCCCGTGTCGATCTGCAGGATTTTCTGCTGGTCGCCCCGGGCGCCCGCAGTTTCGCCGAAGCCATTGAATGGACGGCCGAGGTCTATCACGCAGCAGGCGCCCGAATGGCTGCCCGCGGTTCGGTCTATGGCGTGGCCGACGAGGGCGGCTGGTGGCCGGATTTCAACGGCAACGAAGCGGCCATCGAAATGCTCACCCGAGCCATTGAAGACACGGGACTGTCAGCGCCTGGGCAGGTGGCCATTGCGCTCGATGTGGCGGCCACCCAGTTTTTCGATGGCCACCACTACAGCCTCAAGCTCGACGGCCGAAAGCTCGATCGCGCAGCCTTTGGCGACCTGCTCGCTGGCTGGATCGACGCCTATCCCATCGTTTCGGTGGAAGACCCGTTCGCCGAAAACGATGTCGAGGGCATGCGTGCGTTTACCGCGCGCTGCGGCGCACGCGTGCAGATCGTGGGCGACGATTTTCTGGTAACCGACGCCGCCCGAATCCGCGCGGCTGCGCGAAGCGGCTGCTGCAACGCGGCACTGCTCAAACCCAATCAGATCGGAACCGTCTCGGAGACCCTTGCCGCGTGGCGCGCGGCGCAGGCCGAAGGCTGGGGCGCCATCGTGTCAGCACGCTCGGGCGAAACCGAAGACGTGAGCATCGTTCACCTGGCCGTAGGCTGGGGCGTGCCGCAACTGAAGGTCGGAAGCTTTGCGCGCTCCGAACGGATGGCGAAATGGAACGAGGCGCTGCGCATTGAAGAAGCACTGGGTGTGGGCGCCGCACCGTTTCCGGCGCCCGGCATCTATCCGGCCTAGGCCACCGCTGCAAGCGAGCGCCGCGCCGCGGCCACCGTGTGCGCAATATCGTCGTCGCTATGCACGCTCGAGAAGAAGAACGCTTCCACCGGTGACGGTGGCAGATACACCCCCTCATCCAGCATCAGGTGATAGAAGCGCTTGAAACGATCCAGATCCTGCTGCTGGGCTTCAGCGAAACTGCTGGGGGGCGTCGCGCGAAAATAAAGCCCTGCCATACCGCCCTGGTGCTGGGCGCTGAAGGGCACCCCTGCCTCGCGACCGGCCGCATTGAGCCCGTCGACGAGCTGGCCACAACGCGCATGAAGCGTTGCGAAAAATCCGGGCGCGGAAATGAGATCGAGCGTGGCCAGACCCGCCGCCATCGCGATGGGATTGCCCGACAGCGTGCCCGCCTGATACACCGGCCCGAGCGGCGCCATCATCTCCATGATCGCAGCCGGCCCGCCAATTGCACCCACAGGCATCCCGCCACCGATCACCTTACCGAATGCACTCATGTCGGGCCGGATGCCGACCACCTCCTGTGCACCGCCGAGCGCCACCCGAAACCCGCTCATCACCTCGTCAAAGATGAGGAGCGCGCCGTGACGCGTACAGAGCGTGCGCAACCCTTCAAGAAAGCCAGGCGCCGGCCGGATCAGGTTCATGTTGCCGGGCATGGGCTCGACCATGACGCAGGCGACACTGTCAGGATGGGCGGCAAACAACGCCTCGACGCTCGCCAGATCGTTGTATTGGGCGACGAGGGTGTGCTGGGCAAGATCAGCGGGAACGCCCGCCGAGCTCGGCGTGCCGAAGGCAAGCGCACCCGATCCCGCCTTCACCAGCAGGCTGTCCGCCGTGCCGTGATAGCAGCCCTCGAACTTGATGATGCGATCGCGCTTGGTATAGCCACGTGCCAGGCGGATCGCCGACATCGCAGCCTCGGTGCCGGAGCTGGTAAAACGCACCCGCTCCACTTGGGGAAAGAGGGCGCAAAGCCGTTCGGCGAGCTCGCTTTCCATCACGTTCGGGGCGCCATAAGAAAGCCCACGCACAGCCGCCTGCTGCACGGCTGCAATCACATGCGGATGCGAATGACCGGCGATCATCGGCCCCCACGATCCGAGGTAGTCGATGTAGCGCTTGCCCTCAACATCCCACATGTAGGCGCCCTCGGCGCGCGCAATGAATCGTGGCGTGCCGCCCACCGCACGGAAGGCGCGCACCGCCGAGTTGACGCCACCGACCAGCACCTTGCGGGCGCGTGCAAATTCAAGTTCGTTGCTTGTTGTCATGTTGTTTCTCCCCATCGCGGCGACCTGTCCAGGCCGGGCGTCAGTCTAGCCGAACCCCTGTGCTGACAACATGCTCACCCACCGGGAATCAGCACGGCGGGTGTCAGGCGTGGGCGCCCGAAGGCTCCACCCTGACCGCGCAGTATTTGAGTTCGGGAATCTTGCCCGCCGGATCCAGCGCAGGGTTGGTGAGTGCGTTGGCGGCGGCCTCGGCATAAGCAAACGGAATGAACACATCGCTGCGTGCCAGCCCTGCATCGGCGCGCACGCGAAGCCTGATCTGGCCGCGCCGCGAGCGGACGACCGCCAGATCTCCAGGCGCAAGCCCAAGCCGGGTCAGCACCTCCGGATGCATCGAGACCGTGGGCTCCGGTGCAATGGCATCGAGCGCCTGCGCCCGTCGCGTCATCGATCCGGTATGCCAGTGTTCAAGCTCGCGCCCGGTAATCAGGACCAGCGGATAGTCGGTATCGGGCAATTCATCGGCAAATCGAAGCGTGGCGGGTACGAAGCGCGCACGCCCGTTTTCAGTCGGAAAGTGATCGGTGAACACCACCGCCTCGCCGGGGTCGTCGTCGCCCGCGCACGGATAGATCACCGCGCCCTCGCGCTCGAGGCGCGCCCAGCTGATGCCTGCAAGCGAAGGCATGCAGCCGCGCATTTCCTCGAACACCTCTCGCGCATGCGTGTAGTGCCAGGCCAGCCCCAGCCGCTTCGCAAGATCCACAATGATCGCAAGATCCTGCCTCGCCTGCCCCGGGGGGGCAAGCGCTGCGCGCCCGAGCTGGACCAGCCGGTCGGTATTGGTAAACGTGCCGGTCTTTTCGGCATGCGCCGAGGCGGGCAGGATCACGTCTGCGAGCCAGGCGGTTTCGGTCGGGAAAATATCCTGGACCACCAGAAATTCGAGCGACGCCAGCGCCTCGCGCGCATGCGACAGATCGGGGTCTGACATGGCGGGGTTCTCGCCCAGGATGTACATCCCGCGGATCTGCCCCGCGTGCGCGGCATTGATGATCTCGACCACCGTCAGCCCAGGGGCGCGCGACAGCGGCTGCGCCCAGAAATCCTCGAATGCGCGAACCACGCGCTCGGTGCCCGCCCGCTGGTAGTCGGGGAGCATCATGGGGATGAGGCCCGCGTCCGACGCACCCTGAACATTGTTCTGTCCACGAAGCGGATGAAGCCCCGTGCCAGGCCGGCCGATATGACCGGTGGCGAGCGCAATTGCAATCAGACAACGGGCGTTGTCGGTGCCGTGCGTGTGCTGCGAGACCCCCATGCCCCAGAGAATCATCGACGCGCGACTGGTGGCGTAGAGCCTTGCCACCTCGCGAAGGGTCGCAGCGTCGATGCCGCAGATGGGCGCCATGGCCTCGGGCGAAGTGTCGCGAACTGCCTCGCGCAGTTCGTCAAACCCGCTGGTTCTCGCCGACACGAACGCCTGATCAACCAACCCTTCCTCGATGATCACATGCAGCATCGCGTTCAGCATGGCCACATCGGTGTCGGCACGAAACTGCAGCATATGCGTGGCAAAACGCGCAAGACCGTTTCGGCGCGGATCGGCCACGATCAGCTTGGCGCCCGCCTTCACCGCATTCTTGATCCAGGTGGCGGCGACCGGGTGATTGACGGTGGGATTGGCACCGATCACAAAAATGACCTCGGCCTCACCCACATCGGCGACCTGATTCGACACCGCGCCTGACCCAATGCCCTCCAGGAGCGCCGCCACGCTCGACGCATGACAGAGCCGCGTGCAGTGGTCGACGTTGTGGGTACCGAACCCGGTGCGGATCAGCTTCTGAAACAGATAGGCCTCTTCGTTCGAGCCCTTGGCCGAACCGAAGCCAGCGAGCGCATCGGGCCCGTTCCGATCCCGAATCTCGGCAATTTTTGCCGCCACCAGACCCAACGCCTCATCCCAGGTTGCCTCGCGGAATGAATCCTGCCAGTTGGCGGGCACACGATCGGTATCCAGACGCTTGGGCGCATCAGCGCGCCGGATGCGTGGCACGGTGAGGCGGTCGGGGCTGCTGACATAGTCGAATCCGAACCGGCCCTTGACGCACAGTCGCGACTGGTTGGCGGGCCCAGGTCGGCCTTCCACATGAATGACCCGGTTGCCGCTCACATGATAGGTAAGCTGACATCCGACGCCGCAATAGGGACAGACCGAGTCGACCGACTTTTCCGCGCGTCGCGGGGCGATCGCCGATGCGGCGAGAAACGCATCATCGGCCACGCGCGAGGCCGCAGCGCCCAGGAGCTTGGGCATCAGCGCGCCGGTCGGGCAGGCCTGCACGCACTCACCGCAGCCCACGCAGGTGGAGGCGCCGAGCGGGTCGTCCAGATCGAAGACGATCTTCGCGGCATCGCCCCGCCACGCGTAGCCGATCACGTCATTGACCTGCTCCTCCCGGCAAGCACGCGCGCAGCGGCCGCACTGGATGCAGGCATCGAGATTGACCGCGATCGCCGGATGACTCACATCCGACACCGGCTGCTCGCGCGATGCAAAGCGTGGCGTACCCACCCCCATCCTCGCAGCCCACTGATTCAGTTCAGAGTCTTCACGATGCGTCGCCTCAGGCATGTCAGACAGCAGCAGCTCGAGCACCATTTTCTGTGCGGCCCGGGCGCGGTCGCTTCCGGTATGGACTCTGGCGCCGGGCGTTGGTGCGCGACAGCAGGAGGGGGCGAGCACGCGCTCGCCCTCGATCTCGACCACGCAGGCGCGGCAGTTGCCGTCGGCTCGCAGGCCATCGCGATAGCAGAGGTGGGGAATGTCGATGCCATGGCGGCGCGCGACTTGAAACAATGTTTCGCCCGCGCGCGCTTCGACTGCTCGGCCATCGAGTTCGAAGGCGATCACCGCGGGTAGCGGGGCCATTGAAGCGTCCCTTGCGTTCATCAGCGGACAACTTTCGGAAAATGCCGGAAGAGCGACAGCACCGGGTTAGGCGCTGCCTGACCCAGACCACAGATCGACGCATCGATCATGGTTTGCGACAGCTCGCGCAAAAGCGGTTCGTTCCATGTCGGCGCATCCATCAGCGTCACCGCCTTGGCAGTCCCGACCCGGCACGGGGTGCACTGGCCGCAGGACTCGAGCCGGAAGAAACGCATCAGGTTCTGCGCAGCGCGGCGCAGATCATCCTGCTGCGACAGCACAATCACGGCAGCGGAACCGATGAACGCACCATGCGGCTGAAGCGTGTCGAAATCGAGCGGCTCATCGGCCAGCGAAGCCGGCAGAATCCCTCCCGAGGCGCCGCCAGGCAAAAAGGCCGCGAGCGAATGGCCCTCCGCCATGCCGCCGCAATATTCGGCGATGAGCTCATGCAGGCTGATACCGGCCGGTGCGATTTTTACGCCTGGTTCGCGCACCCGCCCCGACACCGAAAACGAGCGCAGGCCCTTGCGCCCGCGACGACCGTGCGCCGCGAACCACGCTGCGCCCTGATGCAGGATGATCGGAACCCAGGCAAGCGTTTCGACGTTATGTGCAAGGGTCGGGCGGCCGTGGAGTCCCACTTCAGCCACATACGGCGGACGGAGCCGTGGCATGCCGCGCTTGCCTTCGATCGATTCGATCAACGCGCTCTCTTCGCCACACACATAGGCCCCCGCCCCTCGCCGCAATTCAATCGCAGGCAGCGACCACCGCAGCGGGGGCGCCGCGTGAAGCGCTGCGATTTCGCGCTCAAGCAGCGCGCGCACGCCAGCATATTCGTCGCGCAGGTAAATCACGCAGGTTTCGCAGCCCACTGCCCAGGCAGCAATCAGCATGCCCTCCAGAAAGCGCCGAGGCTCGCACTCCAGCCAGAAGCGGTCCTTGAAAGTGCCGGGCTCGCCCTCGTCCGCATTGACCACCAGCATTCGAGGGCCGTGAAAACCCGCGACGATGCGCCACTTCCGACCCGCCGGAAAACCCGCCCCGCCCATTCCGCGCAGGGCCGACGATTCAAGCCGCGTCATGACATCGGCCGGCTGGGCCGCGCCATCGATCAGGGACTGCAGGACCGGCCACGCGCCGGGCGGCGGTGCAGGAATCGCTTCGCTCCGATCCCCGCCAGCCGGCTGGCCTGTGGGCATCTGACACTCGCGGGAGTCCCCCTTCGCGTGGGCGATCACCGCATCCACGTTTGCCTGAGGAAGCGGGAGACGCCCGACCACCGCCACCGGCGCCTGCGCGCAACGTCCCACGCAAGGCACCGATTGCACCCGCACCTCGGCACCGACCAGCGCCTGCAGCCGCTCGATCAGCGTGGCTGCACCCGCAATCTCACACGACAGCGAATCGCACACCCGAACCGTGAGCGCAGGCGGACGCGGCTCGTCATCGGCCACCAGATCGAAGTGGTGATAGAAGCTTGCCACCTCGAACACCTCAACCTGCGACAGCTTCATCGCCTGCGCAAGCGCAGCGAGCAGCCCCTGCGGCAGACAGCCCTCGGCATCCTGAATCCGATGCAGGTACTCGATCAGCAGGTCGCGCCGGAGCGGGGAATCGGTGATCAGTTCGGCCAGTCGCGCCTGGCTTGCCGGACTCACCTGCCTGCCCTTGCCCTGACCCGCAGGCTTGCGGAATGTGACAGTTTTCATGGGGTTCGAAGGTACCTCAAGGCACCGGCTAGCGCCATGTGTCTCGTCATTTCGGCGATTCGGGCGCCTGCGCAAAGGGGTCACCCAAATCAGTGCCAAAAAACGTCAATACCGATTTTTGTTGACTTCACCGGAGCGCTTCGTCAGGCTCCACACCGCATGGCACGCGCATGTCATGTGTTCCAGAAGTTTTTTGTGCGGGCCGTAACAAGCCGGCAAAGCACCCGGTGACAGCCATCTAAGTGTTGTCCGGGGCTTTCCTGGCTGTGCGCTCAGCCCAACCCACCCACCTTCCTGCCGGCACATCGCCGGCTTCCAGACCCCCAGGAGTCAACGATGTCTGCGGTGCCCGCCTCAGTGGTTGAGCTTGAGCCGAATGACGAACTTTTTGCCGGTATTTCCGAATCCGAATTCGGTGCCAAGCAGTCGGCACACCTGAGCAGTACCTTCGATATTGATTTTTTCCGGTTCATGCCTGCAGCCCCCGGGCTGATCGAGCTGAATTTTTCAGCCGATGACGGTGGCGCAACGCGTTTTGAACTGACGCAGTTTGCACTCGACGGAATGCCAGTCGACGGCAGCACCCAGACCGTACAGGGTGACGGGACACTGCTTTTTTACGCGGACGACGTCGCGGACGGCGTGTATATCCGGGTGTCGGCAGCCATCGGCGAATCGGACATGCCCTTCTCTGAGGACGGCCTGGGCGGCGCTCCCGTCGAGACCGCCTACGCCTTCACCGCCAACTGGTTCGCCTACGCCGCCCCGGGTAATGAACAGGAGCCCAACGACTATTACGCCGACCCGTTGACAGCCGGAGCGGACGCGCCGATGGCCGGGAAGGTTGAAAGTTCCGACGATGAAGACTGGTTTTATGTCGACATTGAAGCGGCATCAACCGTCAGCTTTGCGGTCCTGCTCGGCCAGACGCCGGCTGTGGGCAGCAAGCCGATCTATGCCGCGGTCTACGGGCCTAGCGGTGAATTCCTGACGGGTCGGGATCTGACCGATCAGAACAACGACATCACACTCACGGTTGAGCAGCCAGGATCGGTCTTTCTGGCCCTCACACCCGGTGAGACATTCCAGAGCGCAGTGGCGTACTCCATTGCCACCACCGTTTCACCAATCACGATTGTCTACCCTGCGCCCCCCGCCGAGCCGGGCGAGGCTACGCAGGCCACGCCGATCGCGGTCGGCGACCGGGTGATCGGTGCCGTGTTCTCGGACGCAGAATTGGCCAGCTTTGTTTCAACCTATTCCTTTTCTGTCTCCCCGAACGAGAAGTTAGACCTCAATTTCGATCCGATGATCGACATGTCGGATAGCCAGACCTTCGTGCTCGAACTGTTGCGCGGCGATCAGATCATTGAAAGCCTCCGCACCGGCGAAGATGTTTCGATTGCGCTGACCGAGTTTGGCGCGGGTTCCTACCTGGTCAGGGTCAAGGCCGGCCCGGACTCTCCCGAGGTGGCCCTCTTCGAACTGGCGGTCAGTGCGCCGCCCTCCCGGTTTGTGGTCGCCCCGGCAGATTGGACGGGTACCGCTTCGAGTGATGTTTTCCCGGGTGGCGCCCAAAACAGCGGCAATAACCGCCTGGATCCCGCTGGCGGTGCGGACCTGATTGACGGTGGTGCGGGAACGGATGCCGTGATTTTCCGTGTGGCCGCTGACGCGCTCACCATTGAATCGGTAGCGGGGATCACAGCAGTCACCGGCGGCTATAACGCTGACGCATACGCGTTCAAGACCACCCGCCTTGTTAATGTCGAACGCATTGAAACCCTCAGCGGCGCGCTTGACCTCCCCCCATCCCCCGAAATCAGCCCGATTTTCGGCCAGTCGCTTGAAGAACAGGATTTCGGCTACGAGAGGATCGTTGGCACGGATGGCGCAGATGTCATCGACAGCCGGGGCGGCAGCGGCTTGATCGACGGCGCAGGCGGCGTGGACACTGCGGTGGTGCTCGCCAAGCGCAATACCTTTGACATCCAGACAACCGGCGGCGTCACACTGCTGATTGCAGTGGCACCCACCCCCGAAAATATTCTCGATTTCAATGACTACCACCGTGGCGTCCAGGTCTTCACGAATGTTGAGAGCCTGGCGTTCCTTCCCGACGCTGGCGATCCCGGCAATGACACGGTGACCCTCGGCGCCTCATCGGACAACCGGGTAATCCGCTTCGGCACCTCGGGCGATGACAACCGGCACACCCGCCAGAACCTGGTCGGTACCGAGCAGTCCGAACTGTTCGTGACGCTCTGGGGGCAGGACGAGATCGACGGCGGCGCGGGTGACGATGCGCTGCTCCTGTTCGGGCCTTCTGCGATGTACGAAGTCTCAACGGTCGGCGCGACCACGACCGTGCGCGCCAATCCTGTCGCAGGCTCGCAGTTGAGCCAGGGTTATGTTCAGGACAGTGTCTTTACGCTCACCCGCGTTGAAAAAATCATCTTCGCCGATAAGGAAGTCAGCGTTACTCAAGCCCCTGGCATCACGCTGCTCGCCGCAGACTCGGTGGTGACCGAGGGACTCACCCTGGCGGTTTCGGTGGTTCTCGACTCGGCGCCAGCCGGTAACATCACGATCGGACTGACCAGTGGCCAGCCGAGCGAACTCGGTTTCGGAAGTGCGGCTGCGCCCACACCAGAAGCGCTGGTCACCTTCAGTCCAACGAATTGGAATACCGCTCAGACGGTGACCATCGCCGCAGGGCCCGACGATCAGCAGGTAGAGCCCACCAAGACGGTGACCGTCAGCGCCGCGGTCAAGACGGGAAGCTATGCCGCGAATGCCAACACGCTCACGCTGCGTGTGATCGATAACGACGCGCCAAAGCAATCGGTCACGGGGCGGGTGTTCGAAGACCTGAACGGTGACGGCACGAGCCAAGCCAACGAATCGGGCCTGGGTGGCTGGAAGGTATTTGCCGACACGAATCGTAACGGCAGGCCCGACGCGGGCGAGCCGCAGGCGCTGAGCGACGCCCAGGGCGACTACAACCTGCTTGATCTGCCCACCGG
>CAMBZS010000045.1 GCA_945872335.1 Bordetella parapertussis | reverse complement strand
GGCCTCGTCAAGTGCAGGCGCATCGAGCACCAGCAGATCGGGCGGATCCCGCTGAACCTCTCCAGCCGCCTCCAGTGCGCCACCGGTCATGGTCCGAAGCGTGAGCGATTCCGATTCGCCGGGAAGTGCAGCCGCGATGCGGCTCAGGTGCTGCGGGTCAACGCCAACCACACGGACAGAAATGGACATCGTCGTGCCTTTCATCGAACGGGCGCGCACCCACCGGTGCGGGATTGAAGACTTTCTCGGACCACACTCGCGCGCATCGCTGGAAGCGGCAGTCGGCCACCGGGAACCAACCCGCCCAGTGCATCGATCGCGTGGCCCTCCAGCCAGACGCTGACCTGGCGGCAACTGCTGGCATCGCATGAAGCCGAGGGGCTTCCCGCGGGATTCTCATAGCTGATGCGGATCACGCTTGCCGCACGCTCACGGGAGAGATCTGGTAGCCACAGACGCATCTGCTCGCGGATCGCCTGCTCCCCGTCCGCCCCACGTTCGCACAAGGCCGCCAGCCGCGCCCCCAACCGGGTGGCTTCACCCGCAGCGCTCCAGGCATGGAGCCAGCGCGACACATCGACAAAGAGCGTCAACAGGACCGCCAGGATCAGAATCGACAGGGTAATTTCAACGAGGCTTGCCCCGTGCTGACGACTGCGGAGGCGGCGCATGTCAGTGACCCGCCATCGCCATGCTGACACTGATGGGCGCAAATTCAAACGACGGCATCCACGCCGGCATCAGCGGAACAAACCGGTAGCGCGCACCGGGGGGGCCCACGGTCACCGTGAGGAGATCAAGCGTTCCAGCGCTGCTGCCATCGGCGGCGCGCGCCTGAATCGAGGCCAGCCCCGGCGTTGCCGCGTGAACCAGCGCGCCCGAGGCATCACGAAGATCGGCAGGAACGCTGATCAACACATGCCGCGTTGACAAGCCGGGCAACAACGGAGTGGCAGCCGAATTGCCAACGCAACTCTCGAGCGCCCTGCCGTAGACGGCCAGACATTGGGCGCTCGCGATCCCCTCTGGCGAGGCATTGGCTGAAGCAAGCCGCGCCGCCGCGCGGGCTGCGCCGCTCAGCGTGGCGAACTGCTGGGTGGCTCTTGAGAGTTCAACGATGCCCAGAACAAGTGAGGCCAACAATCCGAGGATGACGGCAAGTTCAATCGTCGCCCCCCCCCGCTCACGTGCACGGACGCGCGTCGTCATTCGACCAGCACCGGCACAAGTGGGCCCGCAGACAAGCTGCTGCCGGGCAGCCCGTTGCTTGCGCAAGGTGACCCCAGATCGCTTGCGAGCCCCAGGAACTCTGCCTGGCCCGGCCCACTGCTGCCGGAAGTCGCGATCGGGCTCAGAAGAAGCGCGCAGCCCCAGCCCTCAATCACCGGTTGCGCGCTGCCGCTCGAATCCCAGACCGCACAATCCACGATCGGCACTACCACCAGCCGGCGCTCGCGGCCCTGCGCACGACGGTCTGCAGAGGACCAATTGGTCGAGTATTTGGCATTGACACCGGACGCACTGTTGCCCTGATAGGGCGCGAAACCCGCGCGACTCGCGAGAAAGTTTGGCGTGCCCGCAGCCTTACCTTTTGCCGTACCCGAATAGGCGTTGCGCCCATCGGGCCAGGTCTTGGTGGTGTAGGCATATCCCGACAAATCGCCCGGACTCGCTGCCGGGGTCGGGCCACCGCTACCATAGAGCCCGAAGCGTGAGTTCCAGGCATCGTAGACGCTGCTTTTCGCGCCGCTCTCGCCGACCTTGCGGCCGAGTTCGAGTGAGCAGCTGCCTCGGCCGGCAATCAGCTCTTGCAGCTGTTCTGCGCCGCCACCGGGTGGATCGAAATCGACCCAGCCGAAATTTCCCGCCCCGTCATAACGGTTGGTCCCCTTTGAGCTCGGCTCGCGCATCCAGTCACCCACCTGGAGGCCGAAAGGCTTGCTGGAATTCGCGCGCGTACCCGGCGCCTTGCATAGCGCCATGGGAAACGCGCAATTCACCTGACTGGGCGCAAGCGCCGCCACCGCGCGCGCCGTCACGGGAAACACCTGTCGGACCCCAACCACGCCCGCCAGGTAGAGCGGAATCTGGCCACCATCGGCCGAGCACTGGACATGAGAAATGCTCCCGCTACTGGCCGAGGCAGCTCGCCAGGGCCCGGACGCACTGCCCGAAAATCGCACGGCCAGCATTGATCCGTTCAGTTGCTGCGACTGAAAATCGAACCGGTTAAGCGAATCGGCGGGCCGCGCATCACCGGAGATGCTCTGGGCGAGCGCATCGCTCAAGGCAAGGCCATGCGCCTCCGCCCGCAGCAACTGCGATGTGCTTGCGGTGGTCGAACGCAGTTGCGACACCGCAGCAAGCGCACATGCATCGGCTGCCGACTGCAGCTCAGCCCTCACCACCACCAGTCGGCTGACATCAATGGCAAGCGCCGCCAACCCGATCACAACCGGTAGCGCAAGCGAAAACAGCACTGCCACTGCGCCCCGCTGCAGGCACCGGCCGCGTCGCCAACGGTTGCTCACGGTCTGCCGCATCAACGCGCCGCAGCACCCACCCCAAATATCTCGAACGACGGCGGGGGTGCCTGAAAGCTCTCCTGATAGCGGCGCCAGGCGCTCACTGCAGCGGGTCCATCGAGACCGGCGTGCGCAGGTGCGCGACGCGCGGCATCGGGATCAATGATCTGGCGGGCTCTGGCCTGGCGCACGGCATCTCCAAAGGCGTCACGGGTGGGGCTCGGGGCAGGCATCACACCCACATCGATCCCGGCACAACCAACCAGCGCAGCCGCTACCAGCAGCACTGAAAAATGCTTTTTCCGCATTGCTCTCTCCTGAGTGTTACTGCCGGGGTCAATCAATCGCGCGCGGGCGTTACTTCGGACCCCACGGGATCACGCCACGGTGTGGCCGGTAATGCCGGATGACCGCTTCCCTCCAGCCGCCCCTCGCCAAAGAACTCGGTTCGGTTAGGGGGCGTGAACGAGTCAGTGGGTAGGGCGATTGGGGCTGCCACCGCGCCCACCAGCCTCGGCGTCACCACGAACATCAGCTCGGATTGATCCGCCTGAAACTCAGCGCTACGGAAGAGCGCACCCAGCACCGGAATATCCCCCAGCCAGGGAAGCCGCTTGATGCTTTCGTTCACGTTGCTGCGAATCAGGCCGGCGATTGCGAGACTCTGACCATCGGCGAGTTGCACCGCGGTCTGCGCGCGGCGCAGCGTGAAACTGGGCAGGATCGAGGTGGTTCCACCTACGCTCACGAAGGGCGAACCGGTCTGCGAAAGTTCGGACACCTCGGGCGAGACGCGCAGGTGAATGCGACCGCCGTCGAGCACCGTGGGCATGAACTTGAGCCCGATACCAAACTCCTTTTCTTCAAGCGTCACGGTGTTGGCGCCAGTGGCCGCATTGGCCCGCGCCACCGGTATGAAAATCTTTCCGCCAGCAAGAAAACTCGCTTCATGGCCACTGATCGCCACAATGTTGGGCTCGGCCAGAATCTTGATCAGGCCATCGCGTCGTTCGGCATCCAGTCGAAGTTCATCACCGCCCGGCGAGCGAACGCCAAGCAGCCCGCCCGAACCCGACAGAAATTGACTGAGGATGCTGTATCGCCAGTCACCGTTCAAACGCGAGCCTTCAAAGCGGGCCCCCAGCTGATCGAGCAGCGTCTTCGAGACCTCGGCCACCTTGACCTCGAGCATCACCTGTTGGGGTTGCGATATCTGCAGCAGGTTGACCACCCGTGGCCGAAGCGAAGCATCACCCGCCCCGGAGGCAGCCGGCGCGACCGGCGCCCATGTCACCTGCGCAGTCTGCCCTGCCGCCATTCGACCATCGCCCGCACCGACCGGCATCACCAGGCCCCTTCCCACACTGCGAACGAACGCATCAGCAATCGCAGCAGCCTGCTCGGCGCGCATCGCGCTACTCACAACGCCACTCAACACCACCGAGTCGGCCGCTGCTTCCACAGTGATGCCGGTTTCGCCGGGCAACAGCGCGCGCAACCGCTCGCGCAGCGCCTGGGTATCAAGACTGACCGAGAGATCGATGATGGTCGTCGGCCCGTCTTCCCGCCACAGAATGAGGTTGGTCGTACCAAAGGTCTTGCCAAGCAGATACAGCTCGACCGGGCTGATCAGGGTCACGTCGGCAACCGCAGGATTGCCGACCGACAGACGTTCAATCGTCGAGTCAAGGTGCAACAGCGTGGATTTGCCCGCCACCAGCGTAATGGGAGGACCGATCCGGGTTCGCTCAAGCGGTGCCCGGCGAGGGGCAGTGCGCGCCGCTGGCGCGGTGACAGGCGCCGGTCCTGCGCGCTGCGCGGTGGCCAGAGACGGGGCGCCTAACGCGACGGCACCCCACAGCCACTTGCGGCGGCTCATCAGATCATCGCTCAAGAGCGACCTCCTTAAGGTTGAACGTGGCAGTCGATTTCAGGAGGCCGCGAATGACCTCCACCTGCAGATCAGGCAGACCGGTGGTCGACCGCTCAGCGGCCGGCGTACTGTGACTCGCCCGAACAGGGGCGAGGAGCGGAGGGCGACTCTCGGACACAACCGGCGGCGAGGCCTTCGTCTCGTTGAGCCCGAGGAGCTCAGCCCGCGAGACGCCGCGCCCCGCAGCCGATATCGAATCCCCCTGGTTGCGCAGCGCAAGCGAGAGCTGACCGATATTGCGCGCGAGATCCAATCGCTCTGCCTCTTGTGGCGTCACCTGGAGCGTCACGGCACTCACCACTTTTGGGCGGGTTTCATCACGCGTCGCTTCCTGTGCGATGGCAAGCACCAGGATGCGCTCGAGCACAATCCTCGACACCATTCGCGCGCCCTGTGAATCATCCTGCGCGCTCACCAGCACATCAACGAAGTTACCCGGCAGCGCGAACCCGGCCACGCCGATCACCTCATTGACTCGAACCGTGATGGCGCGATGACCCGGCGCGATCACCGCGGCCAGGCCGCCCCGTGATCCCTCGGGCGTGAGCTTGGCAGCCAGTACCGGTTCGCCCCGCACCAGCGCGGTCCGGGGCACGCGCCCCACGAGCAGCGCCGGATCAGCCAATGCCCCCTGAGGCACCGCCCCACGCGGCCACTTGACCACGTCGAGCAGCGCAGGATCAAGCACCTGTCCCGCGGAAATGTCCCGGTTTGCAACCACCACCGGGAGACCATTGTCGGCGCGTTGTTCGCCAAGCCACGCCGAGGCGAGCAGGGTTGCGAGCGCGCCTGCAGACAATGAAACCCCAAGCATCCACCAGCCAGCGCGCGCGATCATCGCCCCTCCCCGACAGGCGCGCGCCCGAAGAGCTGCTGCCAGGCCCAGTCGATCTGTGTCTGATCGACGACAGGCGGCCCCCCCTGCCAGAGCAACCGATCGGCGATTCGGCCAAACAACGCATCAGGGACAGCCGCCAGCCGGCCGACCCCCTCCCCTTCCCGGTGCTGGGCAAGCAGGGCATCCTCGGCTTGGATATCGCAACGGAGTCCGTGTTTGCGCGCCGCGAGTTGCATTGCACGCCGATAGGCATGCACCGAGAGTGGCCCAAGTGCCACGGCATGCGCCAGGCGCGCGCCGCGCCGCTGAAACCCGCGGCGAGCCGGGGGATGGGACTCAACGGTCACCAATCGCAACCTGATCGGGAAGTCGATCACCTGACCATCCCGGCGCGTCACCTGATCAGCGCCGCGCTCAATTGCATCGTGTAGGCGGCGCAGCGTTGGCCCGAAACCGCGACCTGCAGCGCTTGCATCATCGACAATCAGGGTACCCGGTGACGCCTTCACCGCGACCGGTGCCTCGATCGAGTGATCATCATGAATTTTCCGGCCAGTCAGCGCCTGTCGACCCATCGCCCCGTTGACCCGCACCACGGGCTCCCGACAGGCCACCCAACGTCGATCATCAGCGAAGTCCCCTGCCGAAACCTTCAACAGCTCGGCTGGCGTCTGCGGGTCGGGTGCGATTGCCCCATCAACCGGTTCATGCAAACCGCCATCGAAAATTCGCACCACCTGGTCGCCTGCGAGCACGGCGTGCGGCACCCAGACAATGCCTCGCGAGATCGCAGCCAACTGGCCCACCACGCTTGACCGCCCGCTACCCGGCGGACCATGAACCACGAAATTTCTTTGTGAGGCAAGGGCAATGCCAAGCTGCTCCATCATGGAGTCGTCGAGCGCGAGGCTCTCGAACGCATCGGTCAGCGGGCGCCCGCCGCATGCGGTAGGCTGGGGCAGCGCCCGCGAGGCCAGTTGACGGCGATAGTCGTCCAGACTCACTGGTGCGGGGCCGACATAACGACTATCTGACAGCGCTTGCGCCGCGTGGGTACGGCCGCTGTCGGTCAGTGCGAATGTCCACTGCGATGATGAACGGTTGCCGCCTACAGGTTCAATCAATTTGGCCATTCGCAACTTCCCGATCAATGTGTCCAACAGGCGGATGGGGAGCAGCAGCCGTGCCGACAGCCCCGCACAATCAATATCGCCCGCGACATACAGATGCCGCAGCACGAGCTGGTTCAACCAGCCAGGCGCTAATCCGGTGTCATCGATAGTGAGCGGCGACCGTGGCCGGCCCACGGGCGGATTCGGGTTGGGCAGGGCACCTGCACGATCGAGTTCAGTCATATCCATGTATCAACACCTGTCCAGCCCGGCGCTAGCCGAGCAGATTGAAATAAGCAGCGAGCGCGAATCCTGCGACCCCGGATGCAATGGCAAGCGCCATCGGCAGGCGCGGCGCTGGCGCGAGGAACGCTTCGGCCTGATGACCGCTCACATCGCTCGGAGTCATCAGTGGCCATCGCATCCAGCCAGCGATACGCGCTCCCGCTGATCGAAGCTCGCGATCGAGCAATGCGTAAATCAGAGCCAGCACACCGGCCGAGAGCATCACCCCCAGCAGAACCGCGGGCAGTGCAGCGAGGCCCACGAATCCCCCGACGGCTGCCATCAGCTTGGTGTCGCCCGCACCAATCCAGCCGCGTGAATAGGGAAGCAGCAGCAGCACAAGTGCGACGCCGGCACCGAGGAGGGATGCCTTCAGCCCCAGGCCACCGGGCAGGTAGGGGTCGAACAACCCTGCCCCACCCGGTGCGAGTCCGTGAAAGGCCAACGCACCGAACAGCCCGGCAACGGTCAGCACGTTGGGAATGCGTCGGCTGCGCCAGTCGCTCACGCAACTGGCCGCAAGCAACAGAGCAAAGCCCAACTGCCCGAGCCGAACCATCCAGAGATCGAACGCCATCAACAACCAGCCCGGAAGCGTTCGAACCGCTTCCCACGGAACCCGATGCGCCGCATGCCCGAGACCAACCCGATCAGGCCGGGCAGCCTACGGCCGTGTCGCCGCCTGCGGTCACCGCACCGTTCAGCTTGTTGCAAACTAGCGAGAAGATCGCGTTGAGGTTACCCCCGGCTGCGGTCACGGCAGCGATGACCACGACCGCCAACAGTCCGGCAATCAAGCCATACTCGATCGCCGTGACACCGGACTCGTCCTGCCAGAAGTTTTTGAGTGCTGTTGACATTTGTTGCTCTCCATCTCGTTGAGTGATGTCGTCCGTGCGCGCCGGACGACGACGAAACCCTGTGATCGCGAGATCAGCGGGGCTTCGCATCGCCACACACTGATGTGTGCGGTGATACGAGAAGCGAGAGTAAGAAGGGGGCGGCTGGACCGCAATCAGCGATCGAGCTCGGACTTGCTGCGACGCAAGCCCGCAGACGCGTGAACGCAAAGCGCGCGGTGGAAACCGCGCGGGGACCGCTAGTGAACGATGCGACCGAAGCGGAATTCGCCGTTCACAAAATCGACCGGGATTTCGTCGTTGGGACCAAAGCGTCCCTCGAGAACCAGCCGTGCCACCGGGTTTTCGATGTGCTGCTGAATAGCGCGCTTGAGGGGGCGCGCGCCGTAGAGCGGATCAAAGCCGACCTTGGCCACTTCATCGAGCGCAGTATCGGTGACAGAGAGCGTCATCTCGCGATCGGCCAGGCGTTTTTCGAGGCGAGCGAGCTGGATCCGGGCGATGTGGCGAATGTGATCACGGCCCAGCGCATGGAACACCACGATCTCGTCGATCCGATTGATGAACTCCGGTCGGAAGTGCTTACGGACCTCCCCCATCACGGCCTCCTTAATGAGGTCGGGATCCTCGCCCGCAAGACGCTGAATGTCATGCGAACCGAGATTGGATGTCATGACAATCACGGTATTTCGGAAGTCCACCGTTCGACCCTGGCCATCGGTCATTCGGCCATCATCGAGCGCCTGCAGCAGCACGTTGAACACATCGGGGTGCGCTTTCTCAACCTCGTCAAGAAGGATCACGCTGTAGGGCTTGCGGCGCACGGCTTCGGTCAGGTGTCCACCCTCCTCATAGCCCACATACCCGGGGGGAGCGCCAATCAGCCTTGCCACTGAATGCCGCTCCATGAACTCACTCATGTCGATACGGATCATGTGCTCTTCGGTATCGAACAGAAACTCTGCCAAGGCCTTACAGAGTTCGGTCTTACCCACGCCCGTTGGGCCCAGGAACAGAAACGAGCCGTAAGGGCGATTGGGATCGGACAGGCCTGCGCGCGAGCGACGGATCGCATCTGACACCAGCGCCACGGCCTCGTCCTGACCGACCAGGCGCTTGTGCAGGAAATCCTCCATCTTGAGGAGCTTGTCGCGCTCGCCCTGCATCATCTTGGACACCGGTATGCCCGTGGCGCGAGAGACCACTTCAGCGATTTCTTCAGCCCCCACCTGGGTACGGAGCAGACGCGGGCGGCCCGCATCGCCATGAGCTCGACCAGCCTCGGCGTCAGCAGCCGATTTGAGCCGCCCTTCGAGTTCGGGGAGCTTGCCGTATTGAATCTCGGCGAGCTTGTCGAACTGCCCTTTTCGCTGGAACTCGGCCATCTCAAGCCTCAGTCGATCGATCTCGGCTTTGATTTGAGCACTGCCCTGCAGTGCAGCCTTTTCCGCGCGCAGCACCTCTTCAAGATCGCTGTACTCGATTTCGAGCTTGCGAATTTCCTGTTCGATGAGTTCGAGCCGCTTCTTCGAGGCGTCGTCCTTTTCGCGCTTGACCGCTTCGCGCTCGATCTTCAGCTGGATGATGCGGCGATCCAGGCGGTCCATGCTTTCGGGCTTGGAATCAATTTCCATTTTGATTCGCGCGGCTGCCTCATCGATCAGATCGATGGCCTTGTCGGGCAGGAACCGATCAGTGATATAGCGGTGGGAGAGTTCAGCCGCCGCTACGATGGCCGGGTCGGTGATATCCACGCCGTGGTGGAGCTCATAGCGCTCCTGCAAGCCGCGAAGAATGGCGATTGTCGCTTCGACGCTGGGCTCGCCCACCAACACTTTCTGAAAGCGCCGTTCGAGCGCCGCATCTTTCTCGATGTATTTCCGGTACTCATCGAGCGTGGTTGCGCCGATGCAATGAAGCTCGCCACGCGAGAGCGCGGGCTTGAGCATATTGCCCGCGTCCATCGCTCCTTCGGCCTTGCCAGCGCCAACCATGGTGTGGATTTCGTCAATGAAGAGAATGATCCGACCTTCGTCGGCGGCCACTTCTTTCAGCACCGCCTTCAATCGCTCTTCAAACTCGCCGCGGAATTTGGCGCCAGCGAGCAACCCCGCCATATCGAGCACCAGCACCCGCTTGTCGCGCAGCGAATCGGGCACTTCACCGTTGACGATGCGCTGAGCCAACCCCTCAACAATGGCGGTCTTGCCGACGCCAGGCTCACCGATCAGGACCGGATTGTTCTTAGTGCGACGCTGCAGAATCTGAATGGCACGACGGATCTCGTCGTCGCGTCCGATCACCGGATCAAGCTTGCCCTGCCGCGCCCGCTCGGTGAGATCAATCGTGTATTTCTTGAGCGCCTCACGCTGACCTTCGGCCTCGGGGCTCGCAACCTTGGCGCCGCCGCGTACCGCGTCAATCGCGGCCTCCAGCGGTTTGCGTCCGAGTCCCGCCTCGCGCGCGACCCGCCCGGCCTCGCCCTTGTCGTCAGCAAGCGCAAGCAGAAACATTTCGGTGGCGACGAACTGATCGCCTCGCTTCATGGACTCTTTTTCGGCCAAATTGAGCAGATTGACGAGTTCGCGCCCGACCTGCACATCGCCACCCGCCCCCGACACCTGCGGCAGCCGTTTGATGGCCGACTCAGCCGCCGACTTGAGCGGGCCTATCCTCACCCCGGCGCGTTCCAGCAGGGCGCGCCCCGATCCGTCGGTCTGGGCGACGAGCGCCACCAGCAGATGCAGCGGATCGATGTACTGGTTGTCGTTGGCCAGCGCGAGACTCTGGGCCTCGCCGAGCGCCTGCTGAAGTTGCGTAGTGAGCTTGTCGATGCGCATGTCGCGATATCCTTTGTGGTCGCCTAACCATTCTCACTCGACGTGCGGGTTATTGCCGCCGATTTCAAGCCCTCCGGAGCCACGCTCATGACCGTCCGACTGTTCGAACCCCTGTCCCTGCGATCGATCCGGCTGCCAAACCGGGTGGTGATTGCCCCCATGTGCCAGTATTCGGCGATCGACGGTTGTGCCCAGGCTTGGCATCTCGCCCACCTGGGACAGCTTGCGCTAAGCGGGGCCGGGCTCCTGATTCTGGAGGCCACCGCGGTCGAGCCACGGGGCCGGATCACACCGGGTTGTCTTGGTCTTTATGACGATGCCTGCGAGGAGGCCCTCGGGGGCGTGATCCGCATGATCCGCAGTGTCTCGTCGATACCGCTCGCGATCCAACTGGGCCACGCCGGCCGCAAGGGCTCTAGCGGTCGGCCCTGGGAGGGCGGCGCGCTCATTCCGCCACACCACGGCGGCTGGAAGCCGGTCGCGCCCAGCGCGGTGGCACTCAAAGACGGGGAAGCAGCCCCCGACGAACTGGGGCACCACGACCTGGCCCAGATCCGCGAAAGCTTTGTCGCGGCGGCGGCCCGCGCTGACCGGCTGGGCTTTGATGCCGTCGAGGTTCACGCCGCGCATGGCTATCTGCTCCATCAGTTCCTGTCGCCCGTGGCGAATCATCGCAATGATGAGTTGGGTGGGCCGCTCGACAACCGCATGCGCTTTCCCCTGGAGGTGATTGCCGCGGTCCGTAGCGCCTGGCCCGCGCACAAGGCACTTGGGGTCCGGCTGTCGGCCACCGACTGGATCGACGGCAGTGGCTGGGATGTGCCGGACGCATGCGAGTTTGCGCGGCGCTGCGCGGGCTTGGGCGTTGACTGGATCGATGTATCGAGCGCGGGCATTTCACCCCGCCAAAAGATCACGCTCGGCCCGGGTTACCAGGTGCCGTTCGCGAAGGCCGTCCGCGAGGCAGTCGACATCCCCGTCATGGCGGTGGGCCTCATCACCGAGCCCCAACAGGCCGAGCAGGTGCTAACTGATGGCAACGCCGACCTGATCGGCATTGCACGCGGCATGTTGTACGACCCGCGCTGGGTCTGGCATGCCGCCGCAGCCCTCGGGGCTGAGGTGCCGGCGCCGCGCCAATACTGGCGCAGTCAGCCGCGCGAGCACCCTCGCCTCTTCGGCGACGTCAGAACCGCGCAGCGTTAGCAGGCGGGGCCGGTCAGCTCGCCATCAGCCGGTAGCCAAGCGCTGCGGCGGCGAGCGAGCCGATGAGGTGCAACGCAGAGTGCGCCGCGGCGGCCAGCATCTCGCCCCGCATGAGGAGTGCCAGCGACTCGGCCGAAAACGTTGAGAAGGTGGTCAGTCCGCCGAGAAACCCGGTGGTCAGGAAAAGCCGCCAGGCGGGCGAGAGTTCGGGATGGCGCACCAGCCAGGCCATTGCCGCACCAGCCAGCAGTCCTCCCACCAGGTTGGCGGCCAGGGTGCCCAGCGGAAGTGCGGGCTGTATCCCATTGAGCGCAAGCCCCAGCCCCCAGCGGAGGCACGCGCCCAGGGCGGCGCCCGAGGCAACAGCGCATAAACCGATCAGGGTTGAAGACATCAGGCTCAGTTAACCGATCAGGGTGGGCAACATCGGACGCTCTTTATTGCGGCTACGCTGCAATACGCTCGCGCGCGCCCAGCGTTTAGCGCGTCCGCGGGCCATCCGAAGGCTGTGAGCCAAGCTGATCCGGCGCAGCCCCCCAGCGCGCCGCCGCGTCGTCGTCGGTGCTGCGCGCATCGACCCAGCGCGTGCCCTGCGGGGTCTGTTCCTTTTTCCAGAACGGTGCGCGGGTTTTCAGAAAATCCATGATGAATTCGCAGGCAGCAAACGCATCGCCCCGATGCGCCGACGTGACGCCCACCATCACGATCTGATCGGTGGGTCGCAACTCACCGAAGCGATGAATGATCAGCGTGGCATTCAAACGCCAGCGGACATGCGCCTGGGCAGCAATGTCTTCCAGGGCCGCTTCGGTCATGCCCGGGTAATGCTCGAGCGTGAGCGTGGAAACACCGCTGCCGTCGTTGACGTCGCGAACAGTACCCACAAACGCTGCAACGGCCCCCACCCCGGAGTCGCCGGCGCGCAGCGCCTTCACCTCAAGCCCCAGGTCGAAGTCATCCTGCTGGACGCGCACGATGGAGCGGATAGCACTCATGACATGCAGCCGCTTCAGCCGCCAGTGACCGGAGGAAACACCGCCACCTCGGCACCCTCGGCGAGCGGCGTTGCCGGGTCGGCAAGTTTACGGTTGACCGCCATGCGGAGCGCGCGACCCGGCGCAAGCGCTTCCGACCAGACGCCCCCACGGCGAGCGAGCCAGGTGCGAAGCTCGGCCGCAGTTTGTATCTCCCCGGGCAGTTCAACCGACTCGCTTTCGGTACCAAGCGCTTCGCGCAGCGCTGCGAAATAAAGCACCGTGATCTTCATGCGCCCAACGCAGAGAACGCAATGAAGCGCACGGTATCGCCCGGGGCGATGGCGCGCCCTGCCGGGTTGTCCACCAACCCATCGCAGCGAACGGTGGAGGTGAGCACGCCCGAGCTTTGATTGGCGAACAAATCGAGCCCGCCCCCCGCGTTGAGCGCCACCCGAAGGAACTCGCGCCGCCGGTCGGGCTTGGGCCATGCGAAGTCGGCTCGCATGGGCAGACGGGCAACGTCCACATCGGTCACCCCCTGCAGGCGGAGCAAAAATGGACGCACCATCAGAAGAAAGGTCACAAAGCTTGAAACCGGATTACCCGGCAGCCCAATAAACCAGGCCTGCGAATCCGGGTTGCCGCTGCGGCGCACACGGCCAAACGCCAGCGGCTTGCCCGGCTTCATTGCGATCTGCCAGAGCGCGAGCTCACCCTCCGCCTCGACCGCAGGTTTGACATGGTCTTCTTCGCCCACCGACACCCCACCTGAGGTGAGGATCAGATCGGCACGGGTCGCAGCCTCGCGCAGGGCCAAGCGGGTGGCTTCAAGCGAATCGGGAACGATGCCGAAGTCGATCACCTCGCAGCCCAGCGAGCGAAGCAGACCCACCAGCACGAAGCGATTGCTGTTGTAAATGGCACCAGGGCGCAACGGCTCGCCCGGCATGGTGAGTTCGTCGCCCGTGAAAAAACACGCTACGCGCGGGCGGCGACGAACACTGAGCGAGGCCACGCCCACCGACGCAGCGAGGCCGCTAGCCTGCGGCGTGAGCCTTGTGCCTGCGGCCAGCACGACGCTGTCCTGCGCAATATCTTCACCCGCCCGTCTTACCCATTCACCCGTGCGCGGCGCATGCTCGAGCACAACATGATCGCCATCGACCCGAACCTGCTCCTGCATCACGACGGCGTCGGCGCCCTCGGGAATGAAGGCGCCGGTGAAAATCCTGGCTGCAGTGCCAGGCTCGAGCTTTGCGCCCAACTGGCCAGCCGGGATCCGCTGCGCAACCCGCAGGCGCAAGCCCAGCTCGCCCTTCAGGTCGGCAACGCGTACTGCATAGCCATCCATCTGCGTGTTGTCCGCCGGCGGAACATCAAGGCTGGAACGCAGATCGGCGGCCAGCACACGGCCGGCCCCGTCCAGGGTCGACACGGCTTCGGTGTCGGCGAGCGGTGAGGCCGCAGCGAGCAGCGCTGCCAGTGCATCATCAAAGGAGAGTAGAGGCGCCTTGTTCATGTCAGTCCGTGGCACGAATCGCCGCTGCCGGGGCAGACATGGAAGCCGCACCGGCGCGACCGAAGCGGCCGTTCACCAGAAAACTGCCGAAGAGGATAAGCGCGAGCCCGGCAAATGCATGGATACCCAGACGCTCGTCAAGGAAAGCCCAGCCGCCCAACACTGCAACCACCGGCATCAGGAACATGGCGATGGCCGCCCGCGTGGCGCCCACCTGACGCACCAGCAGATAGTTAAGTACCGCTGGCATCAGGGTTCCGACCGTGGCGAGCGCCAGCAAGGTGAATAGCATGCCAGCGTCGGGGCGCGAATCGAGCGGACGCTCAAAGATGAAGGCCAGTGGCACCAGGACCATTGAGGCGGCAACAAACGCACCGGTGGTGAGCGACACCGGATCAATGTGGCGGAAGCGCCGCATCAGCACCATGGCCGACGCGTAGGCGACGGGCCCGCAAAGCGTGATGAGTTCCGCCACGGCATGCTCGCCCAGCCCACCCAACACCGACGGCCCGATCACCACCACGACGCCCGCCATGCCGGTGGCGATTCCCGCGAAGCGCGCGAGCCCGAGTCGTTCGTCTCGGAGAAATACCGCGCCAAGCAGCAGCGTGAGGAGAGGAATGATGGAATAGAGGATGCCGGACAGCCCGCTCGCGATGGTTTGCTGGCCGATGGCGAGCGCGGTGTAGGGCACGGTGATGATGCCCAGCGACGCAAGCGCCACCGCCGCCCGGTCACGGGGCTCACGCGGCAGCGACCGCCGCAGGAGCACCAGCGCGACCACGCAAAACGGCAGCGCAAGCAGCACCCGGCTGGCGGCCAGGGTGAGCGGCGGGAGCGCGTTCACCATCAGCTTGTTGAGAATGACCGACGATGCAAAGCTCGCCGACGTGGCGAGCAGCAGAACAATCTGCCGCCAGGTGAGCGCCTGCTCAGGCACGGCTCAGCCCCCCAAAGCCGGGCAGCGAGCGGCGATGTACTGCTTGAGCATGGGCACATCGGCCGGCATCAGCGCAAAACGCTGCGCCTTCGATTCAATCCCTTCAAAGCCTGCAGGCCGCGGCGCCTCGCAGCCCAGCGCCTCACGGATGGTGTCGGCAAATTTTGCGGGCAATGCGGTTTCCAGGCAGATCATTGGCACGCCCGGCTCCCGCCAGCGGGCGGCCACCGACAGCCCGTCAGCGGTGTGGGTGTCCACCACCACACCGAAGTTGGCGTAAACGGCACGGATGGTCTCGAGACGGGCGGCGTGCGTGCTGCGGCCCGATGCAAAGCCATAGCGCCCGATATCGGCAAACTCGGCGCTTTCGCTGAGGTCGAACTCACCGCGGGTATCGATCTCGCGCCACAGGGCGGCTACGCGGTTGCCGTCTCGGCCTACAAGGTCATAGATGAAGCGCTCGAAATTCGAGGCCTTGCTGATATCCATGGAGGGGCTGCTGGTCTGGAAGGTTTCCGCTGACCCGCGCACCCGGTAGCGACCACTCTGGAAAAACTCGTCGAGAACATTGTTCTCGTTGGTGGCAACCACCAATCGGGAGATGGGTAGCCCCATCTGACGGGCAATGTGCCCGGCGAGCACGTTGCCGAAGTTGCCCGAGGGCACGCAGAAGGACACCGTCTGGGCATTGCTCGCGGTGGCGGCAAAGTAGCCGCGGAAGTAGTAGACCACCTGCGCGACCACCCTCGCCCAGTTGATGGAGTTGACGGTGCCGATTGCATAGCGCTGTTTGAAAGCCAGGTCGGCGGACACCTCCTTCACCATGTCCTGGCAATCATCGAACACGCCGTCTACCGCAATATTGAAAATATTGGGGTCGGCGAGCGAATACATCTGCGCCGCCTGAAAGGCGCTCATGCGCGCGTGCGGCGACAGCATGAAGACGCGAATGCCGCGGCGGCCACGCATGGCGTACTCGGCCGCGCTTCCGGTATCGCCCGAGGTGGCCCCGAGGATGTTGAGCTGCGCGCCTGTCTTGCCAAGCACATGCTCGAAGAGACGCCCGAGTAGCTGCATGGCGACGTCTTTAAAGGCAAGCGTCGGGCCGTTTGAAAGATGCAGCAGATAGAGGCCGTCGGTACCCAGCGCCGACAGCGGCGTGACCCGCTCGCTGCCAAAGACCTGCGCGTTGTAGGCCGACGCGGTGAGCTCGGCAAGCACCGCAGGTTCGATGTCGGTGGCGTAGAGGCTCAGGATCTCGAATGCGAGCTCGGCATAGGAAAGCTCGCGCCAGCGCGCAAGCGTGGCGTCATCGATCCGGGGGTAGCGCTCTGGCACCACCAGCCCCCCATCCGGCGACAGCCCGCCCAGAAGCACCTCGGAGAAACGCGCCGGCGCCATGCCGCCGCGTGTGGACAGATAGTTCACGACAGCTCTTCCATCCGAAGCCGCACAACGCTTGAGAGCACCGTGGGGAGCGCCTGAATGCGCGCGATGGCATCATCAACCCGACCCTCGATGGCGCGGTGCGTGAGCAGAATGAAGTCGGTCTGATTTTCGCCCTCACCCGCCTCGCGCTGAAGCGCCGCGTCAATCGAGATGCGCAGATCGGCCAGGATGCGGGTGACATCGGCCAGAACGCCGGGCTCGTCGGCCACCCGCATGCGCAGGTAGTAGGCCGACTCGATTTCCGCCATCGGCAGAATGCGGATATCCGAGAGCGATTCGGGCTGAAACGCAAGTGCCGGCACGCGGTGTCCCGGGTCGGCGCTGAAGGTGCGGGTGACGTCAACCAGATCGGCGATCACCGCACTGGCCGTGGGCTCCGAGCCCGCGCCCTTACCGTAGTACATGGTGTGCCCCACGGCATCGCCCTTCACCCACACGGCATTCATTGCGCCCTCCACGCTTGCGATCAGGCGGCGCGACGGAATGAGCGTGGGATGCACACGCAACTCCAACCCATCGCCGCCTTCGGGCAGCGCGCGGCGGCGCGCGATGCCGAGAAGCTTGATCCGGTAGCCAAGCTGCTCTGCATAGCGGATGTCTTCACTCTGAAGCGAGGTGATACCTTCGACATGGCAGCGGCTGAACTGCACCGGAATACCGAAAGCGATCGCTGCAAGAATGGTTGCCTTGTGAGCGGCATCGACCCCCTCGATATCAAACGTGGGGTCGGCCTCGGCATAGCCCAGGCGCTGCGCTTCGGCCAACACCTGCGCAAACGGCAGGCCCTTCTCACGCATTTCAGACAGAATGAAATTGGTGGTGCCGTTGATGATGCCGGCGATCCACTCGATTCGATTGGCGGTGAGCCCCTCGCGAAGCGCCTTGATGATCGGGATGCCGCCCGCCACCGCCGCCTCGAAGGCCACCATCACGCCACGGCTCGCGGCCGCCCGGAAAATTTCATTGCCGTGGGTGGCAAGCAGCGCCTTGTTGGCCGTGACCACGTGCTTGCCGTGCGCAATGGCTTCAAGCACCAGTTCACGCGCAACCCCATAGCCGCCAATCAGTTCGACCACCACATCAATATCGGGATTGCGGACCAGCGCAAACGCATCCGCGCTCACGACCACGTCGGGGCCGGCGATGCCGCGGGCACGCTCGACATCGAGGTCAGCCACGTGGGTGATGGCAATGCCGCGACCGGCACGGCGCATGATCTCGGCCTGGTTGCGCGCGAGCACGGTAAAGGCGCCGCTACCCACCGTGCCGATGCCCAGCAGACCCACCCGGATCGGGGACTGGATGCTCATATCAGGCGTGCCTCCGGCGATAGCCATCAAGGAACCTGCCGAACCGGCCGACTGCGTCGTGCAGGTCGTCGGCGTTGGGCAGGAACACGATTCGCAGATGATCGGGCTCGGGCCAGTTGAAGCCGGTTCCCTGCACCACGAGCACATGTTGTTCTTCCAGCAGCTCGAGAATGAACTGCTGATCGTCGGTGATGGGATACATCCGCCGATCGAGCTTGGGGAAAAGATAAAGCGCCGCCTGGGGCTTGACGCAGCTCACCCCCGGGATCTGGGTGAGCAGACTCCAGGCGAGCTCGCGCTGGCGATAGAGTCGACCCCCGGGGTTGATCAGGTCGTTGATGCTCTGTCGGCCCCCAAGCGCCGTCTGGATGGCGAACTGGGCCGGCACATTCGCGCAAAGCCGCATGGTGGCCAGCATGTTCAGCCCCTCGATGTAATCGGAGGCGATACGCTTGTTGCCGGAGATGATCATCCAGCCGGCGCGGTAACCGCAGGCGCGGTAATTTTTCGACAGGCCGTTGAAAGTGATGAACAGCAGATCATCGGCGAGCGAAGCAATGGAGGTGTGCGACAGACCGTCGTAGATCATCTTGTCGTAGATCTCGTCGGCAAAAATGATCAGACCGTGACGCCGCGCAAAATCGACCAACGCCTTCAGCATGTCGTCGGGGTAAAGCGCGCCGGTGGGATTGTTTGGATTGATGATGACCAGCGCCTTGGTGCGCCCGGACACCTTTCGCTCCAGGTCATCGATGGCGGGAAGCCAGCCGCTTGCCTCGTCGCACAGGTAGTGACGCGGGGTACCCCCCGCCAGGCTCACAGCCGCCGTCCAGAGCGGATAGTCGGGCGCAGGCACGAGCACTTCATCGCCCGCATCGAGCAGCGCCTGCATGGACATGACGATCAGCTCGGATACGCCGTTGCCGGTGATGATGTCGTCCAGCTGCACGCCTGCAATCGACTTGGTCTGTGCGTACTGCATGATGGCCTTGCGCGCAGCAAACAGGCCTCGGGAATCGGAGTAGCCCGAAGCGCCCGGCAGGTTGATCACCACATCGCGAACCACTTCCTCGGGCGCTTCGAATCCGAAGGGCGCCAGATTGCCGATGTTCAACTTGATGATGCGATGGCCTTCTTCCTCGAGCGCCCGCGCTCGCGCCATGACGGGGCCGCGGATGTCGTAGCAGACGTTGGCAAGCTTCGCCGATTTCTGGATGGTCTTCATAGGCCTTGGATGGCTTGCCCGCGTGCGCGCCGGGGCGCATGGGTTCTTTGCCGGTTGAGTGAGCAACCTGTTATTTTAGCCGGTTTACAGTCACTCATTTCCCCTGGCTCGCCTTGAAGCTTCACTCAGACTTCCCTGCCCAGCTCAATCTCGTCACCGGCTACGGCACCGGCTTCGTCGAGGTCAACCGGGAGCGCCGCGAAGGATCGCTGGTGCTGCTCCCCGATGGCCCGGTGCTGGCATGGCGCGTAGCAACGTTCGATCAGATCGACGAGCACGCCATCGCGGGTCTTCTCGGCCACCGGCCAGAGATCGTGCTGCTTGGTACCGGCGCACGCCAGCGTTTTCCACACCCCCGGGTGGGCGCAGCGCTGTCAGGTGCCCGAATCGGGCTTGACGTAATGGACACCCCCGCCGCGTGTCGCACCTACAACATTCTTGCTGCCGAGGGCCGGCGGGTCCTGGCCGCCCTGCTCCCAACCTGAGTACAGCTTGCGGTCTGCAATGAAGGGGCCCCTGTGGCTGTGTTATGGTCGGCGCCATTCCGCGCGTTCGCGTCGGCATCGTCCAAGCTGTGCCATTCCCCGGAGAACCCGAGTTGAACGTCAAGACCGGCAGCAAAGTGCCCGATTTCACCGCTGAAGGCACTCAGGGCCCTGTCAGCCTGTCCGCCCTCAAGGGCACCAAGGTGGTCATTTATTTCTACCCGAAAGACAACACGCCGGGCTGCACCTCGGAGGCCGGCGACTTTCGCGATCTGCACGGTGATTTCGTCAAAGCGGGCGCCGCCCTATTCGGGGTCTCGCGCGACAGCTTGCGTTCACATGAAGGCTTTCGGACGAAGCTCGGCCTGCCCTTCGACCTGCTGTCCGACCCCGACGAGGCGCTCTGCGAAACCTTCGGCGTCATGAAAATGAAGAATATGTACGGCAAGCAGGTGCGTGGCATCGAACGCTCCACCTTCCTGATCGACGCAAGCGGACATCTCGTCCGTGAGTGGCGCGGGGTCAAGGTGGCGCAGCACGCGGCGGATGTGCTGGAAGCGGCCCGCGCAATCTGAGCCTCCACATTCATGCGCTCCGCATCAGCCCGGTCGTGCCGGGCACCATCGGTCACCATGCTGCCCTGAGGCCGACCCCCACCGCCCCACACCCCAGCAATCAGTCCCCTTGGTCCGTCCCCCTGAGGCCAGACCTCGCCAGCCAGGAACATCATGCCGCTTCCCAAGCCACCGACCGGTCCCGCAGCGATCCTGGACGACTCTGCCCGCGGCGCGCGGAAGGCGCGGCCCGCCAGCGACAAGCCTGTCGCCAAAGCGGCAGCGAAAGCGACCGCAACCGGCAGCGCGCCGGGCGCCAAGTCTGGCGCACGCCCGCCGGCGCAAGATTCCGTTCCGCACCCCGGGCCAGTCCCGTCTCAGACGCCGGCACGGGGGTCCAACCGGGTGAACCCGCGTACGGCACCCGTCGCCACCACGCCCTCGCGGCCCCAAACTGCCGCAGGCCCGGTCGCCCCGATTCCTGCCACAGGCGCGGGTCCAGCCGCCCCTGTGGCGCCCCAGGCCGCAGCGAAATCGGCCACCCAGGATAGCGCCACACGTA
>CAMBZS010000044.1 GCA_945872335.1 Bordetella parapertussis | reverse complement strand
GGCGCTACCCCGCAGGTTGACGATGCCGGCGCAGCAGCGCCCGTGATCGCCGACGGCAGTACCCCTGCCACGGCCTCCTGGCAGACCTCGGGCGGTGCGTCGATTCCCCCTGAGCCACAGGCCATCGTCGTTGGCAGCGCGCCCCAGGTGGCATTCGAAGCAAGAGAACCGGGCGCCTCTGCGCTTGCGTTGCAGGACACCCCACCGGCCACGGCCACCGTAAGGCCTGCGCCCGGCTCGCTGCAATGGGCACCCGAGGCCGAACGCGAACTTGGCAAGATTCCATTCTTTGTACGCGGCAAGGCGCGTCGCAATACCGAACGCTTTGCCGCCGAGCGCGGCGTGGCGCTCATTACCCGCGATACGCTCTACGAGGCAAAGGCGCACTATGGCCGCTGAGCGCATCCGCAATCGGAGCGGTAGCGGTGCAACCGGCCCGATGCTTCGCATCGTGGTCGTCACCATGGATACGCATCTCGCCTCAGCCACGGTCAGTGCCGCGCGCCGACTTGCCGCGCGGCTTCCGGGCGCGAGCCTGGAGATGCATGCGGCATCTGAATTTTCTGCAAGCGCTGAGCGCCTTGCGCAGTGTCGCGCCGCCATCGAAGCCGCCGACATGCTGGTGGTCACCATGCTTTTCATGGAAGAGCATTTCCTGCCCATCATCGACCTGCTGCAGAAGCGCCGCGCCGAGGTGGACGCGATGGTCTGCGCCATGTCGGCACCGGAAGTGGTTCGTCTGACCCGGTTGGGTCGGCTGGACATGTCCAAGCCGGCAAGCGGGGCACTGGCATTCATCAAGCGGCTACGCGGCAGCGCCAAGCCGGGTCAGGGTGGAGCCGATTCCGGTGAGAAGCAGATGAAGATGCTCAGGCGCCTGCCCCGTATCCTGCGCTTCATCCCCGGCACCGCTCAGGATCTGCGTGCCTATTTCATCTGCCTGCAGTACTGGCTCGGGGGGTCCGAGGACAACATGGAGGGGCTCGCAGCGAGTCTCATCAACCGCTATGCGAGCGGGCCGCGCGAAGGCATGCGAGGCCGTATCGAGGCGGCCGATCCGGTGGAGTATCCCGAGGTCGGTGTCTATCACCCGCGCATGTCGGGGCGCATCAGTGATGACGCGCGTCGGTTGCCGCGCGCACCCGATCCCGCTCCGCGCGGTACGGTGGGCGTGCTGATGCTTCGCTCCTATCTTTTAGCCGGTAATGCGGCGCACTACGATGGCGTGATCAACGCCCTCGAGGCTCGGGGGCTCGCGGTCATTCCGGCCTTCGCCACCGGACTCGACTCGCGACCTGCGGTCAACACCTTCTTCCGCCGCAACGGCCAGCCGGCGGTGGATGCGATCGTGTCGCTGACCGGGTTCTCGCTGGTCGGCGGGCCGGCCTACAACGACTCCCAGGCTGCCGAGGCCATGCTCGCCGATCTTGATGTGCCGTACCTGGCGGCGCATCCGGTTGAATTCCAGACGCTTGCCGACTGGGGTGGATCCGACCGAGGCCTGCTGCCGGTGGAATCCACCATCATGGTGGCCATTCCCGAACTCGATGGCGCGACCTCTCCGATCGTCTTCGGAGGGCGACCCGGCGCGCCCGGCGCGGTGTGCGCGGGCTGCGACCGCAGTTGCCGCTTCGATGACGTTCGCAGCGGCCAGGACATGGTGTCGTGCCCGGAGCGTGCCGACATGCTGGCTGCACGCGTGGCGCGGCTGGTGGCGCTGCGGAGGAAGCCCGCCACCGATCGTCGCGTGGCGATGGTGCTGTTCAACTTCCCGCCCAACGGTGGCGCCGTGGGGAGCGCCGCGCATCTGTCGGTGTTCGAATCGGTGCATGGCACGCTGGCCGCCATGCAGAAGGCGGGCTACCGGCTGACTCTGCCCGAATCACCCGAAGCGCTGCGTACCGCACTCCTGGGTGGCAATGCATCACGGCACGGTACCGATGCCAATGTGCTTGCCACCGTGCCGGTTGCCGATCATGTGCGGCAAGAGCGCTGGCTGAGCGATATCGAAAAGTGCTGGGGGCCGGCCCCTGGGCGCGTCCTCACTAACGGGCGCGAGCTGTTCGTGCTGGGTCTTGACCTGGGCGAGGTCGTGATCGCAGTGCAGCCCGGGTTCGGTTACGAAGGCGACCCGATGCGGCTCCTGTTTGAAAAAGGCCTGGCGCCCACGCATGCTTTCTGTGCGTTCTACCGCTGGCTTCGGGAGCAGTTCCGGGCCGACGCCCTGGTCCACTTTGGCACCCATGGCGCGCTCGAGTTCATGCCGGGCAAGCAGGTGGGCGCATCAGGGGCGTGTTGGCCCGATCGCCTGGTTGCCGACCTTCCCAATTTCTATCTCTACGCCAGCAACAACCCGTCAGAGGGCACCATCGCCAAGCGGCGCTCGGCCGCCACGCTGGTGAGCTACATGACGCCACCTGTTGCCGAGGCGGGTCTCTATGCGGGGCTGCGTGAACTGCGTCAATCCATTGATCGCTGGCGCGCCACCCCGATCGAGTTGCCGCAGTCGGTGCCAGCCGCAGAGTCGGAGCACGCTGGCCTCCTCGCGCTGATCGAGGAGCAGGCGCTGGCGGTGGAACTCGATACCGCCCTCTTCAAAGGGGCTGGGGTAATGGCCGGGCAGCGGGTCACGCTTGCCCACTACGACCGCGCGGTGCTGGCCTTGCTCAGGTCACTCGAGGAAATGGAGCGCACGCTCATTCCCTGCGGGCTGCATGTGTTTGGCGAGCCCTTTTCGCGCGAGGCGCGCCGCGACATTCTGGTGGCCATGGCGCAGGCGCATCAGCCGATGAGTGGCGAGCCGGTGGCGCATGATCGTGTGCTTGCTGCAGTCGATGCCCTGATCGACGCAGCCACCGAATCGCAGGCCGAGGCGCTTGCGCGGTCAGCGCTCGGGCAGGGCGAGGCGGCGCAGGCGCTTGCCGCGGTGCTCGCACGCGCCAACGCGCAGATGCAGACCAACCATGAAATCGAATCGCTCCTCCGCGCGCTGGAAGGCCGGTTCATTCGGCCCGCGCCTGGCGGTGATGTGCTGCGCACGCCCGAAACCATGCCCACGGGCCGGAATCTCCATGGTTTTGATCCGTTTCGCATGCCCAGCCGTTTTGCGGTGATCGATGGTGCGCGTCAGGTCGAGCGTCTGCTTGCCCGGCATGCCGAAGAGGGGCACGGCCTGCCCGAAACGGTGGCCATGGTGCTTTGGGGAACCGATAATCTCAAGACCGAGGGCGGACCCATCGGTCAGGTGCTGGCGCTTCTGGGCGCCGCGCCGCGCTTTGATTCCTTCGGACGCCTGGCAGGCGCCACCCTCACGCCACTGGCCGAACTCGGCCGGCCGCGAATCGATGTGGTGGTCACGCTTTCGGGCATCTTCCGCGATCTGCTGCCACTACAGATTCGCATGCTGGCAGAAGCCGCGTTTCTTGCGGCCTCGGCCGACGAACCGCCCGAGCTCAATTTCGTTCGCCGCCATGCACTTGCGTACATGGCTGAGCATGGCTGCGATATCGAGACCGCTTCGCTTCGTGTGTTCGGCAACGCCGACGGCGCGTACGGTGCGAACGTGAATCAGATGATCGAGCAGGGCGCATGGCAGGACGAAGACGAACTCGCCGAGACCTACACCCGCCGCAAGGGCTTTGCCTACGGCCGCGCCGGCAAGCCCCTGCAGCAACCGGCGCTCCTTCAATCGGTGCTGCAGGACGTTGGTCTTGCCTATCAGAACCTTGACTCCATCGAAGTGGGCGTCACCACAGTCGACACCTACTTCGACACGCTGGGCGGCGTCACGCGCGCGGTGCGGCGGGCGCAGTCCCGGAAGTCAAAAGCGGTTTCGTCACCGACCCCAGGGGCCACGTCAGCCGAGCTTCCTGTCTACATCGGCGATCAGACCACCGGTGCCGGGCGCGTACGCACGCTCTCCGAGCAGGTGGCGCTCGAAACCCGCACCCGCATGCTCAACCCCAAGTGGTACGAAGGCATGCTCGCGCACGGCTATGAGGGCGTACGTCAGATCGAAGCGCATCTCACCAACACCATGGGCTGGTCGGCCACCACGGGGCAGGTCCAGCCCTGGGTCTATCAGCAACTCACCCGCACGTTCATGCTCGACCCGGCGATGCGCGACCGGCTCGCGCAACTCAACCCCGCAGCATCGGCCAAAGTGGCCAACCGCCTGCTCGAGGCCTCTGAACGTCAGTACTGGACCCCCGATGCCGAACTCCTTGAGGCGCTGCGTCGGGCAGGCGAAGAATTCGAAGACCGAATTGAAGGCGTAGCAACAGGAGCAGCTCCATGAATGTCGCAACCGTTCCCGTCACCGAAATACGGCGCAGCCGACCTGTACCGCCTGACGGCGAGGGAAGCCTTCAGGTACAACTCGATCCTTCTATGAAGATCGGCAACGCCAAGGTCTTCGCCGTCTATGGCAAGGGTGGCATCGGCAAGAGCACCACCTCGTCGAACCTGTCGGTGGCCTTTTCCAAATTGGGCAAGCGCGTGCTGCAGATTGGCTGCGATCCCAAACACGACTCCACCTTCACGCTCACCAAGCGGCTGGTGCCCACCGTGATCGATGTGCTGGAAACCGTCGATTTCCACCCTGAGGAGTTGCGCGTCGAAGACTTCGTCTACGAGGGCTACAACGGCGTAATGTGCGTCGAGGCGGGTGGGCCACCCGCCGGTACGGGTTGCGGCGGCTATGTGGTGGGCCAGACCGTGAAGCTCCTGAAGGAGCACCACCTGCTCGACGAAACCGATGTGGTGATCTTCGATGTGCTGGGCGATGTGGTGTGTGGCGGATTTGCGGCGCCGCTCCAGCATGCCGAGCGGGCGCTCATCGTGGCGGCCAATGATTTTGATTCGATCTTTGCCATGAACCGGATCGTTCAGGCGATCAGCGCGAAGGCGAAGAACTATCGCGTGCGGCTCGGGGGCGTCATCGCCAATCGTAGCGCGCAGACCGACCAGATCGACCGCTTTGCCGATCGGGTGGGTCTCAACCGGCTTGCGCACTTCCCCGACCTGGATGTGATTCGCCGCAGCCGCCTGAAAAAATCCACGCTGTTCGAGATGGATTCTTCACCTGAACTGGACGCGGTTCAGCAGGAATACCTGCGGCTTGCCGCGAGTCTGTGGGCGGGCACGCCGGGGAGTGCACCGGCTTCGCTCAAGGACCGCGAAATTTTCGATCTGCTGGGGTTTGATTGATGGGACAAACCAGCTATATCGAGCGCCGCGGTCAGATCGAGGCGTATTTCGATCGCACGGCGGCTGAGGCCTGGGCGCGTCTTACGTCCGACGCCCCGGTAAGCGGCGTACGCGCCACCGTGCGTGCGGGCCGTGAGCACATGCGTCGCCTGCTGGTTGACTGGGTGTCCCGCCCGGATCCGGCCCAGCCGTCCACTGGTTTCCCGCTGGCCGCGCGCACGCTGCTGGATGCCGGCTGCGGCACCGGACTCCTGGCCGTGGACTGCGCACGTCTGGGTGCGGCGGTGACCGGCATCGACCTGTCACCCACCTTGGTCGATCTGGCGCGCGAGCGCCTGCCGGACGATCTGTCGCCTGGGGAGGTCAAACTGCTTGCGGGCGACATGCTCGATGCTGCGCTTGGCGACTTCGATCACCTGGTGGCGATGGACTCGCTCATCCACTACGCGCCCGAGCAGGCGGTGGCGGCGCTCGTGGCGGTTGCGCCCAGGGTGCGCCGCACAATCGTGTTCACCTTTGCACCGGGCAGCCTGCCGCTTCGCATGATGATGATGGCGGGACGACTCTTCCCTCGTGGCGACCGCTCGCCCGCCATCGTGCCGGTTGCGCCTGAGCGCATGCACCGCATGCTCGCCGAGGCGCTGGGTCCGTTGGGATGGCAACTGGGCCGAACCGAGCGCGTGGCCCGCGGCTTTTACACCTCGCAGGCGCAGGAGCTGATCCGGCGATGATGCTGTTCGATCTGCTCTCGCCCCGACGCTGGTCACGCATCGACCCGCGCTGGCTGCCGTTTGCCGATCTGGCCACGCCCGATCTGCCGATGTCGCGCCTGCTGCGACTCGCGCTGTTTCAGGTGTCGGTGGGCATGGCCACCGCGCTCCTGGTGGGTACCCTCAATCGCGTACTGATCGTTGAACTGGGTGTGGCGGCCTGGCTGGTGTCCACCATGGTTGCGCTGCCGCTTGTGTTCGCGCCGTTCCGCGCGTTGGTCGGATTCCGTTCGGATGTGCACCGCTCGGTGCTGGGCTGGCGGCGGGTTCCTTACATCTGGGCCGGCACCATGCTTCAGTTTGGCGGGCTGGCCATCATGCCGTTCGCGCTCATTTTGCTTTCGGGCGATACCCACTGGCCGCAGTGGATCGGCCCGCTGTCGGCCGCACTGGCTTTCCTGATGGTGGGTGCGGGCATCCAGACGGTCCAGACAGCGGGGCTCGCGCTCGCGACCGATCTGGCCGCTGAGGAAAATCGGCCGCGGGTGGTTGCAATGATGTACACCATGCTGCTGGTGGGCATGGTGGTGAGTGGCTTTGTGTTCAGTCTGCTGCTGGCCGATTTCAGCAAGATCACGCTGATCAAGGTGGTACAGGGCGCAGCGTTTGTGGCCTTCGTGCTCAACCTGGTGGCCCTCTGGAAGCAGGAGGCGCGTAACCCATCAAAAACAAACCCTGGACTCGCCCGGCCCGCCTTCCGCGACAGCTGGCGCGACTTCGCTGCCCAGCGCGGGCAAAGACGCTTCCTGGTGGCGCTCTTCATGGGAACCGCCGCATTCACCATGCAGGACATCATCCTCGAGCCCTATGGTGGTGAGGTGCTGGGCCTGTCGGTATCGGCGACCAGCGCGCTGACCGCGTTCATGTCGGGCGGTGCACTGGCCGCTTTCGCATTGGCGGCTGCGCGGCTCCGGCAGGGCATGAACCCGCACCGCCTGGCTGCCTGGGGAGCCGTGGCAGGCGTGTTCGCATTCTCGCTCGTGATTTTTGCCGAGCCGCTGGAAGCACCCTTGCTCTTTCGTGCGGGCACGGTGTTGATTGGTTTCGGCGGCGGGCTTTTCTCGGTCGGTACGCTCACCGCGGCCATGAATCTCGAATCCAACGGCATGAACGGGCTTGCGCTGGGCGCGTGGGGGGCGGCGCAGGCCAGTGCGGCTGGGCTTGCCGTGGCCGCAGGCGGGTGGCTGCGCGACCTCGTGAGCAGCCTCGCGCTCTCCGGGGGCCTCGGGCCCGTGCTGAATTACGCGGGAGTCGGCTATAGCGCCGTCTACCACCTTGAACTGGTGCTGCTGTTCGCAACGCTGGCTGCGATCGGGCCGCTGGTACGCGATCTGCGCGCGCAGGGCGGCGATCGCCGCAATTTCGGACTGGCTGAGTTTCCGGGCTGAACGGATGCCTTTTGAGGAGATGACCATGGGAAGAGGTGCCATTACCCAATACATCGACGTAGCGCAGATGGTGCTCTACGTGTTCTGGGTGTTTTTTGCCGGGCTGGTGTTTTATCTGCTGTATGAAAGCAAGCGCGAGGGATTCCCGCTTGAAAGCGACCGGCGCGACGGGTCCATCAAGCGCGAGCCCGGCATTCTGCCGATGCCGCGCGTGAAGATGTATCGCACACGGTTTCATGGCGATTTCCCGTCGCCGCACGAGCGCGATTTTGACGAGCCGCGCGTGCAGGGCGAGCGTGCAGCGCCCGCCACCGGGATGCCTTTCGAGCCCACCGGCGACCCCATGACAAGCGGTATCGGTCCGGGCGCCTTTACCCGCCGAACCGATGAGCCCGATCTCACGGTGGATGGCGATCTCAAGATCGTGCCGCTTGCGGCAGCGCCCGGTTTTTCCCTGGTGGAGGGCGATGCAGATCCGCGCGGCATGCCGGTGATCGGCGTGGATGACGAGACGGGCGGCACGGTGGTCGAGATCTGGGTGGACCGCTCCGAGCACATGATCCGGTATCTCGAGGTGCAGACTGCAGCGGGGCGCCGCGTCATGTTGCCCATCACGTTTTGCCGCGTCATCTCCGATCGGGTGCATGGCCGCAAGGTGATCGTGCGAGCGATTCGCGGCGAGCAGCTTGAAGGTGTGCCCGGGCTGCGCCGACCCGATCGCATCACGCTTTTCGAGGAAGAAAAGGTCATGGGCTATTACGGCGCAGGCACGCTCTTCGCAATCCCTGGCCGTCGTGACCCGATCCTATGAGCTCGCACCGTCACAGCCTCGGGCACGAACACGAGATCGAGCCGCAGCACGGGCTGCCCGAGGCGCTGCCGACAGGTGAGCGTCTGCTGTGGCAGGGCTCGCCTCAGAAGCGCCGTATCGCGCTCGATGTGTTCCACCTGCGCGCGGTGGCGGTGTATTTCCTGGTGCTGCTCGGTCTTCGGTTTGCGCTGGTTCAACACGACACCGGTTCGGTCGTGCAGGCGCTTGCGTCCACCAGCTGGGCTGCAGCGTGCTTTGCGATCGGCCTGGGGCTCCTCTGGCTGCTCGCCGATCTCACCGCGCGAACCACTGTCTACACCATCACCGACCGGCGCGTGGTGATGCGGATCGGCATGGTGCTGAGCCTCACTTTCAATGTGCCTTACCGTCGCATTGCCAGCGCGCAGGTCCGGCGGCGCGCTGATGGCTCGGGCGATCTGGTGCTTGAACTTCTGCCCGAGGACAAGATCGCCTACGCACATCTGTGGCCGCATGCCCGGCCCTGGCGCTTGTCGCACCCGCAGCCCATGCTGCGGGCGCTCGGCGCGGTCGACGAACCGGCTGCGCTACTGACCGACGCCTGGCTGGCCGCTCAGCCACCCGGTGAACAGGTGCAGATAGGCGCCACGCCCGATGCGGCGACACAGCCGATCGCAGAATCGGTGGCACAAGGGGACACGCGAGGGGTGGCACAAGGGATAGCAATTCGTCATGCACAGACCGCCTGACGACCGGCTCGGCGTGCAGCCATCCGAGGGTAGGGTGAGTCCGCACGCTTTCCCGCCCCCCGGCAGCGGGCAATTGTCTGCGTCCGCACTCACTGCACGGCCCCGGATCGAGGGCTGGCCGCTTACCCTGGTTGGCCTCGCCATGCTGGGGAGCCTCGCGTTCACTGCCTGGCATCAGTATCAGAAGGCGCACGCCCCTGAGCCGCCGCCGGTGGTGGCAGTGCTTGACTCAAGGCAGCTGCTGTTTCGTGATGCACGAGACGGCAGCGTGGAGGTGATTGATGCCCGCACCCGCGAGCCGCTCGAACCGATTGTCGGCGAGTCGGGGTTTGCCCGCGGGGTGCTGCGTGGCCTTGCTCAGGCAAGACTTCGCCAGGGTGGCACATCCGCCGAGCCGTTTGAATTGCGGGCCGAATCGGCCGGCAGCCTCCGCCTGTTGGATCCGGTCACCGGTCGAACGGTCGACCTCACTGTATTCGGACCCGCCAACGCAGCGGTGTTTCAGTCCTATCTCAACATCCGATAAGTTCATTTCCGGAGATTCCGTGATGAGTACCGCGCAAAGGCCAGGCCGTCGCCCTGACGAGATCAGCGAATCAACCCGCATGGCAATGACCGAGTCCCTTATTTCGCCTCGGTTCTACACAACCGATGCGGATGCCATCAATCGGATCTCGGTGGACAACATCCGCCCGCAGTGGAATGCGCTGATGGCCGAGTTCGAGGGTGATAACAACATCGACCACTTCCAGCGGCCGGCGGATATGGATCGTGACTACTCCAAGCTCGATCCCGAGCTCTACAAGGAATTCACCGACTTCCTGATCAGCTCGATCACTTCCGAGTTCTCGGGTTGCGTGCTCTACGCCGAATTGCGACGCAAGGTGGACAACCCAGACATGAAGGCGCTCTTTGGCTACATGGCCCGCGACGAATCGCGACACGCGGGCTTCATCAATCAGTGGCTGAAGGACTTCGGCATCGGCGTGGACCTGGGGCTACTCACCAAGGTGAAGAAGTACACCTACTTCAAGCCCAAGTTCATCTTCTACGCGACCTACCTCTCGGAAAAAATCGGCTACGCGCGGTACATCACCATTTACCGGCAGGTGGAGCGTCATCCAGAGCTTCGCTTTCACCCGATCTTTCTGTGGTTTGAGAAATGGTGCAATGACGAGTTCCGGCACGGCGAGGCGTTTGCGCTGCTCATGCGTGCCAACCCGAAACTGCTCACGGGTGTCAACCGACTCTGGATCCGGTTCTTCCAGCTCGCGGTGTTTGCCACCATGTATGTGCGTGACCATACGCGGCCTGCGTTACACCAGGCGCTCGGACTCGATCCCACCGAATACGATCAGAAGGTGTTTGCGATCACCACCGAAATCTGCAAGCAGGTGTTCCCGGTCACGCTGTGCTATGACGATCCGCGTTTCATCGCGGGTCTCAATCGTCTGCGTGACCTGCAGAACGCGGTGGATGCCGAGAAGGCTCGGGGCGGGGTGCTTGCCACGATCCGGCGCGGACTGCTTGCGGCGCAGGCGGCCGTCGTCTTCAGCCGCATGTTCCTGCTTCCGGTACGCGAGAATCGGCTACCAGACGATGCGCGGCTCGCGCCCAGCTGGTGATGCGTCGTCTCCCGCCCCTGCAGCGAGCCTGATTCCACGTGGCGCTCCTCCTTCCCATCGCGTTCACGCTCGGCGTCTGGTGGTTGTCCACCGGGTTGGTGCTGCGCGCCATCCAGCCGTCGGCGGGCCGGCAGCGCGGGGCCATGGCGGCAGCCTCGCTCCTGCTGCTCCTTGGGATGGCAGGGGTCGTAGTCACACGCGACCTCGTCACGCCGCTGGGGGCCTATCTCGCTTTCGTGTCGGCCGTGCTGGTCTGGGCGTGGCAGGAAGTGGCGTTTTTGCTGGGGCTGGTGACTGGACCCAACCGTGAGCCATGCCCGCCGGTGTCGGGTTGGCGCCGTGCCTGGTATGCCTTCACCGCCATCGCACATCACGAGCTCGCCCTGGTGTTGCTGGGGATCGCGGTCTTGCTCCCCAGCCTGAGTGCGCCCAACCCGGTGGCAGCGCAGGTGTGGCTGGTGCTATGGGTGATGCGGCTGAGCGCCAAGCTCAATATTTTTCTGGGCGTGAAAAATTTTTACGAGCCCTTTCTGCCGCCTTCGCTCCACTACCTGCTGAGTTATTTTTCGCGTCGGCGCTTCAATGCGCTCTTTCCCTTCAGCGTAGGGCTGGCCAGCGTGATTGCGGTGCTGGTCTGGGTCGCGGCGGTCAGAACCGACAGCGCCTACGAGGAAACGGCGCTGGGGTTGGTGGGCTCCCTTCTGGTCCTCGCCATTGTTGAGCACTGGCTGCTCATCATTCCCATGCAGCCGCAGTCGCTGTGGCGCTGGGCGCTGAAAGGGCGAGGCTAGGCGGCAAGCGCGGCGTGGCGGCCGGTCGCTGCGGCGCCCGCTCGAGCGCGCGCCCTCATTGGGCGGGCGGCACGGTATCAGCGAAGCTCTGCCGCGCCGACAGCTTGTCAACCAGCGCACCCAGATTCGGGTAGTGACCGCGCCACTCCAGGTGCGGAAAGCGCCAAGTCAGATAACCCAGCGCACAACCCACGGCGACGTCGGCAAGCGAATATTTGCCATCGACGCAGTAGGGCTGATCACCCAGCCGTTTTGACAGCGCGGCGAGCGCGGCATCGACCTTGCTCTGCTGCTTGAGTACCCAGGCTTCGTTCTGCTGGGCCTGCGGGCGCATGGATTCGAGTCTGATCAGACCGGCCGCCTCGAGCATGCCATCGGCCAGGGCCTCCCAGACTTTGACCTCGGCGCGTGGGCGGCCGCTTGCAGGGATCAGACGATGCACCGGGGTGAGGTTATCGAGATAGTCAACGATCACGCGCGAATCAAACAACACTTCGTCGTCATCGAGGACGAGATAGGGAACCTTGCCAAGAGGATTGAACTGCAGCGTGTGGGCGTGGCTTTCGGCCACATTGATGGACTCGAACTGGCAATCAATTTTCTTTTCAGCCATCACAACGCGCACTTTGCGTGCGAAGGGACTGCCATGGGAGCCGACGAGTTTCATCAGGGTATCTGCTCTGAAGGGAGAAGGTGTTCCAGGCGATTAGGGACAAACCAGACTGCGGGAGCGCCACATGACGCAACCCCTGAGTATATCAATCGACCATCCTCCAAACGGATGATTGTTCCGGCGTTGGGTCAAGGCGCTGCAGCATTGGTCAGTTTTCCTGGAAATCGTCGTCAGGTGCACGGGTGCTAGCATTGCGCTTCCTGAAATTTCGAGGCGTTCGCGCCCCACTCCGATGAGTGTTTCCGACGAATCCTCTGCGTTTGCGCTCCAGGCGCTCAGCCCCCTGGACGGGCGTTATGCACCTAAATTGGGCGCGCTGCGCGCACTCATGTCCGAGTCGGGATTCATGGGCTGGCGGGTGAGGGTGGAAGTCGAGTGGCTGCTTGCACTCGCCGAGGCTGGCCTGCCCGAACTTCCCGCGTTTTCAGAGTCTGCGCGCGCGCGACTGCGGGCGATCGCTGATCAGTTCGGCGCACCGCAAGCCGCTCGCATCAAGGCGATCGAGGCGCGCACCAACCACGACGTCAAAGCGGTCGAATATTTCCTCAAGGAATCGGTGCAGGGTGATGCCGAACTCGAACGCGCAGCAGAGTTCATCCACTTTGCCTGCACGTCTGAAGACATCAACAACACCTCGCACGCCCTCATGCTTCGCGCTGCGCGCGAGCAGGTGATGCTGCCGGCGCTGTGTGCGGTGACAGATCGTCTGCGCGAACTGGCGCACACGCTTGCCGATGTGCCGATGCTGTCTCGCACACATGGCCAGCCGGCCTCGCCCACCACGCTTGGCAAGGAGATCGCCAATTTCGTCGCCCGACTGGATAGCGCAGTCGATCATTTTTCCGGGATACGACTGCTTGCGAAGCTGAACGGCGCAGTGGGGAACTACAACGCCCACCAGATTGCCTGCCCCGAGATCAACTGGGAGGCGCATTGCAGGCGGGTGGTCGAATCGATGGGCCTGACCTTCAACCCCTACACGATCCAGATCGAGCCGCACGACTACATGGCCGAGCTGTTCGATGCGCTGGCGCGTATCAACACCATTCTCATTGATCTTGATCGTGATATCTGGGGCTATATCTCGCTTGGCTATTTTCGGCAGAAGCTGAAAGCGGGCGAGGTGGGTTCGTCAACCATGCCGCACAAGGTCAACCCGATCGATTTTGAAAACTCCGAGGGCAATCTCGGATTGGCCAATGCGCTCCTCAGGCACCTTGCCGAGAAGCTTCCGATCTCGCGGTGGCAACGTGACCTCACCGATTCCACCGTTTTGCGAAACGTCGGGGTTGCGCTGGGTCACGCACTGCTTGGGTTCGATGCGTGTCTGCGCGGGCTTGGCAAGCTCGAGGTTGATCGCGATCGGCTGGCCCATGATCTCGCAGCCAACCAGGAAGTGCTGGGCGAAGCGATTCAGACCGTGATGCGTCGATATGGGGTTCCCAACCCTTATGAGCAGTTGAAGGAACTCACCCGCGGCCGCACGCTCACGGCCCAAGATCTGGTGCGCTTCATCGACACGCTCGACATCCCGGAGGAGGCTCGGGCGCGTCTTCGTGCGCTCACGCCAGCAGGCTATGTCGGCAAGGCGGCCGAACTCGCCCGCAAAATCTGACTGAGGGCGACCCGTCTCAGACCGGGGGCGATCAGGCGGATTGCGGATGACCGGTCAGACCAGCGAGCGACCCGGCCGAGCGCTGGCTTGCCGGGCGACTACGTCGGGCGCAAGGGCGCATGACGGCCAGGCAACTGAGCGACTGAGCGACTGAGCAACCAGGCGGGTCAATCAAGGTTTGTCCGAGGGCGGGCTGATATCCTCGACGGCAGCGGGAGTGCTAACCGGCGCTCCACCCTCCATCGCACCGTTCCGAGGATGTCGCCATGAAACGTCTCGCACTTGCAGCGGCAGTGCTCGCTGTCTCCGGATCTCTTTACAGCACCGGCGCGTCGGCGCAGTTTGCCAAGCCCGATGATGCGATCAAGTATCGCCAGTCGGCTTTTACGGTGCTTACCACGCACATGGGGCGATTGGGCGCCATGGCGCGCGGTGATGTGCCGTTCGATGCCGCGGCGGCTCAGGCGTCGGCGCGGGTGGTTGAAGTGGTGAGTCACCTGCCATGGGATGCGTTCCCGCCAGGATCGAATACTGGCGCGGCCAAGATCAAGGGCGATCCTTGGAAAGACGCTGCTGCGTTTACCAAACTGCAGGGCGATCTCAAGGCGTAGACCGCCAAGCTGCCGGCCGCTGTGGCCACGCTCGACGGGCTCAAAGCCCAAGTGGGTGCCACCTCGCGGGTGTGCCGCGAGTGCCACGAGAGTTTCCGGCAGGTTCGCTGATCGGTTGCCTGGGCGGCGCTGGCTGAGGCGCTCAGCGGACCAGCCAGCCGACCGCCGCACCCGCGGCAAGGAAAATCGCGAGCGCGCGAAGCCTCACCGCGCCGTTGTCTTGCGCGGGTTCGGCGTTGGCGGGCGCGTCTGCGCTGTCACCGCTGATCATCGGCCGCACCAGCCGTTTGCCTCGCGCGAACCGATACCAGGCGATGGCAATCAGGTGGAGCGCAATGAGGGCAATCAGCACAAACCGGTTGGCGAGATGAAGCGCTGTGATGGCATCGCTCGTGCTGCCGGTGATCCACTTCCGAAGCGGTCCGTCCCAGATGATGCCATCGTTCGAGAAGAGCCCGCTCACCACCTGGAACGTGCACGAGGCGAGCAGCGCATACACTGACCATGCTGCGAGGGGTGAGTGGCCCGGGGTGGGGGCTGCGCGCCCGCGGATATGGGCCCAGGCCGCGGCAAGGCTGGGTGGAAAGCTTGAAAACCGCGCGTAGCGCGGGCCTGCAAAGCCCCAGACCAGTCGGAAGAGCAGCAGCGTTAGGATCAGGTAGCCAAACCTGAAATGCCAATCGGTGTGACCGGTCTTGATGCTGATGATCGAACCGGCAATGCTGATTGCGAGGCCCCAGTGAAAGAGCCGCGTGGGCAGATCCCAGATGCGAACTGTGGAGGTGTTCATCGACTCAGGCGAGCAGCAGCGCCCCCGCGAAAATGCCGATCATCATGGCGACAATCGCAAGTTTGGCGACCGTTCCCAGCAGCATGCCGATCCAGGTGGCAAGCCCGACCTGACCCGCGCGCAGCAGGTCCTGGCGGGCGATGAACTCGCCGATCGCGGCACCGGCGAGCGGCATGAACAAAAGGCCCCAGAAGCCGCTCAGTACCCCGAGGATGGCGCCCACGGTGGCGCCGACCACCGCCCACTTGGAGGCACCCACCCGGCGGGCGCCCAGTGCGCCGGCGATCCAGTCAATGGCAATGGCTGCCAGGGCGAGCACCGAGACGATGGCGCAGACCAGCCCGGAAATCTTGGCGAAGCGATCAATCCAGGCGGCGAGCAGAATGCCGAGCAACACCAGCGGCGGCCCTGGCAAGGCAGGCATGACCGTGCCGACGAGGCCGACGGTGATCAGTGCGAATGCGAGGATCCAGAGGGCGATATCCATGGTGAGGAAAACCTTTGGCAGGGGCGCACGGGAAGGCAAATGCGCGCGTGGCGCATTCGTGATGCGGGCTGGTCGCGGGCCAGGTCTCTCAGGGAAGCTCGGGCTCGCCTTCCTGGTTTTTCTTGGGTGGCTTTACCAAGTCTTCCCGGCGCACGCCGAGCCACATTGCGATGGCGGCCGCCACGAACACTGAAGAATAAATGCCGAACAGAATGCCGATGGTGAGCGCAAGCGCGAAATAATGGAGTGTGGGTCCGCCAAAAATCAGCATCGACAGCACCATGATCTGTGTGGAGCCGTGCGTGATGATGGTGCGCGAGATGGTTGAAGTGATGGCGTTGTCGATGACCTCGACCGTGCTTGCCTTTCGCATCTTGCGGAAGTTCTCCCGGATCCGGTCGAAGATCACGACCGACTCATTGACCGAGTAGCCCAGCACCGCCAGCACGGCAGCCAGCACCGATAGCGAAAACTCCCACTGAAAGGCCGCGAAAAATCCGAGGATGATGATGACGTCGTGGAGGTTTGCCACGATGGCCGCCACCGAAAATTTCCATTCAAACCGGAAGGCGAGGTAGATCATGATGCCCACCACCACCAGGAGCAGTGCGAGGGCGCCGTCGGTGAAGAGCTCCTTCCCAACCTGCGGGCCGACGAACTCGACCCGGCGCAGCTCAACGCCGGCATCGGCGGCCTTGAGCGCTGCCATGACCTGATCGCTCTGGCGTGCTGCGGCCGCCCCCGAGCCGTCTTTCAGGGGCAGACGGATCATGACGTCGCGCGAAGTGCCGAAGTTCTGCACCTGAGCGTCGGCATAGCCGAGCTCGATCACCTTGGTTCGGATGGTTTCAAGCTCGGCGGCCTTGGGATAGGCAACCTCCATCACGGTGCCACCGGTGAACTCGATCGAGAAATTGAGGCCGCGGATGGCGAGAAACGCAACCGCCGCCACGAAGGTGAGCACCGAGATCACGTTGAACACCAGCGCGTTGCGCATGAACGGGATGTCGCGCCGAATCCGGAAAAATTCCATGGTGGCTTCCTGCGGGGTCGCTATGCGGTGGTGTCGGGGGGCGGCGGCGTGCGATCAGCCGCGCTTGGCGGGCGAGGCGGCCGCGGTGTCGGGCTTCCAGATCTGTCCGATCGACAGGCTGGGCACGCGCTTCATGCGTCCGTACCAGAGATTGACCAGGCCGCGCGAGAAGAACACGGCCGAAAACATGGAGGTGAGGATGCCCAGGCAGTGAACGACCGCAAAGCCGCGCACGGCTCCGGAACCGAACGCCAGCAGCGCCACGCCTGCGATCAGCGTGGTGATGTTGGAATCGAGAATGGTGCCCCAGGCGCGGTCGTACCCGGCCACGATCGCCGCCTGCGGCGTGGCGCCGTTCCGGAGTTCCTCGCGAATGCGTTCGTTGATAAGTACGTTGGCGTCAATTGCCATGCCGAGGGTCAGCGCAATGGCGGCAATGCCGGGAAGCGTGAGGGTGGCCTGCAGGAGCGACAGGAGCGCCACCAGCAGGAGAACATTCAGCGCCAGCGCGAGCGTGGAGAATGCGCCAAACAGCAGGTAGTAGCCGCACATGAAGAGGGCGATTGCGGCAAAGCCCCAGACCGTGGACAGGAACCCCTTGCTGATGTTTTCGGCGCCCAGGCTGGGACCGATCGTGCGTTCCTCGATGATTTCCATGGGGGCGGCAAGCGAGCCTGCGCGCAGCAGGAGCGCCACGTCGTTTGCTTCGGTGGTGGTCATGCGGCCTGAAATCTGTACGCGCCCGCCGCCAATTTCGGTACGGATCACCGGCGCGGTGACCACCTCGCCCTTGCCCTTTTCGATCAGCAGGATCGCCATCCGCTTGCCGACGTTTTCGCGCGTGACGTCGCGAAAGATTCGCGCGCCTTTGGCATCCAACGTGAGATGAACCGCAGGCTCCTGGGTTTGCGAATCAAAGCCCGCCTGTGCGTCGTTCAGGTTGTCTCCGGTCAGTACCACCTGGCGTCGGATCAGGATCGGGCGGCCGTCGCGTTCGGTGTAGCGCTCGCATCCGAACGGGACCGTGCCGGCAGCGAAGGCGGCCTGCTCGTCGGGTGCCTCGCACACCATGCGTACTTCCAGCGTGGCGGTTCTTCCCAGGATGTCTTTCGCCTTGGCGGTGTCCTGGACCCCCGGCAGTTGCACCACGACACGGTCGAGGCCCTGCTGCTGGATGATGGGTTCGGCGACCCCCAGTTCGTTGATCCGGTTCGACAGCGTGGTGATGTTCTGCTTGAGTGCCGATTCCTGCACGCGGCGCGCGGCCTCGGGCTTGAAAGCCGCGACCAGCCGAAGCTCGGCGCCTTCGCCGGCTTCGGACAGGCTGAAATCGGGTTGCGTGTCGCGCAGCAGCGTGAGCGTACGCGCCCGCGTGTCGGCATCGCGGAAGCGGATTTCGATGGTGTCGCCCGAACGGCTGATGCCGGCATGCCGGAGATTTTTCTCGCGCAGTTGCGTACGCAGGTCGCCCACCGTGGCATCGAGCCGCTTGCTGAGCGCCTGCTTCATGTCCACCTGGAGCAGGAAGTGAACGCCGCCCCGCAGGTCAAGCCCCAGATACATGGGAAGCGCGCGCAGGGCGGTCAGCCAGTCAGGCGAGCTCGACAGCAGGTTGAGCGCCACGATGTAAGACGGGTCGGCCGCGTCGGGGTTCAGATCGGCGACCAGGGCGTCTTTGGCCTTGAGCTGGGTATCGTTGTCACGCAGCCGCACCTTGACCGAGTTGCCATCGAAAAACAGTCCGGTGGGCTCGATGCTCGCGCGCTTGAGGGTTGCCTCCACCCGGCCCATCATGGCTGCCTCCACCTTGACGGTGGCCTTCCCGCTCGAGACCTGAACCGCTGGCGCCTCGCCGTAGAAATTCGGCAAGGTGTAGAGCAGGCCCAGCACCAGCGATATGAGCATCGCGATGTATTTCCAGATCGGGTAGCGGTTCATCGTGTCCTCTGGAGCGGGCCAGATCGTTGTGACGTGCGGGGTATCGCCGGGGTTTGGCGATGCCGGGCAGACGCGGATCGCCCGGCACCGGTGCTCAGCCGCCCGCGCGCATCAGATGGCCTTGATCGTGCCGTTGGGCAGCAGCGTCTGGATGGCGCTTTTCTGGAAAGTGACCTCCACGCCCTGCGGGTCCTGCCCGTGGCGAGCCTCGGGCAATTGCGCGATCTCGATCGTGACGTAGGTTTCGCCGACCTTGGTGATGCGGCCGACCATACCCCCTGCGGTGACGACTTCATCACCCTTCTTGAGCGCGCCCATCATGGCGCGATGCTCCTTGTTGCGCTTCATCTGAGGACGGATCATCAGGAAGTAGAGCACCACGAACATCAGGATGATCGGCAGGAAACCGACCAGCTGGCTCTCTGCGGATCCGCCCGAGGCCTGCGCGTAAGCCGTTGAAATCAGCACGGAATTCTCTCCTTTTCGGCAAACCTTCGATTATAGACTGCGGCGCTGCAGGTAGGCATCACAGCCCGCGCGTCCGGTCGGATGCAAATTGCCGCCGCCAGGCCTCGAAGTTCCCCTGGGCGATCGCCTCCCGCATCTCTCTCATGATCGTGAGATAGAAATGCAAGTTGTGGATCGTGGCCAGTCGTGCACCGAGGATCTCATTGACCTTTTGCAAATGATGGACATACGCACGCGAAAAATTCGCACAGGCGTGGCAACTGCAGGTGGGGTCAATCGGGCTTGGATCGTCGCGATAGCGGGCGTTGCGCAGTCGCAGGTCGCCATATCGGGTGAAGAGCCAGCCGTTCCGAGCGTTACGGGTGGGCATCACGCAGTCGAACATGTCGATGCCGGCGGCTACGCCCGCCACCAGGTCTTCCGGGGTGCCCACACCCATGAGGTAACGCGGGCGATCATCGGGCAGTCGGGGCGTGGTGTGGTCGAGAATGCGCAGCATTTCTTCCTTGGGTTCGCCCACAGACAGTCCGCCGATTGCGTAGCCGTGAAACCCGATATCGGTCAGCGCGCCGAGCGATTCTTCGCGCAAGTCGGTGAACATGCCGCCCTGGACGATGCCAAAGAGCGCGTTGCGGTTGGCAATGTGGTCAAACTCGGCGCGCGAGCGCTTTGCCCAGCGCAGCGACAACCGCATTGAATCGGCCGCCTGCTCGTGCGTGGTGATCACGCCAGCGGTGTCGTAGGGGGTGCACTCGTCGAACACCATGGCGATATCGGAGTTGAGCGCATGTTGAATGCGCATCGACTCTTCCGGAGTGAGCATCAGCCGGTCACCATTGATCGGCGAGGCAAAACGCACCCCCTCCTCGCTGATTTTTCGCAACGCCCCCAGGCTCCAGACCTGAAAGCCGCCCGAGTCGGTGAGGATCGGGGCGTGCCAGCCGTTAAAGCCATGCAGTCCGCCGAACCGCCCGATCACCTCGGTGCCGGGCCGTAGCCAAAGGTGAAAGGTATTGCCGAGGATGATCTGAGCGCCGACCTCGGTGAGTTCGCGAGGTGCCATCGCTTTCACCGCGCCATAGGTGCCGACCGGCATGAAAATGGGGGTCTCGACGACGCCATGGTTGAGTTGGAGCCGCCCTCGGCGGGCCGCGCCGTCGCGGGCAAGCAGTTGAAATTCAAGCATGGTGGGGTCTTTCAAGCAGCATGGCATCGCCGTAGCTGAAGAAGCGGTAACGATGAGCGATCGCGTGCGCATAGGCGGCGCGGATCAGGTCAGTCCCGGCGAAGGCACTCACCAGCATCAGAAGCGTTGATCGTGGCAGGTGGAAATTGGTGACGAGGACATCGACCACATTGAAGCGATAGCCCGGGGTGATGAAGAGCGCGGTGTCTCCTGGCCCGGCACGAACCTCGCCGCTTTGGCCAGTGGCGCCTGACTCCAGGGTTCGAAGCGAGGTGGTGCCCACGGCCACGACGCGTCCGCCGCGGGCGCGCGTTGCGCGGATGGCTGTGGCGGTGGCTTCCGGAATCTCATACTGTTCGCTGTGCATGCGGTGCTCGCGGATATCGTCCACGCGCACTGGCTGGAAGGTGCCCGCGCCCACATGAAGCGTGACGAAGGCGCATTCGATCCCGCGAGCCGCAAGTGCTTCGAGAAGCGCGTCGTCGAAGTGCAGCCCCGCGGTTGGCGCTGCCACCGAGCCTGGGTGGCGCGCGTAAACCGTCTGGTAACGCGTGTCGTCATCGTGGCCGGGCGCGCGGTTGAGGTAGGGCGGCAGCGGCATCTCGCCCTCATCCTCGAGCACCTCGAACACTGGGCGATCAAACGCGAGTTGCCAGAACTCTCCCGTGCGGCCGACCACCTTGGCCTGCGCGCGCTGCCAGCTGAGGGTGCTGCCAATCTGCGCGGGTTTGCTCATGCGCATCTGGGCGAGGGCATGGTGGGTGTCGGTGACGCGCTCAATGAGCGCTTCAACGCTGCCGCCGGTTTGTTTGTGACCGCGCAGCCGTGCGCGCAGCACGCGCGAATCATTGAAAACGATCAGGTCGCCGGGTGCGAGAAGCTGCGGGAGGTCTGCGAAGCGCCGGTCTTCGATGAGCTGCGCACTGTGTGGGACGAGGAGCCGCGACGCGCTTCGCTCGGGTATGGGTTCGCGGGCAATCAGATCGTCAGGGAGATTGAAGTCGAAGTCGGTGATGCGCATGGGCGCGATTGTAGGGGAGGCGGTTGGGTGTGCCGGCGGTAGACCTTTCCCCTGTGCAATAATCGGAGCAACTCCTGCCGGAGTGGTGGAACAGGTAGACGCGCCGGACTCAAAATCCGGTGCCCGAAAGGGCGTGCGGGTTCGAGTCCCGCCTCCGGCACCACTGCGACAGCAGGGGGGGTGGAGAGCACAGTCCCTGCGGACTGTGCGGGCGGGGCGAGA
>CAMBZS010000043.1 GCA_945872335.1 Bordetella parapertussis | reverse complement strand
ACTGCGCGCATCCGGCGCAATCGCTCCGGTGGGCGTGGGATCGACCCGGTCCATATCGGTGCCGAGCGGCAGGATGTGAAACAGCGCATCAAACAGGCCGTTACAGAATTCCTGCACGAGATAAGTGGCGCCCGCGTAGCCCATGAAGGGCGTACCGGTATGACGGCGGATGATGGCACCCGGGAACGAGGCGGGCACGTAGGTAGCACGCGCGCCCTTTTCAGCGAGGTACATGCGTTCGTTGTAGCTACCGAACATCACCAGCGGCGTTTTCTCGTGACAGAGCTTGCGGATCGCTTCGTTGTCGGTTTTATCGCCAGGCTTACGCGACACGGCGAACGAACAGGGCAATCCGAGTTCGACTTCAAACAGGTTCTTGAGCCCACGTGCGTAGGTGTCGCTTGCCACCACGGCGAAACTGGCGGTACCAAAAAAGTCTTGGGTGACCGAACGCCACAGATCCCAGACCGGCTTGATGGTGGTGTGCTTCTCGCGCTCGATGAACGGCTCGGGATCAAGGCCCAGCAGCTCGCCCAGTGCCCGCAGAAAGCGCGTGGTGCTGTGGAGCCCGATTGGCGCCTGAAGCCAGGGTCGCTCGAGGGCTTCGCAGAGGAGCGCACCAAACTCGCGGTACATGCAGATGTTGACCTGGGCATCCGCGAGCTTGGAGACATCAGCCAGGTGTGCGCCCAGCGGAAAGGTGAGATTCACCTCGGCACCAATGCCTTCAACGAGTCGGCGGATTTCCGCCAGATCGCTGGGCATGTTGAACGTTCCGTAGGCCGGGCCGATGAGATTGACCAGCGGCCGCTCGCCCGGCTTGCGCGGCTTGGGCTCAGGCACCTTTCTCTGGCCATATTCGGACCAGAGCCAGAGCATGGCGCGGTTGGCCGCCTGCCACTGATCCTCATCGATGGTGCGCGGCAGGAAACGCTGAATGGTGGTGCCCTCGGGCGTGACACCCCCCCCAATCATTTCAGCGATTGATCCGGTGACCACCACAGCGGGCAGGTCGGGGTCGAGCACCGCGTGCGCCCGCCGCATGGCGTTTTCGGTGCCCTCGCGACCCAGCTGCTCTTCGGCAAGGCCGGTGACAACGATGGGCAGTTCATGGGGCGGTAATGCGTCGGTGTAGTGAAGCACCGAGGTGACCGGCAGGTTCTCGCAACCCACCGGGCCGTCGATCACCACCTGCAGTCCCTTGATTGCGGTGAACACATAGACAGCGCCCCAGTAGCCGCCCGCACGATCGTGGTCGAGGACTAGCATCAGCCCATCTCCTCGGCTTTGCGCTGCGCGGCCGCCTTCTGCACGCGACGTCGAGTGAGCGCGCGAAACTCGGGACGTTCAACCGGCACGCCTTGCCAGACGCCGGCGTTCTCGCCCTCACCAACGTCGCCAAAAAACGCCTTCATTTGATCGAACCGATCGCGGTTACCGATTGCGGCGTTGATCACCTGCGCAAGCGAACCCGCACCAGCGGCGCCCATGAGCGGTCGCGCAGAGATGAGATTGGTGAAATAAAGCGCGGGCAGGCTTTTTTGCTTGGCCGCCTGCACAACCGGCGTGGTACCGATGGCAAGATCGGGGCCGTACTCCTCGATGGCAGCCAGATCGTTTTCGAGCGAGGCGCGGTACTGAACGCGTGTGCCATGCTCCTCGAGCCAGGCGCGGTCGGCTGCGCTGAACGCTGTTTCCGGGCAGGCCGAACCCACGTAGGGCACATCAGCCCCGCTCTCAATGAGCAAGCGCGCGACCAGAAGCTCTGAGCCCTCGTAGCCACTCACCGTGATGCGCCCCTTGATCGGCGCGCGGGCAAGCGCGGCGCGAATGCCGGGCAGAACCGCATCTCGCGCCGCACCGATGGCGCGTTCACCCACACCCGCCGCCTCGCCGACGACGCGCAGCCACTCGGCCGTTCCTTCATAGCCCACTGGCGCCGACCCCACCACCGGGCGACCGGCCGCTTCGAAGACACGGATGCTTGCGGTATAGAAGGGATGCACTGCGGCGACCACCGCACAATCAAGCGCGGCATACAGCTCGCGCCATTCGCGGGTGGGTACGGTCGTGCCCAGTGCAAGCCCAAGCGGCGCAAGCATCTGACCCACCGTCATCGGGTCAGCGGGAAAGAGTTCGCCCAGCAACGTGACAGTGGGGAGCGCGACCCGCCCCTGACGCGGCGCGGCTACCGGTCCAGAGCGGGCTTCATTGAGCGCATACTGCAGCATGGCGCCCGCCAGCACGTCCTTGGCCTCGGCATGCGTGGGTACACCGAACCCCGGCACATCAATACCGATGATACGAACGCCGTTGATTTCGCGCGGCAGCAGCTGAAGCGGTACGCCACTTGCAGTGGGCACGCACAGATTGATGATCACCAGCGCGTCATAGCGCTCGGGGTCGGCTTCGCGATAAACAGCTTCGCGGATGTCTTCGAAAAGCTTGCCGGTGACCAGCGTTTCGGAATTGAAAGGCACATAGCCGACGCTGCGACGCGCGCCATAGAAATGCGAGGTGAAGGTGAGCCCATACACGCAGCACGCCGAGCCAGACAAGATGGTGTGCGTACGCCGCATGCGCAGACCCACCCGAAGCGAGCCGAACGCCGGGCACATGCTCTGCGGCTGATCGTGCGGGCCCTTGGGGTAGTCGGCCGCGTAGCGCGCCAGCGTTTCGCTCTTTCCGGCCTTGCGCGCCGCGTCGAGCATCTGATCGCGACCACCGTGGCAGGAGAGCCCCGCAACACCGTTGGGCTGCGCTGACGTATCGGCTGCGGTGTGCTGCCCAACAGACTCGTCTGCCGGCAGGATCGGGATGGATTGGCGCGCGTTCATGACAGGTACGTGCTCAGATTTGTTCGTAGACCACTTCGAGCGAGGGCTTCTCCACCACGTCGCGGCCCATCATGTCCGCGGCCGTGGCCGGCAGAAGCACCACGTCGCGGCCCACCGCGCTGGCTGCGAACAACCCGAGGAGCGAATCCTGGGAGAGCGGCTTGGGGCGCACCGGTGGCGCTTCGGCCACGTTGGTGGCCAGCGTCTCGAAGAGCGGCGCCCACTCGGTGCCTGGCCGACCGATGATTTCGTAGCTCGCACTTTTGCGGCGGATATCTTCATGGGCCGGGATGGCTGAAAGCACAGGGATACCCGCGCGCTCGGCAAACGCTGCCGCCTCACCGGTTCCGTCGTCTTTGTTGATCACCATGCCGGCCACGCCGACGTTGCCGCCCAACTTGCGGAAATATTCGACTGCAGAGCAGACGTTGTTGGCCACATAAAGGGACTGCAGGTCGTTGCTGCCGACCACGATCACCTTCTGGCACATGTCGCGGGCAATCGGCAGACCGAACCCACCGCAGACCACGTCGCCCAGGAAATCGAGCAGCACATAGTCAAAGCCCCAGTCGTGGAAACCGAGTTTTTCGAGTGTCTCGAAGCCATGGATGATGCCGCGGCCGCCGCAACCACGACCCACCTCCGGGCCGCCCAGTTCCATGGCGAAGACGCCATCGCGCTTGAAACAGACATCACCGATCGACACCGGCTCGCCCGCGAGTTTCTTGCGGGAGGAGGTTTCGATGATGGTGGGGCAGGCCCGACCGCCAAAGAGCAGCGACGTGGTGTCGCTCTTGGGGTCGCAACCAATCAGCAGCACCTTCTTGCCCTGCTGCGCCATCATGTAGGAGAGATTGGCAAGGGTGAAGCTTTTGCCAATGCCGCCCTTGCCGTAGATGGCGATGATCTGGGTGGTCTTGGTCACCGGGCCGTCGTGCACCGGATCGGGTTCAACCGCCGCCTCAGCCGAGAGCCGGGTTTTCATCATCAGCTGTACCGTTGTGGCACGCGCCGCTGGGCCGGTAATGCTCATTGCACATTGCTCCAGTCGAGGACCATCTTGAGACAGGCCGGGTCTTCAAAGGCCTGCCGATACGCATCGCTTGCGTCATGCATGGGTGCGCGGTAATTGACGATGCCCGCAAGCGACAGCGCGCCCGAGGCAACCAACCCGCGCACGGCTTCGAGGTCCTGCGGCAACCATTGCGCCGCGACCCGGATCCGCACTTCACGCAGAAACGCAGGAACGAAATTGAAGCCAAGCGCCGTGGTGTAAAAGCCAGCAAGCACCAGCTCACCACGCGGCGCGAGGTGCGTGATCCAGCGCTCGAGCGCGGCCCCGTATCCGCTTGCATCGACGATGGTGGCAAAGCGGCGCTCGGTGTCGTCATCGGGATCGCAGACGGTGTAGCCGGTGGTTTCGCCGCGCCGCTCGCTTCGGGTTTCCCAGACGCGCGGCGAGCCGCCCAGCGCAACGGTGATACGCGCAATCAGTCGGCCGAGCGCGCCGTGGCCAACGATCAGATCGGGGAGCGGCGCATGCGCGCTGGGGCGGATCGCGTGGTAAGCGGTTGCCGCAAGCGCGAACAAGACCGCGTCTTCGCCCAGCGCTGCATCAATCGGAATGACGCGGTGCGCGGCGGTGTAGAGCTGCGAGGAGGCGCCGCCGAAGAGGCCGCGTGCATCGGTGTAGCAGTTGGCCCCGGGGACAAACACCCGGTCACCGGCCGACAGCCCCGAGCGCGGCTCGGCCTGCAGCACCTCGCCCACCGTTTCGTAGCCCGGCACCAGCGGATAACCCATGCCGGGGAAATCAGGCATTTCGCCGCTGTAGAACAGGCGCTCGGTACCGGTGCTGATGCCGCTATAGAGCGTTCGTACCAGTACTTCGCCCGGACCACGCGACACCAGGCCTACCGGCCGGTTGGACAAACGGCGGGGGCCTTCAAAGACAATGGCGCGGGCGCTTCGGGCGATAGTCACGATTTAATGTGTCAGAAGTTGATGACGATTAAAGTGTCACGAAGAACTGACATCCTATGCCATTTGGCTTGTTTGTCAACACCCATGTCATTGCGTCAGCCTGGCGCGACACGCGCGAGCAACACGCCGGTCTGGAGCGGCAAGGTGGTGGGCAGCGCGCGGATGTCGATGAAGCCCGCCTGGGTCATCAGCTCGGTGAGTCGGGCTGCGGAGCGAGCACGCCCCTTGCCCATCGCGAGCAGGTAGAGCCCGAAATACGCATCACCCATCGCCTGCGCGCCCGGCGTGCCGGACAAAGGCTCGGCAAGCAGCAGATGGCCGCCCCGCTCGCGCAGCGCCTCTCGGATGGCGCAGAGGATGCGCAGGACCCGCTCGTCCGGATGGTCATAAGCGACGCGGACCAGCGTGATCAGATCGGCGCCAGCCGGCAACGGATCCTCGAAGAAGCTGCCGCCCGTGCACTCGATGCGATGCGCGAGCCCGGCCTCGGCCAGCCGCCCGCGCGCGAGCTCGGCCACGGCGGGCAGATCGAAAAGCTTCAGCCGCAACGCGGGATGGGCGCGCGCCACGTGGCTGAGAAAAGTGCCCTGCCCGCCACCCACATCGAGCACGCAACGGTGCCTGGAAAAATCGTAGGCTTGCAGCACCTGCTCGGCGACCAGCGGCTGCGAGGCCGACATGAGTTCGGAGTAGTCGCGAACTTCGGTGGTGTCGAGGCGCTTTTCGCCAAAGTCCCGGCCATCGCGAGCGTAGGCCCAGTAGTTGCGCAGCCGCGTGGGACGATCGGGCTCACGCAGGGTGAGCAGCGGATCGGCCAGATCTTCGTAGACGGCCTGATGGTGACGCACCAACGCGCCAAGCGCGGGATTGTCGACCATGACTGCGCCCAGCATGCCCAGGCCCACCTGGCCTTTTCCCCGCCATTCGAGCAGGTCAAGCGAAATAGCGGCGCGCAGCAAGATATCGGCACTTTCTGCCGGCAATGCCGCCTCGCGTGCAATCTCCTCAACCGGTTGCGGTCCGGCCGCAAGCTTGTCAAACAGACCGAGCCGGACGCAGGCGAGCAGCACCTGGCTGTAGGAGAAGCCCGCCACCAGATCGAACAGCCGACGCGACTGTCGACGACTGATCGCCCGCAAGCCCGGAATCATGCTCACGCGACGCCGAAAGGCTGCGCTCGTGAGCAGCCGATCGCGAATCGCCGACCAGGTAGCAGCCAATGCAGCAGCCATGACGCTTCCCGCCCTCGCTCAGTGCTCGCGCACCGCGCGCGGCATAACGGCACGGCCTTCGGGGACCGGCGCCTGGAGCGGCGAGGACACCACCCGCTGAACGCTCGCAGGCCCTTCGCTTGGCACCAGCCTGCGCGCCTCCGACAGCACGAGCGATCGCAGTAGCGCCTCGCCAGGGCACGCGGGGATGCTCTCGATGGCACGGGCGATCAGCCGGTCGAAATGAATCACGGCGCCCTCCAGGCCCAGCTCCTGCGCCGAGCTTGGCCGGCCCAACAGCATGTCCTGTCCCACGGGTTTGCCCAGCAGCGCCGGGTCGGAGATGACGTCTCGGATATCGTCGGCGACCTGGTAGGCCTCACCGAGATTAGCGCCCAGTGCGAACCAGTCGTGACCATCGGCGCCCGCGGCGGCGGCCCCCCCGGCCGTGGCCGCTGAAAACAAGGCGCCGGTCTTGGCACGTTGATACTGATCGAGCCGGGCACTGGGTTCACACTCCCATGCCTGCCCTGCGACGATGCCGTCGGGCGGGCCCACACCTTCGTCAAGCCAGCGCATGACGGTGGCGAGCCGCTCGGGGTGGCGGCTGCCGGCGCGCGCCAGCTCGCGAAAGGCCATCACGATGAGCCCATCGCCCGAGAGTACGGCCAGCCGCTCGCCGAAGGCCCGGTGCACCGAAGGCAGGCCCCGTCGGGTGTCGGCGTTGTCGAAGCAGGGAAGATCATCGTGCACCAGCGAGGCGCAGTGCAGGAGCTCGAGCGCAGCCGCCATGGCATCAGCCAGCGCGGGATCATCGTCGCCACAGGCCAGCGCCACCGCCAGGCATAACTGCGGACGAATTCGGGCGCCGCCCGGGAATACGGCATGCTGCATGGCCTGCTGCAGCCTGGGCGGGGCACCCGCGCATCGGAGCAGACTGCGCGAAAGTGCGCCTTCGATTCGGTTGAGGAGTGGCATGAGGAATCTCCCTTGAATGTAACGTACACTTGTCACTTATTGTGTCCTCTACACTAGACACTTGGCTGCAGCACGTCAACCGGCATATCCCGCGCCGGCTGGTGGCGTTCGAGCGCCGCTGTGGCGAGACCATCTGGTCGGGGTGGCGCAGCGCCGAGTTCCCCGAGACCGGCGCCACGCTTTTGCTGCTTCACGGCACCGGCGGCGCCCGGCACAGCTGGACCCCCGTCCTCGAGCGGCTGGACCCCTCAATTGGCGTGCTGGTCCCCGATCTCTCGGGGCACGGTGCGACCCGCTGCTTCGGGCATTCCCGGCACGGGCTCAATGACATCGCGGCCGAGCTCCTTGAACTGCTGCGCGCCGAGGGGCTCGCGCGGCTCGACCTGGTGGCCGGCCATTCCGCGGGCGCAGCACTCGCCCTGACGCTGGCACTGGGTCGCCCTGACGGCTTGCGGATCCAGGCCCTGCTCGGTATCGCACCCTCGCTCGTGCCCCCCCCCGCGATGTACACGCTAATGCTGGGGCCGCTTCTCGCACCGCTGATCGGCTCTGACCTGAGCGTCAACGCCACCGCCGCGCTCGCCCGGTCGACCGGGCTGGTTGATCGGCTGCTTGATTCCACTGCCTCGGTGATCGGCGCCGAGCAGCGCGAGGCCTATCGCCTGCTGTTTGGCGACGCCGGCCATGTGCGCGGCGCCATCCAGTTCATGGCGGCCACCGATCTTCCTGGTCTGCTCGCGCGATTGCCGCAGCTGCCTGCGCAGACGATCGCGACCGGGTTTCTGGTCGCCGACGACGACCCGTGGATTCCCGTAAAAGCACTGATGCCGATTCTTGCCGATCGACTGCCTGGCGCCGCGATCGAACGGATGCGGGGCGGGCACATGCTTCCCGAAGCAGCGCCTCAGCGGGTGGCGGCAGCGATCGAATCCCTGATTGCCCGGGCACGCGCAAACGGCATCGGGACATAGCGCGCAGCCAGCGCCACTGCGAGCGCCTGCGCGGCGGGCTCGGGGCGGACCGAGGTATCGATCAGCACCCGATGGGTCGCCAGGGGCGCGAGTTCGCGCGCCACGCGTCGCGCCTCATCGGCGGCGCGTTCACGCCCCGGAAGACCGTCGCGAGAGAGATTGGCACGGCCATCAGTCAGCACCACCACGGTCACGTCGTCACCCGAGCGGTCGAGTTGCGCAGCCACGCGCGCGGCCAGTTCGAATCCGGCTGCGATCGGGCTCCCGCCGCCACCAGGAAGCGCCGTGAGGGCGCGCCGCGCGGCCACCAGCGAGCGTGTGGGGGGCAGGAGCAGCTCCGCCCCCGCGCCCCGGAACGAGACCAGCGCGACGCGATCGCGGCGGACATAGCAGTCGGCGAGCAGGAGCTCCACCGCGCCCTTGGCCTCGGCGAGTCGCTGCAGCGCGGTGGAACCCGATGCGTCAACGACGAACACCGTGGTGCTGCCGCGCCGCTTTCGCTCGCGGTGCACATGAAGGTCATCCGGATGAAACCGGACTGGCTGGCGCGCGACCGGCCTGCCCGCAGGCGCAGGCGCCGCAGGCCCGGCGCCCGCCGCATCAGCCCTTTGCGTGGACGCTTGCCGCAAACGCTGCCAAGGAAGCGCAGCGCGAAGGGTGGCGAGCAGATGCACCCGTTCCTGCCCGCGCGGACGGCCACGGCGGGCGCCCACCGAGCGGGCGCGGCCGCGCCCCTTGGCGGACTCGCGCCCGCTGCCCGAGCCGCGCGCAGCCGCGGCGCGTGCGCCGATCTGGGACGCCATCATGGCGAGCAGGCCAGGCGGTAACGCAGACAGCGCAGCCTCGACCAGCCGTTCCGAAGCGCCGTCGGGAAGCGACGTCGGGTCGGGGTCGGTCGGATCAGCGGGCGGCTCGGCATGCTCCGGCCCAGGGGCTGAGGGTAATTCTGGTGGATCGGGCTCGCTGGGCGAGTCAGGGGGATCGGGCCGGCCCGGCGACTCAGGCTGCTCGGACGCGGGCTCTTCGTCACACTCCGCCATCATCGGCATCACCCGCGCGCGGGGCAGCAGCACCTGCCGGATCGCGAGCGCGAGATCGCTGTCGCGCGGCTCGAGCGTATCGCGGACCGCCTCACCGGCCGCGGGCGCTCGCTTGGCTTCGGCTGCGCTCATCCGGGCAAGCATCGAGGCCTGCTCGACCCGGCGCATTGAATCGATGCCGAACAGCATCGCGGCGCGACACAACTCGCGCAACCCGCGCTCCCCACTCGGGGCGGGCACCACAGGTCGGACGGCTGCCAGCCGTTGAGCAGCACCCCGGGGTGCGCGCGCAAGTTCAGCCAGCGCATCCAGGCTTCGCCACGGCGACTCATCGCGCATATCAAGCGACAGCGCGAGCCGATCAAGCAGCACGGCGGGTGGCCCCTCTTCGTCCGGCAAGGACTCGTCCAGCAAAATCAATGCGAGTTGCCGAGCATCGAGCGCGGCCGCCAAGCGCGCCGCAAGCCCAGGCGATACTCGTTCGGCGCGTTGCAGAACCACCACGCCGCCGGCAAACCGCGCGAGGAGTCCGGGCCGCGCCACCGGTCGCCCGAGGCGCAGGCTTTCGGCCAGGTCGGTATCGCTCTCAAGCTGATCAGGTTCGGTGTGATGCGGCAGCGCGTGCCAGCCCGCCGACTGCCCGTCGGCGGCGCTTTCACACGCCCGGCGCAGCCAACCGAGAAGGGCGTGCCGCCTTGGCCCATGCCAGCCACGCAGATGCAATCCGCCAAAGTTCAAGGGCGCGCGCGAGAAGAGCTCGAGCGCGCGCAGCGCGTCGTCAACGGGGTCGAGCGGCGCCTGGCCCTTCGCGGGCGGCGTGCGCGGCACGGCGGGACCGCTCATGACTGAACCACCGGAGGCGCCGCCTAGGGAGCGGTCGCGCCCAGCACCTGCTCGATGGCCCGCGCCACCCGCGCCGACGAATCGGTTTCGTCGAGCGGATCGCGCCGCAGGCGATGGCGAAGCGCCATGGGCGCAACCTCGATCAGATGCTCGCGCGCCACCGCCCGACGCCCATCGAGCGCAGCCGCTGCCTTGGCCGCCCGCATGAGCGCAAGCTCTCCGCGCAAGCCATCCGTGCCCAGTTGCTGACAGAGCGCCGCCGCCTGCCTGAGGAGCACGTCATCAAAGACAACCCGATCCAGCGCACGCCGGGCCGCTACCAGCTGCGCGCGCAGCGCCGCCTCCGCGCTTTGATGTTTGGCGCTGAACGCCTCGGGGTCACGCTCGAACGCCTCTCTCCGCCGCACCACGTCCACCCGCTGATCAAGATCCTGGGGCGTTCGCACTTCAACCGCAAGGCCGAAGCGGTCGAGCAGCTGCGGGCGAAGCTCGCCCTCCTCGGGATTACCGCTTCCCACCAGGACAAAGCGGGCCGGATGAACAACGCTCAGGCTTTCGCGCTCGATCCGGTTTTCTCCGGAGGCCGCGACATCAATGAGCAGATCGACCAGATGGTCCTCCAGCAGATTGACCTCGTCGATATACAGAAACCCCCGGTTCGCGCGCGCGAGCAAACCGGGTTCATAGACCTTCTCGCCGGAGACCATCAGCCGCTCGAGATCAAGCGCACCCAGGATACGGTCTTCGGTGGCGCCCAGCGGCAGGTCAACCACCGGCACAGGCACCTCCAAGGCAGCTGGACGGGCCCGCGACTTTCCAGTGCAGCGCTCACACAGCCCCGCCGTGGCCCGCGGCTCGCAGCGATACGCGCATGCCACCGCGCGGATCGGCGGCAGCACGGCAGCGAGCGCCCGCACCGCCGTAGATTTGCCGGTGCCGCGGTCGCCCAAAATCAGTACGCCGCCCACCAGCGGATCAATTGCGGCGATCAGCAGGCCGCGCTGCATCTCACGCTGGCCCACCAGCGCGGTAAACGGAAACACCGGACGAGAGCGGGTCATTGCGGCGCCTGAGCAGGAAACGGGGCGATCGGCCGCGGCCAGCGCCGGGCCAAATCGAGCACGTGAAGAACACCGGAGATCGCGAGCAGCGCGAGCGTGGCTGGTTCAAGCGGGCCATGGAGATTGAGGCGACACAACAGCATGAGCGCCATGCCTGCACCCAGACCCGGCGCGAGGTCTGCGGGCGATGGCCCAAGGCCACGCGCGCGGTGCAGCCACCACAGGCCGGCCCACTCAATCAGCAGCCCGGCGATCACCAGATCGAGCACCCAGGGGCCCGGTAACCAGGCAGTCACGTCGCGATCACTCCGCAGCGGGGAAGATCCTGATTATGAACGCTGGACCGGAATCGTCAACTTTTCGCGACAATTTGCGAGTCAGCGAAACGAGTCGATCACCCCACCCCCCAGACAGACCTCGCCATCGTAGAGCACCGCGCTCTGACCCGGCGTGACCGCCCATTGCGGCGCCTCAAAACGGAGGCAAAAAGCGGCCTTACCGGCAGGAGCAGGTACCTCGGTTGCCACGCCTTCGGCGCCTCCGCCGATGCCAGACGCACCAGCGGTCGTGGCGGCATCGGGCCCAGCGATCGCACACGGAGAATCAGCCTGACGATAGCGGGTCTTCGCGCCATAGGCGACCGCGAGATCGGGCGCCCCGCCCGCGATCCAGTGCGCATCGGTTGCACGCAACCACCGGCTGCAGAGGAGCGGGTGATCGTGGCCCTGCACCACCACCAGGGTGTTGCTCTCCCGCCGCTTGGCCGCTACAAACCAGGGCTCACCTGAGCCGCCGCGCGCCCCGCCGATCCCGATGCCCTTGCGCTGACCCAGCGTGTAGAACGCGAGCCCCACGTGCTCGCCAATCCGCCGCCCGTGATCATCAACGATCGGCCCGGGCTCGGTGGGCAGATAACGATTCAGGAACTCGCGAAACGGCCGCTCGCCGATAAAGCAGATGCCGGTTGAATCTTTCTTGGTGGCGTTGGGCAGCGCCAGCCGCGCCGCGATCTCTCGCACCTCGCGCTTGGCGAGCGCTCCCACCGGAAAGAGCGCGCGCGACAGCTGCTCCTGACTCAGCCGATGAAGGAAGTAGCTCTGATCCTTGCCGGCGTCCAGACCCCGCAGCAGTTCAAACCGGGGCAGCGCACCCGATTGGTCGACTCGCCGCACCCGCGCGTAGTGCCCGGTGGCAATCCGCTCGGCGCCCAGCCTCATGGCGTGGTCGAGAAAAGCCTTGAACTTGATTTCGGCGTTACAGAGCACATCCGGGTTGGGCGTGCGTCCGGCGCGGTATTCGGCAAGGAAGGCGGCGAACACCCGATCACGATACTCGCCGGCGAAATTCACCGCCTCGATGTCGATGCCAATGACATCGGCGACGCTCGCTGCATCGATCCAGTCCTGCCGGCTGGAACAGTATTCGTCGTTGTCGTCGTCTTCCCAGTTCTTCATGAAAAGACCGACCACCTCGCAGCCACGCTCCTTGAGAAGCCAGGCCGTGACCGCAGAGTCGACGCCGCCCGACAATCCCACGACCACGCGCTCGCCGGGCTGCGCCTCGACCAGCGCGGTATGGGGCTCGCTCACGACTGCGATCATCCGATCTGCTGCGGCGCGAACGGCAGCCCGGCAAAGTTTGCATCAGCGCGCAGCACCCCGTGATCGAATCGCTGACCGGCCAGATAGTCGTCGACCACCTGCATGACCAGCGGACTGCGATGCTCGGGAAGCCGCGCGCGCAGTTGGTCGGCGCTCAGCCAGTGGGTCGCGAGAATGCCCTCGTCGAGACTGCGCCCCGCCTCCCGGGCACCGGCTGGCCGATCTGACAGACAACAGGCGAAGGCAAAGCGCAGATAGGTAACGTCGGTGGCGCTTGCTTCGTGAACGAACCGGGCGAGGTAAACGCCAATGCCTGAGACCACATCAACATGATGGGCGGTTTCCTCGAGTGCCTCGCGCACCACGGCGCGAACCAGCGTTTCGCCCGGATCGAGATGACCAGCCGGCTGGTTGAGGCGCACACCCGCCACCGTTTTCTCCTCGATGATGAGAAAGCGCCCCTGATGTTCGATCACGGCAGCGACCGTGACGCTTGGTTTCCAGACAGACATGGCTCGGGAATGAAGCGTGGCCAAAGACCACAGATTTTACCCCGGCGCCCCGGCGGGCCACCGGCCGCCGCGTGTAGACTCCGCCGTTTTGTCTCGAGCGGGCAGGCTTTGCCCGCAACAATCTTCCCAGGGAGTATGCATGCGAATCGGCATCCCTGCCGAAACCCGCGACGGCGAGGCGCGGGTCGCGGCCACAGCAGAAACGATCAAGAAACTGACGGGCTCCGGTCATCAGGTGCTGGTCGAACGCGGCGCCGGCACCGCAGCCAGTCAGATCGATGCCGCACTGGAAGCAGCGGGTGCAACGCTGGTCGGCGCTGACGAAGCGCTCGCCGCCGAGATGGTGCTGAAAGTTCGCGCCCCTCAGGCGGCCGAACTCGCGAAAATGACGCCTGGCGCCGTGCTGGTGGGCATGCTCAACCCGTTCGATCGTGAGGGGCTGCAGGCGCTGGCGCAGGCCGGTCTCACCGCGTTCGCACTCGAGGCCGCGCCGCGCACCACGCGCGCTCAAAGCATGGACGTGCTGTCTTCCCAGGCCAACATCGCCGGCTACAAGGCCGTGCTGCTCGCAGCCAGCGCCTATGGCCGCATGATGCCGATGCTCATGACCGCAGCGGGCACCGTCAAAGCCGCGCGCGTACTGATTCTCGGGGCAGGCGTGGCGGGTCTTCAGGCGATTGCCACCGCCAAGCGGCTGGGCGCCGTGGTCGAGGCCTCGGACGTACGCCCGGCAGTCAAGGAGCAGATCGAGTCACTGGGTGCCAAGTTTGTCGACGTGCCCTATGAGACGGATGAAGAGCGCGAAATCGCCAAGGGCGTGGGTGGTTATGCGCGCCCCATGCCCGAGAGCTGGATGAAGCGCCAGGCGCAAGCCGTGGCCGATCGCATGAAGCAGGCTGACATCGTGATCACCACGGCACTGATACCCGGCCGCAAGGCACCGGTGCTGGTGACTGAAGAGATGGTGCGTTCCATGAAGCCCGGGTCGGTCGTCCTCGACATGGCGGTCGAACAGGGCGGCAATTGCGCCATCAGCGAGCTCGGCCGCTGGGTGGTCAAGCATGGCGTGACCCTCATCGGACAGCCCAATCTGCCCGCCACCGTACCGGCCGACTCCTCGGCGCTCTACGCGCGCAACGTCATCGATTTTCTGAAGCTCGTGTTCGACAAGGACGGCAAGTTCACCGTCAATCTCGAAGACGACATCGTGAAAGCCTGCCTGGTCACGCATGACGGCCAGGTTCTGCGGAGCTGACAGCATGGAAGCGATCAATCCCTTTGTCATCAACCTGATCATTTTCGTGCTGGCCATTTATGTCGGCTACCACGTGGTCTGGAACGTCACCCCTGCGCTGCACACCCCGCTCATGGCGGTCACCAATGCGGTGTCGGCCATCATCATCGTGGGCGCCATGCTGGCGGCGGCCCTCACCGAAACCGGGCTCGGCAAAGCCATGGGGGTGCTCGCTGTGGCACTGGCTGCGGTCAACGTGTTCGGCGGCTTCCTGGTCACGCGACGGATGCTCGAGATGTTCAAGAAAAAGGCGCCCAAGTCGGGCGCCGGCGGCCACTGAAAGGGGCGACCACCATGAGCATGAACGTCGTCGTTCTCCTGTACCTGATCGCCTCGGTGTTTTTCATCCAGGCGTTGAAGGGACTGTCGCATCCGTCCACCTCACGAATCGGCAACACCTTCGGCATGGTCGGCATGGCCATTGCCGCTTTCACCACCGTGGCGCTCATCTACAAACTGCGGCCTGAAATCGCCACCGCTGGCATGGGCTGGGTGCTGGCCGGTCTGGTGGTGGGCGGTGCCATCGGCACGTTGATGGCCAAGCGCGTTGAAATGACCAAAATGCCCGAGCTGGTCGCCTTCATGCACAGCATGATCGGCCTCGCAGCGGTGTTCATCGCGGTCGCCGCGGTCGCCGAACCCTGGGCATTCAATATCGTTGCCAAGGGCGAGCCCATCCCCACGGCCAACCGGATCGAGCTTTTCATCGGCACCTTCGTGGGCGCCATCACCTTCTCGGGCTCGGTGATCGCCTTCGGCAAGCTCTCAGGCGCCTACAAGTTCCGCCTGTTCCAGGGCGCACCGGTGGTGTTCGGCGGTCAGCACATGCTGAACCTCGTGCTTGGCATTGCCATGCTGGGCTTTGGCATCTGGTTCGCGGTCACGCAGGACTGGACGCCTTTCGTGCTGATGACCGCGATCGCCTTCGTACTGGGCGTTCTCATCATCATCCCGATCGGTGGCGCCGACATGCCGGTCGTGGTGTCGATGCTGAACAGCTACTCGGGCTGGGCGGCTGCCGGCATCGGCTTCTCGCTCAACAATTCGATGCTGATCATCGCGGGCTCGCTGGTGGGCTCGTCGGGTGCAATCCTGTCCTACATCATGTGTAAGGCGATGAACCGGTCGTTCTTCAACGTGATCCTGGGTGGATTCGGGGGCGAGGCAGCAGTCGCCACCGGCGGTGCACAAGCCGCAAGGCCGGTGAAATCCGGTTCGCCAGACGATGCCGCGTTCCTCATGTCGAATGCCGAAAGCGTGATCATCGTGCCCGGTTATGGTCTGGCGGTGGCGCGTGCACAGCATCCGCTCAAGGAGCTCACCGACAAGCTGATCGCGCGCGGTGTGTCGGTGAAATACGCCATTCACCCGGTGGCCGGACGCATGCCCGGCCACATGAATGTGCTGCTCGCCGAAGCCGAGGTGCCCTACGACCAGGTGTTCGAAATGGAGGACATCAACTCCGAATTCGGTGACACCGACGTGGTGCTCGTGCTGGGTGCCAATGATGTGGTGAACCCTGCTGCCAAGGATCCCAAGTCGCCGATCGCGGGCATGCCCATCCTGGAGGCCTACAAGGCGCGTCAGGTGATCGTCAACAAGCGGTCAATGGCCTCGGGCTATGCAGGTCTCGACAACGAGCTCTTCTACATGGACCGCACGATGATGGTGTTCGGCGACGCGAAGAAGGTGGTCGAGGACATGGTCAAGGCGGTGGAGTAGGTTTCAGCCGCCCACCGCGCCCATCTGCTCGTCCAGCCATTCGATCCAATGCCGCACCGGCGTACCGGTGCCGGCCTGGAGATGCGTGATGCAGCCGATGTTGGCAGAGAGAATGAGCTCTGGCTCGCCCGCCGTCAGATGCCCGAGCTTTCTCGCGCGAAGTTCTCCGGAGAGCTGGGGCTGCAGCACCGAATAAGTGCCCGCCGAGCCACAGCAGAGATGCGATTCGCCCACCGGCAATACCGTGGCGCCCAGGCGGGTGAGCAGCCCCTCGACCACGCCCCGCACTTTCTGGCCATGCTGCAGCGTGCACGGTGGATGAAACACCACCCGCGATGAGGAGGCGGCGCGCAGGCGCCCTGCCGCAATCGCGGCGTCAATCTCAGCGGGCAGCCACTCGGCGAGGTCACGCGTGCGCTCTACCACCTGCTTTGCCCGCGCGGCCCATTCCGGATCATCGGCGAGCAGATGGGCATAGTCTTTCACCATGGTGCCACAGCCGGAGGCATTGATCAGAATCGCTTCGGCGCCTGCCTCGATGAGCGGCCACCAGGCGGCGATGTTGCGGCGGGCATCGTTGGCGGCACCCGCCTGATCATTGAGGTGGTGACGGATGGCCCCGCAGCATCCCGAGCCCTGCGGGCGAACAGCCTCCAAGCCCAGGCGATCGAGCACGCGATCGGTGGCCGCGTCAATTGAGGGCAGCATGCCGGGTTGCACACAGCCCTCGAGCAGAATCACTTTGCGGGCATGGCTTCGCGAGGGGCGCTTACCAGGATCGCGCCGCTCGGGCACCTTGGCCTTGAGCGCCTCGGGCAGAAGCGGCCGAACGGCCTGCCCCACCCGCATGGCCGGATCAAACAACCAGCGCCGAGTGAGCGTTTCCCGAAGCAGGGTGCGCATGAATCGTTGTGAGGCGGGCCGCTCGACCTGCTGCTCGACCAGCTTGCGGCCAATATCCACCAGGTGGCCGTAGTCGACCCCAGATGGACAGGTGCTTTCGCAGTTGCGACAGGTCAGACACCGATCAAGATGTTCCATGGTGGATGCGGTGGGCTTTTCACCCTCCACCACCGACTTGATCAGATAGATGCGGCCGCGCGGACCATCGAGTTCGTCGCCCAAGAGTTGATAGGTGGGACAGGTGGCGGTGCAGAACCCGCAGTGCACGCACTTGCGCAGAATCGCCTCGGCTTCATCGCCGTCGCGCGTGCCCTTCAACCAGTCGGCAAGATGGGTTTCCATGCGTCAGAGATCCGTATACATCCGGCCAGGATTGAAGATGCCCGGCGCATCGAATTGCTGCTTCAGTCGCCGGTGGAGCGCGAGGAGCGGCGCGGGCAGCGGATGGAACACGCCCGCCCCGCGATCGCCGCCGCGAAAAAGGAGGGCGCTGCCGCCTGCTGCGGATGCTGCCCTGCGGATCACCGCAGGGTCGGCGTCAGACACCAGCCAGCGTAACGCGCCGCCCCACTCGATGCATAGCTCGCCGGGCAGTGAACCAAGCGCTGCGGTGGAAGGGAGCGACAAACGCCAGAGGGGGCGCCCGGCATCGGCGAAAAATGCTGCCCGGTGCTCGCGAAGATCGGCCCAGAGTTGTGTCGCGGCCGCCTCGGGAATGGGCCGCGCGGAGTGATCGCGCATCATGCGGCCGAGCGCCGCTTCCACCGCAGCGCGCGCGCCCGAAAACCGCACCACCAGCGAACCTGCGCCATGTACGCTTGCCGAGATGGGGAGCGGCTGCCCGCCCCAGGTGTTGAGGAGTTGAAGCGCCTCAGCGGCTTCGCAGTCGAACATGATGCTGGCTTCGGCCGCCGGCCGCGGCAACACCTTGAGTGACACCTGCGTGATCAGACCCAGAATACCCATCGCGCCACACATCAGCCGCGACACATCGTAGCCCGCCACGTTCTTCATCACCTGGCCGCCAAACTGCAATTCGCGGCCCTGAGCGTCCATGCAGCCCAGGCCCAAAACGAAATCGCGGACCGCACCCACACTCGCCCGTCGCGGGCCGGAAAGCCCTGCAGCCACCACGCCACCCACGGTGGCCGCACCGGCAAATGACGGTGGCTCGAACGCGAGCATCTGGCCGCGCTCGGCCAGCGCCGCTTCGATCTGCGCAAGCGGCGTCCCGGCCAGTGCGGTGATGAAGAGTTCGGTCGGTTCGTAGCTCAGGATGCCGCTCAGCGGCCGGGTGTCGAGCAACGCGCCCGTGAAGCCCTGACCCAGAAAATCTTTGCTGCCCCCGCCACGAATACGCAGTGGCGCGCGGTCTGTCGCCGCACGCAGGATGCTCAAACGCAGGCCCTGGAGCACATCGGCCACAGCAGCTGGGTTGGCCTGAGCCGGCGACACAGCGTGGGCGATCGGATCGGAGGTCTGAGTGTTCATGACGAGGTCCGTGACTCAGAACCGCGGCAGATCGCTAAATGGCAGCTGACCGCGATGCACATGCATCTTGCCGTACTCGGCACAGCGCGCAAGCGTGGGCACGCCCTTACCCGGATTGAGCAGCCCTTGTGAATCAAATGCTGCCTTCACTGCAAAAAATGCCTTCAGTTCTTCGGGCGAAAACTGTACGCACATCGATGACAGTTTTTCTACGCCAATGCCGTGTTCGCCCGTCACCGTGCCGCCATATTCCACACAGAGTTCGAGAATGTCAGCGCCGAAAAGTTCGGCGCGATGCCAGCTATCGGGATCATTGGCATCGAACAAAATGAGCGGGTGGAGGTTGCCGTCTCCGGCATGAAACACATTCATGCAGCCCAGCTGATATTTACGCTCCATCTCGCCAATCGCCTGCAGCATACGGCCCAACATCTTGCGAGGAATGGTGCCGTCCATGCAGTAGTAATCGGGCGAGATGCGCCCGGCGGCAGGAAAGGCGTTTTTGCGGCCCGACCAGAAGGCAAGCCGCTCGGTCTCGTTCTGCGACACCCGTTGAGCGGTGCATCCACAGCGCTTGAGTACCGCATCGATCCGGGCGATCTCCTCTTCAACTTCTTCGGGCGTGCCGTCCGATTCCACGATGAGGATTGCTTCGGCTTGAAGGTCGTAGCCCGCGCGCACAAAGGGTTCAACCGCAGCCGTGGTCTTGCGATCCATCATTTCCATGCCAGCGGGAATGATCCCTTCGGCGATGATGGCCGCGACCGCATCACCGGCCTTCACGATGTCATCAAAGGAAGCCAGCACGGCGCGAGCGAGTTGCGGCTTTGGCAAAAGCTTCACGGTGATTTCGGTGACCACGGCCAACATGCCTTCGGACCCGATGAGGAGCGCGAGCAAATCGAGGCCAGGCGAATCGAGCGCGGCGTTGCCAATCTCGAGCACTTCGCCCTCGATCGTGACCACCCGCAGACGGAGCACGTTATGGACCGTGAGGCCGTATTTCAGGCAGTGCACGCCGCCGGAATTTTCAGCGATGTTGCCGCCGATGGAACAAGCGATCTGCGAGGACGGATCCGGTGCGTAGTAGAGCGCGTGCGGCGCTGCGGCTTCGGAGATGGCAAGGTTGCGAACGCCCGGCTGCACCCGCGCGGTCCGCGCATACGGGTCGAGCTCGAGAATGCGATTAAAGCGGGCAAGCGACAACACCACCCCCGATGCGTGCGGCATCGAGCCGCCTGACAGGCTGGTGCCCGCGCCCCGCGCCACCACCGGTACATCAAGTTCGCGGCAGGCCTTCAACACCTCGACCACCTGCGCTTCGGTGTCGGGCAGCACCACCGCCATCGGCATCTGGCGAAACGCTGACAGCGCGTCGCATTCGTAGGGGCGCTTGTCCTCATCTCGGTACAGCACCGAATGCGCGGGCAGGATTCGGCGCAGTCGTTCCACCACCGCGCTCAGCCGTTCAGGATGCGGCTGTGCGCGAAAGTCGGTGTGGCGAAAGGCGGGATCGGTAACGGTATTCATCTCGTGATTTTAGCCCGAGGGGTTGGGCGAGCCCGGCGCCGCCATGGCCTGGCCACGGTCAATGCCGGTTTCGCGGGGAGATTGGCGTGGCGCTCGCCACACCGCCCTCCGCCCTGCGCGACCAACCTGCGATAAGCTCGTAAGCTGCGCCGCCAGCTGTCCTGCCGCCTGCCGCCTGCCGCCATCACTCACCTGTGACGCCATCCGCCCTATCCAAAGCCCCCCGCACCACGGGTTATCTGCTGCTTTTCTCCGGTATGGCGCTGGTCGGCACGTACACCGCGCTCTCCAAGCCGCTGTCCGAAGCGTTGCCGGTATTCCTCTTAGCTTGGCTCCGGTTTGCAATCGCCGCGGTGGTCATGATTCCCTGGCTTCGGGCCCACGAACACGACGTGCCGCTCACGCTCCCCCTCTGGCGCATCCTCTTTGTTCAATCACTGTTCGGCAATTTCCTGTTTTCCATCCTGATACTCACAGGAGTCGCCCTCACCTCGGCAGCGGCCGCAGGCATCGTGATGGCGGCGCTCCCGCCGTTGGTTGCCCTCCTTTCGTGGGCGGTGCTGCGCGAGCGCGCAGGGTGGCGGGTCTGGGTTGCGACGGGTCTCGCAGCGGGAGCGATCGCGCTCCTTTCGTCGCAAGCCGCGGCCAGCGCGGGCGCGGGCGCGGGGCATTTGCTGGGCAATTTCCTCATTCTCGGCGCGGCAGGATGCGAGGCGATTTATGTGGTGCTGGGCAAGCGGCTCACGGGCAGCCTCTCACCACGCCGCATCTCGGCGCTTATCAATCTGGTGGGTCTTGCGCTCATGACCCCGTTGGGGCTATGGCAGGCGACGCGCTTTGACTTCGCGCAACTCAGCGGCCCGCTTTGGGCACTCCTTGTTTTTTATTCGCTCTCTGCGAGCATGGTCTCAACCTGGCTGTGGCTGAGCGGTCTCAAGCAGGTACCCGCCTCGCACAGCGGGGTCTTTACGGTGGCGCTCCCGCTCGCCGCCACCGCGGTTGCAGTGGCCTTGCTGGGCGAAACCATCGGCGCTCTCCATCTCGTCGCGCTTGGCTGCGCTGTTGCGGGAATCGCGCTGGCGGCCTGGCCTGACACGCGCGAACGGGGCTAACGAGACCCAGGCAGGCGCTGAGTGCCTCGCGGTTTGACACATCTCGCGCTTTTCGGCACGCTCAGTCCTGCTTGATGACCCGTCGCGGGAGAGATCGGTTCTGTGCGGAATGCAGCTTCAGTCTGCAATCGGCCCAGCGCTGACGCCGAAGGTGTATCGCCCCGAAAACTCTCAGGCAAAAGGACTGCTTCGGGTCAGGCACTCTGGAGAGAAACCGGCGTTGTTCGCAAAGGCGCAGCGATCCGGTTCGCCGAAGGAAACACGCGTTGCACGCGGCCCGGGTCAA
>CAMBZS010000042.1 GCA_945872335.1 Bordetella parapertussis | reverse complement strand
CGCGAATATCAACCAGCGCGGTGTGGCGACCAGGACCGCCAAGATGCGGGCCGGCGGCGCCCTTAAACCAAGTCAACAGGGAAAGCACGACGACCGCCAACCAGACGAACCGAAAAAAGATCTTCCAGCGGCGGGCCCTACGTTGCTCGTCAATGGTGGCCAGCAGAACGCGCTCAAGCATCTGGCGCTCGGAGGAGGGGGGGGAGGATGCGTCATTCATGGTTGCGGTCCGTTGAGGGGCGGTGGCCAGGATACAAACACCGAACCGTCCAATTCATAGCATGGCACAGGGCGCAGTCCACGTCCCCGACAAGGCCCTCCAGCGCAGCGGCCATCACCGGGGTGATAGAGGGCGCCGTGGGTTGCGCAGACGAGGAAGCGCCGCTCGTCATCGAAGAACGCCCCAGGTTGCCAGTCAAGCTCCACCGGTACATGCGCGCACTGGTTCAGAAACGCCCTGACCTGCCCAGCATGGCGAACCGCGAAAGCCTGCAGGGGCCCATGATCGCCCTGCTCGAGGGTAAAACGAACCCCCGCACCACCCTCGAGCAGATCGGAGGCTGAGCAGATCCGATGCGCGGCGGAGCGGCCTTGCGCGGCCTCGACTTGAGTCATGTGAGCCTCATCGGATCGTGTGCGCCAAACCGGGTGAACAGAGCCGAGCGCAACGCGGGCACGTCATCGACCAGCATCAGCGAGGGCTCACGCAAGAGCTGCACCCGTTCGTGGGCACCATAGGTCACCCCAATCGCCGAGGCGCCCGCGGCTCGCGCCATGCCCAGATCATGGGTGGTGTCGCCTATCATCAGCATGTCCGAGGGGGCGATGTCCAGCTCGAGTGCGAGGTCCTGCAGCATCCAGGGGTGAGGTTTGGGCTCCCCCTCGTCAGCGCAGCGCGTGGCAACGAACCGCCGACGCCAGTCAAACTGATCAAGCGCGCGGTTGAGCCCTTGTCGCGACTTGCCGGTGGCGACGGCCAGCGCAATACCCGCCTGACTGAGCGCATCAAGCATGGGCTCGATCCCCTCAAAGGCGCCAAGCTGCGCATCCCGCGACATGTAGTGCACGCGATAACGTTCAACGTAAGCGGGCAGGCTTGCCGGAGTGAGTGCCGGAACGGCGATCTGCAGGGCATCGTGCAAGCCCAGCCCGATCACGTGCGAGGCCTGTGCCGACGTGGGCACAGGCAGCCCGAGGTCAGCGGCGGCATTTTGCATGGCAATCACGATGGCGCGGGTGGAGTCAACCAGCGTGCCATCCCAGTCAAAGACCACCACTTTGGGTGCGGCGGCGGTCATCGGCTTTCTCCCCCTGCCCCACGGTCTGCCATGTCGGAGAGTGATGACCACTTCATTGGTGGACTTCCTGCCAGGCCGATCGCCTGAAAATCGGCAGCCGGATCCACCTGCACCCGCATCCGACCCGAACCGTTAGGGTGGCTGACCTCAAGCCGCCATGCGTGGAGAAACATGCGCCGCAGCCCGCGCTTGGCGAACTGGCGGTTGAGCCCGAAGTCACCATATTTGTCGTCGCCCACGATTGGCGTTCCTTCCTGTGCGAGGTGAACCCGAATTTGATGCGTACGGCCGGTGTCGAGCCGGGCCATGACCAGCGACACCTCCCCGAGGCCCTCAAGCTCGAAGCGCGCGAGTCCCGTCACACGGGTCTGTGCCTCACGCCCCTCGTCGTCGACCACCACCCGACGATCGCCATCGGGCGCCGCCAGGCGGCGCAATGGATGGCGAATCACGCGTGTGCGAAACGGCCACCGCCCGACCACCACCGCCAGATAAATCTTGACCGTATGCCGGTCACGAAATTGCTGTTGAAGCGAGAGAAGTGCGGGTCGCCGACGCGCCACCAGCAACGCGCCCGAGGTCTCACGGTCGAGTCGGTGAACAAGCTCAAGAAAGCGCGCCTCGGGCCGGTTCCGCCGCAATGCCTCGATCACACCCAGCGAGATGCCGCTGCCCCCGTGGACTGCCATCCCGGCGGGCTTGTCGAGCACCAGAAGATCGTCATCCTCGTGGATGATGGGGGGAGCCGAACCCCGCGCCGCACCCACGCCGCTCCGCCGGGCATCGGCCGGATCCGGTTCGCGATCAACCGGGGGCGCCGACATGCGGATGGGCGGAATTCGAACCCGGTCGCCAGATAGAAGCCTCCGATCGGCATCTGCGCGACCGCCATTGACCCGCACCTGGCCGCTTCGGATCAGGCGGTAGACATGCGATTTGGGGACACCGCGACAAAGCCGAATCAGGAAATTGTCGAGTCGCTGTCCGTCGTGATTCTCATCAACGGTCACCAACGAGGCGCTCGCCGCGGGCGCGGCGATGTCTGAGCTTGATGCAGATCGAACTTCAGCTTTTGGACGCAAACCGTTCAAGTTGCTATACTTTCAAGGTCGTATACCGGCCCGGCATTCAGTAACCGAGCTCTAAACCCACAGCGAGCGGACCACACAGGGTCCCGCCTGGCACAGAGTCGGACGCGGTCGATCCCGATCGGAATTCTCACTTCGGAACATCTTTCCGGAGATTCTACCGGTCAGTTCCACGCGCGTTGGCCTTGATCGTTGCGCCGCGTATTCGACAGGAAGAACACTGACGGGCGGCTATCCGGTTTTTATCCGGTGGCGCGCAGGTCGATGCGAAATCTTCAGAGAAGCGTTCAGGCGGGTCGCCCTTCGCGATCCGTTACCAGTTGGATTTTCAGGTGATACAAACTCGCTCCGTTCCCCACCGCAAGCCGCCCGATCCGGGCGATTGCTGGCGTGGTTCGCTCGCGTTCGCCCTGACCATCCCTCCGGCTGCGCGGTGCGCGCTCCGGCGACCTTACTGACACCGCGCCTCTCTCTTCCGTTCGCATCCCTGCTGGTTGCTGCGCGAGGCCACGCCTCTTTCGCGCGGGAGTCTTTCGCATGAAGCGAATGCTGTTTAACGCTACGCACGCAGAGGAACTGCGCGTAGCGATTGTCGATGGCCAGAAGCTCATTGACATCGATATCGAATCGGCCGGTCGCGAGACCCGCAAAAGCAACATCTACAAAGGAATCATCACCCGGGTCGAGCCCAGCCTCGAGGCCTGCTTCGTCAACTACGGAGAAGAACGCCACGGCTTTCTGCCTTTCAAGGAAATTTCAAAAGCATTTTTCAAGGCTGGAGCCGACGCGCGCTCCCGTATCCAGGATGCGGTGAGCGAAGGGCAGGAGCTTATCGTTCAGGTGGAAAAAGAAGAGCGCGGCAACAAGGGGGCTGCGCTCACCACCTTTATCTCGCTCGCGGGTCGATACCTGGTTCTCATGCCCAACAATCCTCGTGGCGGCGGTGTGTCGCGCAGGGTTGAGGGTGAAGATCGCCAGGAACTTCGCGAGACGATGGAAAAGCTGGAGCACCCCGCCGGCATGAGCCTGATCGCCCGCACTGCGGGCATCGGTCGAAACGCCGAGGAGTTGCAGTGGGACCTGAACTACCTGCTCAAGTTATGGAGCGCCATCGAGAGCGCCGCCGGGTCTGCACCTGGTCCCTTCCTCATCTACCAGGAATCGAGCCTGGTGATCCGGGCGATCCGGGACTACTTCACTGCGGATATCGGCGAGATCCTGATCGACACCGACGACATCGCCGAGCAGGCCCGCCAGTTTATGGCCCATGTCATGCCTGACACGGTCAACCGGGTGAAGCGATATCGCGACGACGTGCCGCTCTACTCGCGTTTTCAGATCGAGCATCAGATTGAATCGGCATTTTCGCGGGTGGTGCCGCTGCCGTCGGGCGGGTCGGTGGTCATTGATCACACTGAAGCGCTAGTCGCCATCGACGTGAACTCGGCCCGCGCGACCAAAGGCGCGGATATTGAAGAGACTGCGCTGCGAACCAATCTTGAAGCGGCCGACGAGGCGGCAAGGCAGATGCGCCTTCGCGACCTCGGTGGTTTGATCGTCATCGATTTCATTGACATGGAGAGCGCGAAGAACCAGCGTGAGGTCGAGCAGCGGCTGAAGGAAGCGCTTCACTACGATCGGGCCCGCGTTCAGACGGGAAAGATCTCCCGGTTCGGTCTAATGGAGTTGTCGCGTCAGCGCCTGCGCCCGGCCCTGAACGAGGGCACGCATATCACCTGCCCGCGGTGCACAGGTACCGGAGTGATCCGCGATACCGAATCATCGGCACTGCATGTCCTGCGCATGGTGCAGGAAGAGTCGATGAAGGAAAACACCGCCGCCGTGTGGGTGCAGGTACCGGTCGAGGTGGCAACGTATCTGTTGAACGAAAAGCGGGCCGAAGTTGCCAAGCTCGAAGCCCGGCACAAGGTTGAGATCGTGCTGGTTCCGAACCGGAATCTGGAAACGCCGCACTACCGTCTCGAGCGGGTCCGACACGACGATGACCGCCTGGCGAATTACCGCGCGAGCTATTCCATCGCCGACGAACCTGCCGACGACAACGCGTACTTTGAGTCTCGCCTAGAGCCGGGAAAGCCCAGGCAGGAGGCCGCCGTACGGGCCGTTACCCCCGACCAGCCCCCCCCCCGAGTGCACCGCCGCGCGAAGAGCGTAAGGAGAGCGCAGTCGCCACTGTGGCGCCTGCGCCGGCCAAGCCCGCGCAGCCAGCGCCCAGTTCCGACGGCCTGATGGGCAAGATTTTCGGTTGGTTCCGGCGCAAGCCCGCCAACGAGGCGCACGCCACGCCGCCTGCCGCCACGCCGGCTGCACAGCCAGCCGCTGAAGCCCGGACCGACGAGGGAACGCGACGCCCGCGTCCAGAGCGCGGCGACGGACGTGGCTCGAGAAGCGGTGGTTCCCGTGATGGGCGCGGTCAGCGCGAGGGACGCGACAACCGCGAGGGGCGTGAAGGTCGTGAAAATCGCGAAGGTCGTGAGAGTCGCGAGGGCCGTGAGAATCGCGACGCTCGTGAGGGACGCGACAATCGCGAGGGCCGTGAAAGTCGAGAAGGTCGTGAAAATCGCGAAAGCCGCGACAACCGTGACGGTCGGGACCGCCGGGATGGACGCGAGTCCCGCGAAGGGCGCGACCGCCGCGAGCCACGCGAGGGGCAGGAGTTGCGCGATGGACAGGATGCACGCGAACCACGCCGCGACCGCCAAGGGGCGCGCCCGGGCGCCGATCCATCATCGACTGCGCTCGGCGTGCAGTCCCAGCCCGACGCAAGTCTCGGACCGGTCGCAGCGCCGGGTGTAAGTGGCGTCGTTGCGCCGCAGCTGGCCCAGGGCAGCGTTCCCGCCGATCTGCAACAGTCGGTCGATGAACAGGGCGATGGTGACTCGCGTCGCCGAGGGCGCCGTCGTCGTGGCGGTCGGCGCGAGCGTGGCGAGGGTGTCGAGACAGTCACCCAGGCCGATGGCTCGCCAACTGATGTCATCGGATCAACCGGGGCCGCCAACGATCCGCTGGCTGCTGTCAACGCGCAAACGGCGGGCGTCCCGGCGCCGGTGCCCGCAGCCGGCGCTGTAGCCCAGTCTGTCGCATCGGTGAGTCGAGCAGCCCCTGCACCGGACGCAGTCGTAGCGGCAATGCCGGTTGCTCAACCCGTTCCGGCGCGTGCGGCAAGCAGCGCGACCGAGGCGGTTGAAACACCTGCGGCCGAGGGCGCGCCTTCGCCCACCCTGGCAACGCCCGCCTCCCCGGCTGCAGCGCCCGCCGCGGCCGCAGCGGCACCTCAGCCTGTGCCCGAGGCAGGCGTGCCGGCTCCGGTTGTCGCTCCGGTATCCCTGTCACAGGTAGACGCTCATCCTGCCGACACGGCACCGCCTGTTGTCAGCGCTCCCACCAGTCCCGAAGTCGCCACGCCGGCCCAGGCCCCCGCCCCGATGCAAGCGGCGCCTGCGCGTGAAGATCTCGAGGAAATCGTGAATCGCGCTGGCCTTCAGTGGGTGGAGACGGCACCCGGCACCTCGCAGCCCGAGCCGGTCGCGGAGTCCGTAACGCCGCGTCCTGCGCGCAAGCGCCCGCCGCGACGAGAGGTTGCCAGCGAGCCGTTGCAGCAGGTTGAAACGCGTCAGTGATTCCTGCAAGCGCGTACAGGGCATGCATGCGCCCTGTACGTGCAGCGGCTACCATCGGAACACAACCAACTTGTACCGATGACCGAACGAATCATCCCTATCGCCGAGGCGCGCTATCCCACGCGTGCTCCTCTCATCCCCGATAACGCTCCTCCCGTTACCGGATTGCTGTCGGATCTGCGCGGCCGGCGCTTGCATGACCTCCGCCTGTCCGTCACAGACCGCTGCAACTTTCGATGCACCTATTGCATGCCGAAGTCTGTCTTCGGCACCGATTACCAGTTCCTTCCCCAATCGTCACTGCTGAGCTTCGAAGAGCTCACCAGGATCGCGCAATTGTTTGTCGCTCATGGGGTTGAAAAGATCCGTCTGACCGGGGGCGAACCGCTACTGCGGCGCGGCATTGAGAATCTGATCGAAATGTTGGCGCAACTGCGTACGCCCAGCGGTGCGCCGGTTGACCTGACCCTCACCACCAACGCCACGCTCCTTGCGCGCAAGGCGAAATCACTTCGTGCTGCGGGGCTGGAGCGCGTCACCGTCAGCCTCGATGCTATCGATGACGCGGTGTTTCGCAAGATGAACGACGTTGATTTCCCGGTTTCCGACGTACTCGCGGGTATCGACGCCGCAGCAGCCGCTGGGCTCACGCCAATCAAGGTGAACATGGTGGTCAGGCGCGGCGTTAACGACAGTGAAATCCTGCCTATGGCACGGCATTTTCGCGGCTCTGGACACATCCTGCGCTTCATCGAATTCATGGATGTCGGCGCTTCCAACGGCTGGCGAATGGATGAGGTTGTGCCTTCGGGCGACGTCATCCGCCGCATCGGCGAAGCTTTTCCGCTGGTACCCATCGACCCCAATTACAGCGGGGAGGTGGCCGAGCGCTGGCGGTATGTTGATGGCGCGGGTGAGGTGGGCGTGATTTCTTCGGTCACTCGCCCCTTCTGCGCGGAGTGCACCCGCGCGCGCGTCTCGACCGAAGGCCGGCTCTACACCTGTCTGTTTGCCACCGAAGGGCACGATCTGCGCGCACTGCTTCGCGGCAACTACGCTGATGAGCAGATCAGCGCCGCGATCGCACACCTCTGGAATTTGCGCGACGATCGCTACTCCGAGATCCGGTCTGACGAGACAGCAGGTTTACGCCGCATCGAGATGTCCTACATCGGCGGCTGATGATGGCGCGCTTGTCAGCGGCGCCGATTGATGCAGAGGTGACTGGCGTGGTGCTCGCTGGCGGACTCGGGCGCCGAATGAGCCAGGACGGCTGCGGCGTCAACAAGGCGATGATTGCCTTTCGCGGGCGCCCCCTGATCGAGCACGTGATAGACAGAATTCGCCCTCAGGTCGCCTCGCTCATCATCAACGGAGATCCCGACGAGCCCTGCTGGAGTTCGTTTCCGCAGTCTGTAATACCCGACCGCATTCCGGATCGTCCTGGTCCACTCGCCGGCATACACGCTGCGCTGCTGGCAATCCGAACCCCATGGCTTCTTTGCGTCCCCTGCGATACGCCCCTTCTGCCGCCTGACCTGGTGAGCCGGCTCTCGCAGGCGCAGGCGCACGCCAATGCCGATCGCGTATCGGTTCGGTGCGCTGCGCAGGCGCATCCGGTCATCGCGCTCCTTCACCGATCCCTCGCAGGGGAGCTCGAGCAGTACCTCACTGCCGGTGGTCGGCGGATCGAGACATGGCTCTCGCAAGGCCGCTGGGTGGAGGCCCCGTTTGATGATGAAGAGGCCTTCGTCAATCTCAATACCGCCCATGAACTGCGCCGACTGGAGAGCACCCCATGACACAGCAAGGCCCGCTTGGCCGCCAGCCACCGGCTACCCCGTCACCGCCTCCGTTCGATCCAGATGCCCTGGCGCTTGACGAAGCGATTCGGCGGATCATCGAGCAGGTCGTTCCGATCAGCGATACCGAGACGGTCACACTTGCCCATGCTTGCGGTCGGACCCTCGCGAACGATCTGTCTTCCACGCTAGATGTGCCGGCGCATGACAATGCCGCAATGGACGGCTACTCGCTCGCCGCCGCAAACCTAGCGGCTCAGGGCGACACAGTGTTACAGGTGATCGGTAGCGCACTCGCCGGCCGAGCATTTCAAGGCAAACCCGATACCGGCCAGGCTGTTCGGATCATGACAGGCGCCGTCATCCCAGCCGGCCACGATACCGTGGTCCCGCAGGAGTTCGTCACGGTGGATGGCGGGCAGGTTCGTGTTCCGCCTGGCCAGGAGCGGGGCCAGAACCTGCGGCTGCGGGGCGAGGATCTGCGTTGCGGTGAACCGGCACTCCTGGCCGGGAAGCGGCTGGGCGCTGCCGAATGCGGCCTGATTGCCTCCCTCGGGATTGCGGAGATCTGTGTGGTGCGAAAGCTCCGCGTAGCCATCCTGTCGACAGGCGACGAGCTCTGCGCGCCCGGTGCACCGCTGCCCGAGGGCATGATTTACGACAGTAACCGCAGCACGCTGCGCGGGCTTCTCAGTCAAATGGGCGTGGAACTGATCGACCTGGGGATCATTCAGGACAACCCGATCGCGCTCGAACGCGCCATTTCCGTTGCCAGTGAACAGGCGGACGCGATCATTTCGTCGGCCGGCGTGTCGGTCGGCGAGGCCGATCACACCCGATCGATCATGCAGAAGCTTGGACAGGTGGACTTCTGGAAAATCGCCATGCGGCCGGGGCGCCCGCTCGCATTCGGTCGCATTGGTCAGGCGCTTTATTTCGGCCTGCCCGGCAATCCGGTTGCCGTCATGATCACCTTCCTTTTCATGGTGAAAGATGCGCTTACTCGACTGAGCGGCGGCCGGGTGGAGCCCACTCCCCTCCTTCGGGCCCGCACGCTCAACCCGATCCGCAAGCGGGCCGGTCGAACCGAGTATCAGCGCGCCATGCTGTCTGCTGACACCGACGGCACGCCCCTCATCACCGTGATGACCAACCAGGGCTCAGCGGTGCTGAGCTCCATGTCGCGCGCCGACTGCCTGGTGGTGCTCGAGCACTCAAGCACCAGCATTCCCGCGGGGGGCTGGGTGAACTGCATTCCCATGCGACTTCTCGGGTAACACAACGCGCCTGCAAGCGCGCCCTGGCGCTTGGCATTAGTCCAAACGTGCCAGGACGAGTCGTCGCAAGCTCGTAAGCTGAACCGTTTCATGCGCGTCCGCGGCGGCATTCCTGCCACGCACGGACCGCCATTCACGGGAGAGCTCTGTCATGACCCCAAGAGAAGCACTGGTCGAGTCGCTCAAACGCCGCCTGCGTGCGCGAGGCATCAGCTATGCCACACTCGCCTCGCTGATTCCCTGCTCCGAGGCCTCCGTCAAGCGAATGTTCGCTGGGAAAAATTTCGACCTACGCCGGCTCGATCGAATTCTGGAGGTGCTCGATGACGATCTGTCCGACCTGGTTCGGGAATCGGGCATGTCGCGCGCCGAACTCCAGTCGCTCACCCATGAACAGGAGGCTGCGATCGTGGCCGATCCGGTGCTGTTCACGGTGGCAGTCTGCGCCCTCCATCAGCTAGAACTGGAGCAGGTCACCAGCATCTACCGAATCAGCCCGCCGGCAGCCGTTCGATCATTGCTGCAACTCGACCGGATGGGCTTTCTTGCGCTTCACCCGAACAACCACTACCGGCTACGACTCTGTAGAACCTTCCGGTGGCTGAGGGACGGCCCAATTGTTCGACATTTCCGCGCACACGCTGACGACTTCCTCGATCACCGGTTCGACGGCCCGGGCGAATGCATTGGCGTGATCAATGTGCGGCTCAGCAACGAGCGCAGGCTCGCGCTCATGCGCAGGGTGGAGGAACTCGCGCGCGAATACTCCGAGTCTCACGAAGTCGACTCAGCGCTTCCTCTGGTCAGACGACATCCCATGAGCCTGCTGGTGGCGGTGCGCACCTGGGAGCCCGGATTCATGCGCAGTCTTCGAAGGCTGGACAACCAGGCGCTGGCGGCCTGGCTTCGCAGAGACGAACTCAAGCCCGGATTGAAGACAACCCGCTCCCGCGGGCTGGTAACCCAGCGGCCGGGGCGGCCGACCCACGAGAACTCAGCGCTTGTGCGACAGCTTGCCGGGCAGGCTGGCGTAGAACGCTGACAGATTGTCGATATCGGCGCGCGACAGCGCCTTGGCCTGCGCCGACATGATGGCGTTCTTGCGCTGATCGCTCTTGTAGTCAAGCAGCGCACGCACGAGGTAGTCGGCGTGCTGGCCGGCCAGCTTCGGATACGCGGGATCGATCGGCGTGTTGCCATCTTTGCCGTGGCAGGCGGCACAGACCTGATCAGCCTTTTCGCGGCCCTTGGCGATATCGGCGGCCGTGGCCGACCCCATTCCAATGACAGCCAGCGATGCGGCGATCAGCCATTTGCCTGGCATCAATCGCATGATGATTCTCCTGATTCGAGGGCGGAAAGCACGGGCAGCAAGGCGTGCCCGGGACCTTCAACGGGAAGCGTAGTAGGCAGCCAGGTCGGCGATGTCCTGGTCGGACAGGCTTCCAGCGATCCCACGCATGGTGGGATGGCTGCGATCGCCCTTCCGATACTGCTCGAGCGCAGCGGCAAGGTAGGCGGCAGACTGCCCCGAGATCATCGGGACGCTGTACACGATGGGAAACGAGGCCTTGTAGCCCGGAATTGCGTGGCAGCCAATGCACATCGAGACCTTGGTGGCCCCGGCTGCGGCATCACCCTTGGGCGCCGAGCCTTGCGCGTAGCCCGCTAGCGGCAGCGTCAGCAGCGCAGCCGAAATCAGTGCGTGTTTGATCATGATCCCTGACGGTATTTTAAGTTCGTCCGGCCCGCCCTGACAGGCTGCCGGCGCCTCCGGTTTTTGCGGCTCGCGCATTCTAGCCGAGCGCTGTGGCCGAGCCAAGTTCCGGCGCCCCCCGGGCGCGCGCTTATACTGCCGCTTTCGATCCTTTGCGGACCTTCCCCATGCGCTTTCAAGGCACCGACAGCTACGTCGCCACCGAGGACCTGAAACTCGCGGTCAATGCCGCCATCACACTGCAGCGGCCGCTCCTGATCAAGGGCGAACCTGGAACCGGCAAGACGATGCTCGCCGAGGAGGTCGCCCGCGGGCTCGACATGCCGCTTCTTCAGTGGCACATCAAGTCAACCACCAAGGCCCAGCAGGGGCTCTACGAATACGATGCCGTTTCGCGCCTGCGCGACTCGCAGCTGGGCGACGAGCGCGTGAAGGACATCCACAACTACATTGTGCGGGGCGTGCTCTGGCAGGCGTTCGAATCCGATCAGCCTGTGGTGTTGCTGATCGACGAGATAGACAAGGCTGACATCGAGTTCCCCAACGATCTGCTGCGGGAAATCGACCGGATGGAGTTCTACGTCTATGAAACCCGACAGCTGATCCGCGCCCGGCATCGCCCGGTGGTGGTCATCACCTCCAACAATGAGAAAGAGTTGCCCGACGCGTTTCTGCGGCGCTGCTTCTTTCACTACATCAAGTTCCCCGACCGCGACACGATGCAGCGAATCGTTGATGTGCACTATCCCGACATCAAGAAGACATTGCTGTCGCAGGCCCTGGAGGCATTTTTTCAGATCCGCGATCTGCCGGGTCTGAAGAAAAAACCCTCAACCTCCGAGCTCCTTGACTGGTTGAAGCTTCTGCTCGCTGAAGACATTCCCCCGGAAGCACTGCGCTCCGCCGACAACAAGGCGATCATTCCGCCGCTCCACGGTGCGCTGCTCAAAAACGAGCAGGATGTTCACCTCTTTGAACGGTTGATTTTCATGGCGCGGCACAACCGCTGATGCGCTGCCTGTCTGTCACCCGGAGGCCCCAATCATGCTGATCGACTTCTTCCTGCACCTGAAGAACTCGAAGCTGCCAGTTTCGATCAAGGAATATCTGATGCTGGTCGAAGCCTTGTCAAAAGGCGTGATCGGCCAGTCCATTGATGATTTTTATGTTCTGTCGCGAGCCACGCTGGTGAAGGACGAACGAAATTTCGACAAGTTCGACAAGGCGTTCGGCGCGTACTTCAAGGGCGTTCAGGCCATTCCCGGGATCGATCTCGACCTGCCGCTTGACTGGCTAAAGCGCCAACTGCAGCGGGAATTCACGCCGGAGGAGAAGGCCGCGATCGAGGCGCTGGGTGGCCTCGACAAGTTGCTCGAACGCCTGCGCGAACTGCTTGACGAGCAAAAGAAGCGTCACGAGGGCGGCAACAAGTGGATTGGCACCAACGGGACCTCCCCCTTTGGTAACGGCGGATTCAACCCCGAAGGCATCCGGATCGGAGGGCCGTCGGCGGGCAATCGCACCGCAGTCAAGGTCTGGGAGCAGCGCGCCTATCGCGATTACGATGATGAGGTTGAACTCGGCACCCGCAACATCAAGGTTGCCCTGAGGCGCCTTCGCAAGTTTGCGCGCGAAGGCGCTGAAGAAGAGCTGGATCTGGACGATACGATTGCGTCCACTGCGCGGAACGCCGGCTATCTCGACATCAAGATGGTTCCGGAGCGACACAACACCATCAAGGTGCTGATGCTGCTCGATGTCGGCGGCACCATGGATGATCACATTCGCCAGACCGAGGAGCTTTTTTCAGCGGCCCGCACCGAGTTCAAGCACCTCGAATTTTATTACTTCCATAACTGCGTCTACGACTTTGTCTGGAAGAACAATCGCCGCCGGCACGCAGAGCGCTTCCCCACCTGGGACATCCTGCGTAAATTCAACGCCGATTATCGGCTGATCATCGTGGGCGACGCCACGATGAGTCCGTATGAAATTCTGCAGCCGGGCGGATCGGTTGAATACAACAACGAGGAGCCCGGCGCCGTATGGCTGCGGCGACTTGTCGACCGTTTCCCGAAGTTTGCGTGGCTCAATCCCGAGCCCGAGGGTGTCTGGGAATACCGCCAGTCCATCGGCGTGATCCGTCAGATCATGCACAACCGCATGTATTCGGTCACCTTGCAGGGGCTTGAGCGCGCAATGCGCGAGCTCTCGAAGTAAGGCGCGCTATAACGCGTACCCCCGGCGCGAATTCCGCGCGCTTATCGCGCGCCTATTCCCACTCGCAGCATGGTTGACCCGGTCGCCGCGCGCCGGCGAAGGCTTCGAATCCAGTGCGGTGCGTCGAGCCCGGTTTGTCGCTCAAGGAGCCTCGCCCGTTCATCGAGCACTGGCCATCGAACTGCAAACGACGGACCTTTGAATGCCAGCAGCACAATATTGCCCGCCAGCGTCTGGGGCATCTCGAGCACTCTGCCTTCGAACACTTCGTCCAGCCGGGCTGCGCTGCGCTCAAATGCCGGACGCGATGAACCGAACAGGTTCACCGCGAGCACGCCTGGCTCGCTGAGCGCGCGGCGACACGACCGGTAAAACGCGACCGAGTCCAGCACAGGGCCCCGCGCCTGCGCATCGTAGAGATCGCACTGAATCACGCCGTAGCTCCCCTCGCCGGCTGCACCGACGAATCTGGCGGCGTCGTCCTGCAGCACCGTGAGGCGGGCATCATCTGGGGGCAGATGGAACCACTGCCGACACGCCTGAATGACGCGTGCACTGGCATCGACCACCGTGGTGAACGCATCTGGCAAACGGTGATGGCAGAAGCGCGTCAGCGCCCCTGCGCCCAAACCCAGTTGAAGTACCCGCTGCCCGCTCCGCAGAAACAGCAACCAGGCCATCATTTGGCGGACATACTCGATCTCGATTGCGGTCGGATCATCGAGGCGCATCGCGCCCTGCACCCACTCGGTACCAAAGTGCAGATAGCGCACGCCGTCAGATTCAGACAGCGTGATCTCGGGCTCGCTGAAGGGCATGGATACGGACGCTGGCGTAACAACCAGGCAGCGGCGCCCCTTGTTTTCAGCGAAGCGAAAGACCAACCAGCAGGTCGTTGAGCCGGCGCACGAAACCTGCCGGATCCTCCAACTGCCCGCCTTCAGCAAGTACAGCCTGGTCGAACAGCAGCGTCGCCCACTGCGCAGCGCGCGAAGAATCGGCCTTCAGCGGTGCAACCAGCGGATGACCGGTATTGATCTCAAGGATGGGCTTGCGCGCGGGCGCAGTCTGCCCCGCTTGCTTGAGCAGGCGCTCGAGGTGACCACTGATCTCGCCTTCGTCAGACACCAGGCAGCTTGCAGAGTCGGTCAGTCGCGAGGACACGCGCACCTCCTTGACCCGATCGCCAAGCGCCTCTCGAAGCTTTTCGAGCACCGGTTTCCATTCGCCGGCGCTCGCTTCGGCCGCCTGCTTTTCGGCCTCCTCGCCGAGTTCGCCCAGGTCCAGTCCGCCGCGGGCAATGGAGACTAGCTCCTTGCCCTCGTGCTCTGTGAGAAACGAGAGCATCCACTCATCGACGCGGTCGGCCAGCAGCAGTACCTCTACACCTTTCTTACGAAACACCTCGAGGTGCGGACTGCTGCGCGCCGCCACCGGGGTATCAGCGGTCACGTAGTAGATCGCCTTCTGCCCGTCCTTCATCCGGCCGATATAGTCAGCGAGCGAAACAGTCTGGTCATTGCTATCGGTGGCGGTGGAGGCAAATCGCAGGAGCTTCGCGATCCGGTCCTTGTTGCCGAAGTCTTCGCCGATTCCTTCCTTCAAGACCTGACCGAATTCGGTCCAGAAGCCGGCGTAGCGCTCGGTGTTATTGGCTGCGAGGTCTTCCAGCATGGAGAGCACACGCTTGGTGCTGCCCTCGCGAATCGCACGGACATCCCGGCTTTCCTGAAGGATTTCACGCGAGACATTGAGCGGCAGATCGGCCGAGTCGATCACGCCTTTGACGAACCGGAGGTACACCGGCATGAGTTGCTCTGCGTCATCCATGATGAACACGCGGCGCACATAGAGCTTGATGCCGCGACGCTGCTGGCGGTCCCACAGGTCATAGGGCGCCTTGGCTGGCAGATAGAGAAGCTGCGTGTATTCGGTGCGACCCTCCACTCGGTTGTGCGTCCAGGCGATGGGATCGCCGCCGCCCGGCGCGAGGTGCCCAAAGAAGGTTTTGTATTGCTCTTCGGTAATGTCGGACTTCGAGCGGGTCCAGAGCGCATTGGCCTGGTTCACCGTTTCCCACTCGTCGGTAAGTTTCTGCTCCTTGGCCTCGCTGTCCCAGCTTTCCTTCCGCATGAGGATGGGCAGCGAGACATGGTCCGAATACTTGCGGATGATCGAGCGGAGCTGCCAGCCGGAGAGCAGATCGTCAAAGCCCTCCGCGTCGTCGCCCTCGGGGTTGGGCCTCAGGTGCAACACAATGTCGGTGCCACGTTGTGCCCGCTCGATCGGCTCCACCGTGAAGCCGCCACTGCCATCGGACTCCCAGCGGACGCCGGAAGCGGCTGGGTCACCGGCACGCCGGGTTTCAACCGTTACCCGATCGGCAACAATGAAGGCGGAGTAGAAACCAACACCAAACTGACCAATGAGCTGGGAATCACGGGTCTGGTCGCCCGACAGCTTGCCAAAAAATTCCCGCGTGCCGGATCGAGCGATGGTGCCCAGATGGTCAATCGCTTCCTCCCGGCTCATGCCGATACCGTTATCGGAAACGGTGATGGTACGGCCAACCTTGTCGAAATCCACCTTGATCTGAAGATCGGCGCCACCTTCCATCAACTCGGCGCGCGCCAGCGCCTCAAACCGCAGCTTGTCGCAAGCATCCGACGCATTGGAGACCAGCTCTCGAAGGAAAATCTCCCGGTTGCTGTAGAGGGAGTGGATCATCAGTTTCAGAAGCTGAGTCACTTCGGTTTGAAAACCCAGCGTTTCTTTGGTGGCACCCATGACAACTCCAGAAAATCGAATTCACGAAGATTTGAGGGCGGCCGGTCGAGATTTCAAGCATCGGCCGCGTCAGCGCAGAACGCTCACCACCTGAAATGCGCGCTGACGAGCGCCTCGTCCACTTCATCAAAATGGGCGGGCGACCATCGGGGCTTGCGATCCTTGTCAATCAGCAAGGCCCTCACGCCCTCCGGAAAGTCGTGGTGGCGCTGAAACTGCCGGGCAAGCACCAGATCGAGGGCCAGCACTTCGGCAAGCGACATGCGGCGGCATCGCCTGAGGTATTCGAAGCTCACCTTCGCGCCGGTGGGCGACCCCTGTGCAAGACTCTTTGCAGGCGCTTCGAACCAGGGGTCTTCGTTTGCCGCCAAAGCGAGCGCATCGCGAACACCAACCGCGTCGGGCTGGCTGCCGATGAACCGGAGCGCATCGGCGTAAGCCTGCAGATTCGCCGACGGCAGGCCAGGCTTGCAGCGCCGGTGAAATCCCCCCACCAGACGGGTAACCGCGGCCTGGTCATCGGCCCCCCGACCGGTCCACTCGAGCGCGCAGAGCTGCGCCATCAGATCGTCCCGGAATTCACGCGCGACAAACGCATCGGCGAGCCCCGCATACAGGGCATCGGCCTCGTTGATGGTGAGACCAGTCAGCGCCATCACGACCCCTGCGTGGCCAGGAACCCGGTTGAGAAAGAAACCGCCGCCCACATCGGGAAACAGCCCGATGTGGATCTCGGGCATGGCGAGCCGCACCTGCTCGGTCACGATTCGCGTTGCCGCCCCAGCCACCAGGCCCAGCCCTCCCCCCATGCAGACACCGTGAATCCAGGCGATGAAGGGCTTGGGGTATTCGTGAATCATCTGATCGAGCTGATACTCGACATCAAAAAAAGAGTCGCCGTAGACAAAGCGGCGCGGCCCGCCAGCGCGAACCTGGCGCACCACTTCGGCCACATCGCCGCCGGCAGAGAAGCCCTTGTCGCCGGCGCCCTCGAGCAGGACCGCCACCACATCCTGATCGGCCGCCCACTCGCGAAGCCGGTCGCGCAACAACTCGCACATGGTCAGGGTGATTGCATTGAGCTGGCGTGGCCGGTTCAGACGGGCCACTCCAACTTTGCGCCCGCCGGTGGCGGGCAACTCTTCGAACAGGACTTGCGCCTCGTCGTTCATGGTGACCTCTGAATATCGTTGCCCGCCGCACCGGGCGCGCGACCTGTAGCGGATGGCGTGCCGAGACGCCGGGTCTCGCCGTGACGGAACAGGACAAACGCGTCCGAGGCAATGCCATGTCGCGCTCGCGCTTCCACAAGCTCGCCGATGGGAGCATCCAGCGGCTCGTCAGTGAGCTCGAAGCTGCCCCAGTGGATGCCTAATGACAACCTTGACTTCACATCGCGGTGAATCTGAACCGCCTCGTCGGGATCGACATGCTGGTCCTTCATGAACCACCGCGGCAGGTACGCGCCTACCGGAATGGCCGCCAGGTCGAAGCCGCCAAAGCGCTCGCCGATATCGCGAAAGTCATTCGAGTAGCCCGTGTCGCCAGCAAAATAGAAAGAGAAAGACGGATGGCGGATCACCCATCCGCCCCACAGCGTGCTGTTCCGGTCGAACGGCGTGCGCGCACTCCAGTGTTGCGACGGCACGAAATGCACCTCCAAACCGCCGTGCTGCACCTGCCCCCACCAGTCAAGCGCCTGCGTGCGGGTGATGCCCTGGTCGGCAAGCCAGCGCTCGACGCCCAGCGGCACCAGAAATAGCGGTGCGCCGCCTCGCTGACGATTGAGTGCCTGCACGCTGTCCCGATCGAGGTGGTCATAGTGGGAATGGGAGATCACCACCAGATCGATCCGAGGGAGCTCGTCCAGCTTCACCGTAAGCGGTACGCGGCGCCTGGGTCCCATCCATTGCACCGCAAACGCTCGCTCTGAAAAGTGCGGGTCGGTGAGGATGTTGAGACCGCCCACCTGCAACAACAGCGTGGCGTGGCCAATCCAGGTGATGCTGGGTTCCGTCTTGTTGGCATGAAGCCATGCCAGATCGGGCCGCACGAGTGGAAAGTCGTAACCATTGACATGAGTGGACGGCGCGCGCGGCAAACCGTCGCGGGTTCGCTCGACATACCAGCGCAGAAGCTCTGACAGCGGCTTGCCACCAGCCGCTCCGTAGTTGTTGCGAAAGCCGCTGGGCGTGTGGTGAGGCCTGCCCGGATCGTAGTAGGGATTGACCCGCGCGCATCCTGTCACGACCAGCGCGCAGGCAGCGATCAACAGCAGCGTGCGAACGCGCGCCGCCGATACATCCCAGAGCCACGGCTTCATGAACTCAACCTGGAGAGGATTGCTGCGGGCGCGGCAGGCTCAGCCTGGGCTCGCGGACGCGAGGCTCAATCACGTTGCCCTTGCGCGCCCGAGCCCCTGCCCACGCCGCGACCTGGGAGCGCGAGAGCGGTCGGTCAATCGCCTTGCCGCCGCGCCCGATGCCTTGCAGGACCGCACCCGCAGCGCCGCAAACCAGCACCGCTGCGAGCATGCCGCCCGCCTCAAGGCCCATGAGGATCACCCCCCGTCCGCCGCTTCGCAGCGCCTTCGCCTCGGAAAGCGGGAAGCTGAGCGCCTTGCCTTCGGCCGATACGCACAACACCGTATCGTGCCCGGGCAGGAAGATCGCTGGCTTGATGGGGGAGTCGCCGTCATCGAGCGTCATGAACGCCTTGCCCTGGCGATTACGGCCGACCAGATCACCTGCTTCGCAGATAAAGCCATTCCCGCCGCGTGTGGCAAGGAGCACGCCTGCATCGGTGCGCGCGGCAAACACATGATCCACGCGGGTACCAGCCTCCGGCTGGACCAGCGAGGTGATCGGCGCGCCGTCGCCTCGAGCCGAGGGCAGTTGCGTGACCGGAACCGAAAACACCCGCCCCGAACTCCCCAGGGCAAACAACTGGTCGGTGGTCATGACCTCGTAGGCACCGTAAAGCGAATCGCCCTGCTTGAAAGCGAATTGAGACCAATCATGGCCGTGCCCCTGCCTCGCACGAACCCATCCGCGCTCCGAGACAATCACCGTGACCGGCTCCTCGACGACGCGGATTTCAGCGGCAGTGCGCTGCGCTTCCTCGATCAAGGTTCGCCGGTCATCGCCGTACTGCTTGGCGTCGGCTTCGATTTCGCGGACCACCTGACGTCGCATTGCCGCGGGGCTTGCGAGCAGTGATTCAAGCGCGGTCTTGTCCTTGCGTAGCCCGGCAAGCTCCTGCTCGATCCGAATTCCTTCCAGGCGCGCGAGTTGCCGCAGGCGGATCTCGAGGACATCATCAGCTTGCCGCTCGGACAGCCGGAAATGCGCCATCAAGGCCGACTTCGGTTCATCGGATTCACGAATGATGCGGATCACGCGATCAATATCGAGGAGGACCGCGAGCCGTCCTTCCAGGATGTGAATCCGATCGTCAATCTTCGCCAGGCGATGACGGCTTCGACGGGTCACCGTCTCCACCCGAAACTGCGCCCACTCACCCAGCATCTGAAGCAGAGACTTCTGGCAGGGGCGCCCATCGATTCCAACCGACACCAGGTTGACTGATGCGCTTGTCTCCAGGCTGGTGTGCGCGAGTAGAATCGTCAGCAATTCCTGCTGCTCGACCCTCGATGAGCGGGGCTCAAACACCAGGCGCACAGGTGAATCCTTGCCAGATTCGTCGCGCACGCAATCCAGAACGGCGAGCACGGTCTGCTTGAGTTGCTGCTGCTCGGGGGTCAGTGCCTTGCGTCCCGTCTTCACCTTGGGATTGGTCAGATCCTCAATCTCTTCCAGCACGCGCTGCGAAGACACACCGTGTGGCAATTCGGTCACCACGAGTTGCCATTGCCCGCGAGCAAGATCCTCCACTACATGGCGGGCGCGAAGCTTGATGGACCCGCGACCGCTCGCATACACCTCTCGTATGTCGGCCGGTGATGAAATGATCTGCGCGCCCCCGGGGAAGTCGGGCCCGGGGAGTAGCGTCATCAACTGCTCGGCAGAGAGATCCGGATCGCGCACGATTGCCGCGGCCGCCGCCGCCACCTCACGCAGGTTGTGCGGCGGAATCTCGGTTGCGAGCCCAACCGCAATACCTGACGCCCCATTGAGGAGCACCATGGGCAGCCGCGCGGGCAGTTGCCGGGGTTCTTCGGCCGATCCATCATAGTTGGCCATGAAGTCGACCGTGCCCTCGTCGATTTCATCGAGCAGCAGGCGCGAATAGGCAGTCAGCCGCGCCTCGGTGTAGCGCATGGCGGCCGCACCGTCGCCATCGCGCGAACCGAAATTGCCCTGCCCATCGACGAGCGGATAGCGCAACGAAAAGTTCTGCGCCATTCGCACCAGCGCCTCGTAAGCTGCCACGTCGCCATGCGGGTGAAACCGCCCGAGCACATCGCCCACCACGCGCGCAGACTTGACAGGCTTTGCGCCCGGCCCGAGGCCCATACGTTCCATGGCAAACAGAATCCGGCGCTGCACCGGCTTTTGTCCGTCACACACATCGGGGAGCGCCCGGCCCTTGACGACCGATACGGCGTACTCGAGATAGGCACGCTCTGCGTAGTGCGCAAGGGCGAGCGTGTTCTCTTCGTCGCCCGGCGGCGGGCTTCCCGCATCAAACATATCCTGCTGATTGCTCATCGATGACCCGTGATCAGATATCGGCTTCGACTTCGTGGCCATGGGTTTCAAGCCAGCTGCGCCGGGCCTGCGCCTCGCCCTTGCCCATCAGCATGGTGAACCGTTCGGTCGTGGCGGCGCGATCGAAGTTCCCCAACGACACGCGAAGCAGGCGGCGGGTGTCCGGGTTCATGGTGGTTTCCCACAGCTGCTCAGCATTCATCTCGCCCAGTCCCTTAAAGCGTGAGATTGACCAGGAGCCGTCGCGGATGCCGTCCTTGCGGAGCTTGTCCTCCACATGACGAAGCTCGCCATCGTCCAGGCAATACACCTTTCGAAGGGGACGCTTGCCCTGGGCGGGCACGTCGATACGGTAGAGCGGCGGCCGGGCGATCCAGACATGGCCACGTTCGACCAGCTGAGGAAAGTGCCGGTAAAAGAGCGTGAGCAGCAGCACCTGGATATGCGCACCGTCGACATCGGCATCGGACAGGATGCAGATTCGGCCGTAGCGAAGCGCAGAAAAATCCATTGAGTCGTCAACCCCGTGGGGGTCGATTCCCACAGCCACCGAAATGTCATGGATCTCATTGTTGGCAAACAGCCGGTCGCGATCGGTCTCCCAGGCATTCAACACCTTGCCCCGAAGCGGGAGGATTGCCTGAAACTCCTTGTCGCGGCCCATTTTGGCCGAGCCGCCGGCTGAGTCCCCCTCGACCAGGAAGATCTCGTTGCGACTGATGTCGGTGGACTCGCAGTCGGTGAGCTTGCCGGGCAGCACCGCAACCCCCGAGCTCTTTCGCTTTTCAACCTTCTGGGGGGCGCGGCTGCGTGCCTGCGCCTGGCGAATGACGAGTTCCGCGAGCTTTCGGCCATGTTCAACATGTTCATTCAGCCACAGTTCGAACGGCGGGCGGGATAACGAGGACACCAGCCGCAAGGCATCTCGCGAATTCAGCCGCTCCTTGATCTGCCCCTGAAACTGCGGATCGAGCACCTTGGCCGACAGCACAAAGCTGGCCCGCGCGAACACATCTTCCGGCAGAAGCTTGACCCCCTTGGGCATGAGGCCATGCAGCTCGATAAAGCCCTTGACCGCCGTGAACAGCCCATCACGAAGACCTGACTCATGGGTGCCGCCCGCCGTGGTGGGGATCAGGTTGACATAGCTTTCGCGAATCAGCGCGCCCTCTTCGGTCCAGACGACAAGCCATTGCGCGCCCTCACCCTCAGCAAACGTATCGTGATCAGCCGCCACCGACTGCTCGCCTTCGAACGGTGGAATCAGCGGCGCGCTCGCCCCACCCGCCGTCAGCGCCTCGTCCAAATAAGAGCGGAGGCCATTTTCATAGTGCCAGGTCTGAACGCGTCCACTTTTCTCCTCATTGAG
>CAMBZS010000041.1 GCA_945872335.1 Bordetella parapertussis | reverse complement strand
TGGGCGAGGTGGGCGACAACGGTCCGGTATGGCATCGCGAAGTCGGCGAATACGCCGCCCGCAAGGGGATCGAGCATGTGCTGCTCGCGGGCGTGGCCACGCAAGCCACCGCACAGGGGTGCGGGGCGTGCGCCGAGCATTTCGGGGCGGATATCGATGCGCTCATCGCGCGAGCCGAGCACCTTGCAGAGTCGGGCGCGACCCTTCTCGTGAAGGGTTCGCGTTTCATGCGGATGGAGCGCGTGGTGCGGGCGCTCACCGCCACCCAGACAACGGAGGCGCACTGATGCTGCTCGAACTGGCGCAGTGGCTCGCGCGCGACATCCGGGCGTTCTCGGTGTTCAACTACATCACGCTGCGCGCGGTCCTGGCTGCGCTCACCGCGCTTCTCATCGGGCTTGCTTTCGGGCCGCTCGTGATCCGCAAACTTGCCCAGATGAAGATCGGTCAGGCGGTGCGTACCGACGGTCCGCAGACCCATCTGGGCAAGAGCGGCACGCCCACCATGGGTGGTGCGCTGATCCTGATTGCGGTGGCGGCAGCGACCTTGCTGTGGGCTGATCTGGAGAACCGGTTTGTCTGGGTGGTGATGCTGGTGACACTGGGATTTGGCTGCATCGGCTGGGTCGACGACTATCGCAAGGTGGTGCGTCGCGATCCGCGCGGCATGTCGGCCCGCGAAAAATTCTTCTGGCAATCGCTGATAGGCATGGCGGCCGCGATCTACCTCGCTTTTGCTGTGTCGGCCTCAAGCAGTACGCCCGCGTTCTCGCTCTTTATCAGCTGGCTGGAGAGCGGCCTCACCATGGAACTGCCGGCCCGCGCCGAGCTGATCGTGCCGTTCTTCAAGAACGTGGCGTACCCGCTGGGTGCGTTCGGATTCATCGCGCTCGGCTTCTGTGTGATCGTGGGCACCAGTAATGCGGTCAACCTGACCGACGGTGCCGACGGTCTGGCCATCATGCCCTCGGTTCTGGTGGGCTCTGCGCTGGGCGTGTTTGCCTACGTCGCGGGCAATGCGGTGTTTGCGCGCTACCTGCTGATGCCCTATATCCCCGGCGCGGGTGAAATGGCGGTGGTGTGTGGCGCCATCGCAGGCGCCGGGCTCGCCTTCCTCTGGTACAACGCCTACCCCGCTCAGGTCTTCATGGGCGATGTGGGTGCGCTTGCGCTGGGCGGTGCGCTAGGCACGATCGCCATCATCGTCCGGCAGGAAATCGTGCTCTTCATCATGGGCGGCGTGTTTGTGGTGGAGACGCTGTCGGTGATGCTCCAGGTGGGCTACTTCAAGTACACCAAGCGTCGCTACGGCGAGGGGCGGCGGATCTTCCGGATGGCGCCACTGCATCACCATTTCGAGGTGGGCGGGGTGAAGGAAACCCAGGTCGTCGTGCGCTTCTGGATCGTCACGATGATTCTGGTGCTCGCGGGTCTGTCGACCCTGAAGCTGCGCTAGCGAGAAACCGATGAGCCCACCCGCCGCCGATCACGAACCCGCCCAGATGCAGCTTTTCGATCTGTCGGGGCGGACGGTGCTCGTGCTGGGGCTGGGCGAGTCGGGCGATGCGATGGCGCGCTGGGCGGCGTCACGCGGGGCTCGGCTGCGGGTTGCCGACACCCGCGGCGCCGACGGCAGCGCGCTCGAGCGGCTCGCGAGCCTGCGCGCAGCGTTGGGTGACATCACGTTTCATGGGGGCGAGTTTGATGCGGCCTGGCTGGATGGCATCGACCTCGTCGCCTGGAGCCCTGGTCTGTCGATTGAAATCGGCGCCTCGGCGGCGTTTTATTCGCTTGCCCGCGAGCGCGGCATCACCGTACTGGGTGAGCTCGACCTGTTCGTGCAAGCACTCGCCATGCTTGCCGAGACCGGCTATCGGCCCCAGGTGGTGGCGATCACCGGCACCAATGGAAAAACCACCACCACGGCGCTTGCTCGGCATCTCTTTGCCGCCACCGGTCGCGTAGTGCGCGCGGCCGGCAACATTGGCCCATCGCTGCTTGCCGCGCTCGCCGACTCGCTCGATGCGGAGTCGCTGCCCGATATCTGGGTGCTTGAGCTCTCGAGTTTTCAGCTAGCGCTTTCCCAGGGCTTTGAGCCCAGTGCCGCGACCGTGCTCAACCTGAGCGAAGACCACCTGGACTGGCATGCCGATATGGCGCGTTATGGCGAGGCCAAGCGCCGCATCCACGGCGCTCACGCCTGGGCGGTGTTCAATCGCGATGACCCGGCCACCGTGCCGCGACCTGCGCCTGCGCTCGCTCGGGCGACCGGTGCAAGGTCGGGGCGGCGGCAGGCGGCCGATGCGCCGCCCGCCCGCCGCAGCTCGAGCTTCGGGCTCGATGCGCCGCGCGTCCCGGGTGATTTCGGCATCGTCCACGACGGCGGGCTTGCCTGGCTCGCCGCTGCCGAGGGTGATGATCCCCTGCCGGGCCGGTCCCGCGATACCGATTCGACCATGACGGTGCGGAAGCTGATGCCTGCTGAAGCGCTCGCGCTCAAGGGTCGACACAACCAGGCCAACGCCATGGCTGCGCTTGCGCTGGGGTCTGCGATTGGCCTGCCGCTTGCGCCGATGCTGCGTGCCATTCGCGATTTTGATGCGAACGAGCACCGCTGCGAGCCGGTGGCCACCATCGACGGCGTGAACTTCGTGAACGACAGCAAGGGCACCAATGTGGGGGCGACGGTGGCTGCGCTCGATGCGATGCCACCGGGGTGCGTGCTGATCGCAGGCGGTGTTGGTAAGGGCCAGGACTTCACCCCGCTCGCGCGCGCTCTCGCGCGCCGCGGTGGGTGTGCGGTGCTGATCGGACGCGACGCGCAAGCCATCGGCGAGGCGCTCGCCGAGCAGTCGGTTGCGTTTGAAAGCTGCGCCGATCTCATGAATGCGGTCAAACGCGCCGCCGTGCTGGCGCAGCCGAACAAGACCGTGCTCCTCTCGCCCGCCTGCGCGAGCTTCGACATGTTCAGGAGCTATGCCGATCGCGGCCAGGCGTTCCGTCGAGCGGTTCGCGAACTTGCACTCGATGCCGGGCAGCCGCTGGAGCTCGCATGCTGAGCCAGACACTCGGACGGGTGAGGGCTGGTCTCGGCTCGGTGACCGGGCGCACGCAGACCGCGGTACCGCTCGGTAGCGTCGATACCGGGATCATCTGGGTTGCCGGCATCCTGATGGTGATTGGCACGGTGATGGTCTATTCCGCCTCGATTGCGCTGCCCGACGCGCCGCGCTTTGCGAATTACAAGCCCTGGCACTTCCTGGCGCGGCATCTGTTTGCGATCGCGGTCGGGGTCGGGCTGTCAATCCTTGCCTTTACGGTGCCCATCCGCGAGTGGCAGCGCTGGTCGAAGTGGCTGTTCCTGTTCGGCCTCGTGCTGCTGGTGATCGTACTGATCCCGGGCGTGGGCAAGGTGGTGTACGGTGCGCGCCGCTGGCTCTCGCTTTATGTGCTCAATCTCCAGCCCTCGGAGCTGATGAAGATCTTCGTGATCCTCTATGCAGCCGACTACACCGTTCGCAAGCAGGATGTGATCCTCAGCTTTTCGAAGGGCGCGCTGCCGATCGGGGCTGCGGTGGCAGCGGTGGGGCTTCTCCTCCTCCTCGAGCCCGACATGGGCGCCTTCATGGTGATCGCGGTGGTGGCTGGGGGGGTGTTGTTCCTGGGCGGGGTGAGCGGGCGGCTGTTCACCGGGCTGGTCGCGGTAGGCATAGTGACATTCGGGTCGCTCATCATGCTTTCGCCCTGGCGCCGGGAGCGCATCTTTGCCTACCTCGACCCGTTCAGCGAACAGAACGCGCTCGGCAAGGGCTATCAGCTGTCACATTCCCTGATCGCCTTCGGTCGGGGCGAGCTGTTCGGTGTCGGCCTCGGTGGCTCGGTCGAAAAACTCCATTACCTGCCCGAGGCGCATACCGATTTTCTGCTGGCGGTCATCGGTGAGGAACTCGGGCTGGTTGCAGTGCTCGCGATCGTGCTCATGTTTTTCTGGCTCACTCGCCGTGCCTTCGAAATCGGCCGGCTCGCCATTCGCCTGGACCGTACCTTCGCGGGCCTGGTGGCGCAGGGCGTAGGGCTCTGGCTCGGTCTGCAGGCCTTCATCAACATGGGCGTGAATCTGGGGCTCTTGCCCACCAAGGGGTTGACCCTGCCGCTGATGAGCTACGGCGGAAGCGGCATCCTCGCCAACTGTGTGGCGGTGGCGATCCTTTTGCGGGTCGATTTCGAGAACCGAATGCTGATGCGAGGCGCAAAGTGACCCCGCGCACGCTACTCGTGATGGCAGGCGGCACCGGTGGGCATGTCATGCCGGGGTTGGCGGTGGCACAGGTGATGCGCGAACGTGCCTGGAATGTGGTTTGGCTGGGCAACCCGCAGGGCATGGAGGCGACGCTGGTCCCTCAGCACGGGATCACGCTCGAGCCGGTGAGAATCGGGGGCCTGCGCGGCAAGGGAATGCTCAATGCGCTCGTAATGCCGGTGCGACTCGCCCGAGCCTGCTGGCAGAGTTTGTCGGCCTTGCGCCGTATCAGGCCCGCAGTGGTGCTGGGCATGGGCGGCTATGTGGCCTTTCCTGGCGGGCTGATGGCGGCGCTGGTGGGCTATCCCCTGGTCGTGCATGAACAGAACTCGGTCGCCGGGCTGACCAATCGGTTGCTCGCACGGCTGGCCGACCGGGTGCTCGAAGCCTTCCCGGGCACACTGGCGGGTGCGGTATGCACGGGCAATCCGGTGCGCGCCGACCTGGTTCGCGTCGATTCGCCGCGGGCGCGGTATCTGGCGCGAAGCGGCCCGCTGCGCCTTCTGGTGGTGGGCGGTAGCCTGGGGGCGCAGGCGCTCAACCAGATCGTCCCGCAGGCGCTAGCGCAGACCGACCCTGCCCATCGGCCGCACGTTGTCCATCAGGCAGGGCGGGCTCATGCGCAGGCATTGGTCGAGCGTTACCGAGCGCTCGGTGTGGCGGCGCAGGTGCCGAGCTTCATCGATGACATGGCAGCGGCGCTCGCAGAAGCCGATCTCGTGATCTGCCGGGCTGGTGCGATGACCGTTGCGGAACTCGCCGCGGTGGGTGTTGCAAGCGTACTGGTGCCGTTTCCGTATGCGGTCGATGACCACCAGACCGGCAACGCCCGCTTTCTTGCAGAGCAAGGTGCGGCGATGCTGATCGCTCAGGCCGACCTCACCGCGGAGCGCCTGTCATCCGTGATTACCGGTGCAAGTCGCGATACGCTCGCCGAGCAGGCCGAGCGGGCGCGCGCGCTCGCGCGTCCGCGCGCCGCGCACGAGGTCGCCGATATCTGTGAAGCACTCGCTTCGGGAGCCCGGGCATGAAGCACAAGGTGAAGCGCATTCACTTTGTGGGCATCGGCGGGGCCGGCATGAGCGGCATCGCCGAGGTGCTGCTCACGCTCGGCTACCAGATCAGCGGGTCCGATATCGCCGAATCGGCGGTCACCCGACGGCTCGCCTCCCTGGGCGCTCAGGTGATCACCGGCCACCAGGCGGCCAACGTGCAGGGCGCTGACTGTGTGGTCGTATCCTCGGCCGTGCGCCCCGACAATCCCGAGGTGATTGCCGCGCGCAACCAGCGTATCCCGGTGGTGCCCAGAGCGCTGATGCTCGCCGAACTGATGAAGCTCAAGCGGGGAATCGCGGTGGCGGGCACACATGGCAAGACCACGACCACGAGCCTGATTGCCTCGGTGCTCGCGCGCGGGGGCATGGACCCCACGTTCGTGATCGGCGGGCTTCTGAACAGCGCCGGGGTCAATGCCCGTCTGGGCGCAGGCGACACCATCGTGGTCGAGGCCGATGAGTCCGATGGCTCGTTTCTCAACCTGTCGCCGATGATCGCGGTCATCACCAACATTGACGCCGATCACATGGACACTTATGGCCATGACCTCGCGCGGCTCAAACAGGCGTTTGTCGAGTTCACGCACCGACTGCCGTTTTATGGCGCAGCCGTACTCTGCATCGATGATGCGCAGGTGCGCGAAATCCTCCCCTTCGTATCGAAACCGGTGCTGAGCTACGGGCTGACCGAAGGCGCGCGGTTTCGCGCAATCGATGTCACGCCTGAAGGTCCCACCATGCGCTTTACGGTGCTTCGTGAAGACGCCGAGCCGCTGCCGGTGGCACTCAATCTTCCCGGTGTTCATAACGTGCGCAATGCCCTTGCCGCGATTGCCGTGGCCGATGAACTGGGTGTGCGCGACGAGGCGATTGCCGCCGCGTTGGCCGAGTTTCGGGGGGTCGGTCGGCGCTTCCAGCGCCACGGCGAGGTAGCGGTTCCTGTGTCATCCGGAGGGGGGTCTTTCACGCTGGTTGACGACTATGGCCACCACCCGGCGGAAATGAGCGCAACCATCGCTGCGGCGCGCGGTGCTTTCCCCGGGCGGCGTCTGGTGCTCGCGTTCCAGCCGCACCGCTACACGCGAACGCGTGACCTGTTCGAGGATTTCGTTCGGGAGCTCTGCACAGTCGATTCGCTGATTCTTGCCGAGGTCTACGCCGCGGGTGAAGCGTCGATCGTTGCTGCCGACGGACGGTCGCTTGTGCGCGCGGTCAGGGTGGCGGGCCGTGTCGAGCCGCGCTTTGTCGAGCGCATCGGCGAGATGCCGCGCGCCATTCTCGAGAGCGTTCGCGACGGCGATGTCGTACTCACCATGGGCGCAGGATCGATCGGTCAGGTGGCGGGCGGCGTTCGCGAACTCGCAGGCGAGGCCGCAGGGGGTGCGAGGCGTGAATAAAGCCGTCCATCAAGACAGGGTGCGGGCGCTTGGCAGGGTGGCTGTGCTGATGGGCGGCGCATCGGCCGAGCGCGAGGTCTCGCTCATGTCCGGCGCAGGGGTGCTGGCGGCGCTGCGCGAACGCGGGGTGGATGCGCATGCGTTCGACCCGGCCGAGCGCGAGCTGGGTGAGCTGCGTCGCGAGGGCTTCGCGCGCGCCTTCATCGCGCTCCATGGCCGCTTCGGCGAGGACGGCAGCGTTCAGGGTGCGCTTGAATTACTGGGCATTCCTTACACGGGCTCGGGCGTGCTGGCCTCAGCCATTGCCATGGACAAGACCTGCACCAAGGATATCTGGCTTGCGCGTGGCCTGCCCACACCCGCATTTCGACGCGCTGCAACGCTCGAGGACGCGCGCCGGGCAGTCAATGAGCTCGGCCTGCCGCTGGCGGTCAAGCCCAGCCGTGAAGGGTCCAGTCTTGGTTTTTCACGCGCCGAATCGCCAGAGTCGCTCGAGGCCGCGTTCACGCTCGCGCGTCAGTACGACAGTGAAGTCATCATCGAGCGATTCATCGATGGCGCCGAACTCACGGTGGCCATTCTGGGGTCAGGGTCGGCTGCGCGGGCGCTACCGGTGATCGAGATTCGTGCGCCGGCCGGCAACTACAACTACCAGAACAAGTATTTTGGTGACGACACCCGCTACCTTTGCCCGGCGCCGCTGGTGCCCGAGGTGGCTCGCGAAGTGGCCGAGATATCGCTTGCTGCCTACCGTGCGATTGGCTGCGAAGGCTGGGGCCGGGTCGATCTGATGCTCTCGCGGGCCGATTCGCGGCCGTGGCTGCTGGAGGTCAACACATCACCCGGGATGACGGGTCATTCGCTCGTGCCCATGGCAGCGCAGGCAGCCGGCATCACCTACGAAGATCTGTGCCTGGACCTGCTGGGCTCGGCTTCGCTCAAGACCGGTGCACCGCCATCGCTCAAGCGCGTCACCCCGGAGGTCGCATGAGTACGCCCTGGCACGATACCCGGCTTCTCAATTCGGTGGCCAACGGGCTTTTTGCGGCCGCGCTTGGCGCGCTGCTCTGCTCGTCGCTCTGGTGGCTGTCGCAGCGGCCGATGTTTGCAATCCAGCACATCCGGGTCGATGCCGCCGCCGGCCATACGCTGCGTTACCTGCACGAGCCAGTGCTGCGCGCGGTGGTGGGTGACCGGGTCGGCGGCAACTTCTTCGTGATCGATCTTCAGGAAGTGCGCGCAGCCTTCGAGGCCGTGCCCTGGGTACGGCGCGCGACGGTCCGACGAGTCTGGCCGGACTCGCTTCATGTCACGCTCGAGGAGCACCGCGCGTTTGCCATCTGGAATCGCGAAGCACTCATGAACACCCATGGCGAGTCGTTTGCCGCCAATCTCGACGAGGCCGAGGAAGAGCGTGCGCTGCCCCACCTCTCGGGCCCGATCGGCACCGAGAAGCTGGTGATGGAGCGCTGGCTTGAACTGATCGAGGCGTTGAAGCCCCTGGGCTTGTCGCCGGGCGAGCTCGAACTGTCGCCGCGCGAGGCGTGGACGGCGCGTCTGTCCGATGGGTCGCGGCTGCTCCTTGGGCGCGATCAGGGCGTGTCGGTGCGAGAGCGGCTCGCGCTCTGGGCCGAGGTCTATCCAAAGGTCGCCGCACGTCTGAATCAGCGGATGCAGACGATCGACCTGCGTTATCCGAACGGGTTTGCGCTGCGGCCGGTGGCCTTCGGCGGCGACGCAGCCCGCGAACCGCAAGCGGCTGGCGGGTCAAGGCGGCCATGAACGGAATTTTCAGGACAAGGCGATGAGCAGGGATGCGAAAGATCTGATCGTCGGGCTCGATATCGGCACCTCCAAGGTGGTGGCGATCGTCGCGCAGATGCATGCCGATGGCCACTACGAGGTGGTCGGGCTCGGCCAGCACGAGGCGCGCGGCCTGAAGAAAGGCGTGGTCGTCAACATCGAGAGCACGGTCGCTTCGATCCAGCGGGCGCTGGAAGAGGCCGAGCTGATGGCCGACTGCAAGATCCGCACGGTCTACACCGGGATCGCTGGCAGCCATATCCGCAGCTTCAACTCAAGCGGGATGGTGGCGATCAAGGACAAGGAGGTGAGCGAGGCCGACATGGCTCGCGTGATCGAGACCGCCAAGGCGGTCAACATTCCCACCGATCAGCAGATCCTGCACGTGCTGCCGCAGGAATTCATCATCGACGGCCAGGAAGACATTCGTGAGCCGATCGGAATGAGCGGCGTGCGGCTCGAGGTAAAGGTGCACATCGTGACCGGTGCGGTATCGGCCGCGCAGAACATCGTGAAATGCGTGCGTCGCTGTGGACTTGAAGTGCAGGACCTGATCCTGCAGCCGCTTGCCTCGTCAGTATCGGTGCTGTCGCAGGACGAAAAAGAGCTGGGCGCAGTACTGGTCGATATCGGCGGTGGCACCACCGACATCGCAATCTTCACGGCAGGCGCCATCCGGCATACCGCAGTGATTCCGATTGCCGGCGACCAGATCACCAACGACATCGCGATGGCGTTGCGCACGCCCACTCAGGACGCCGAGGAAATCAAGCTTCGCTTTGGCATCGCCAAGCAGGCGCTGGTCGATCCTGCGGAAAAAATCGAGGTGCCCGGGCTGGGTGATCGCGGCCCGCGCCAGCTGTCGCGCCAGGCGCTTGCGGCGGTGATCGAGCCGCGCGTGGAGGAACTGTTCTCGCTCGTCCATCAGGTGATCCGCGAGTCGGGATACGAGGAACTGCTTTCTTCAGGAATCGTGCTGACCGGTGGCAGTGCCGAGCTGCCGGGTGTGGCCGAACTCGCCGAGGATATTTTTCTCAAGCCGGTCCGGGTGGGCCGGCCGGTGTATTCGGGAGGGCTCGCCGATGTGGTGCGTTCGCCGCGCTACGCGACGGCGGTGGGCCTGCTTGAGGAAGCGAAGCTGCAGAGGTTGAGGGGCAGGAAGGTGGCGGAACAGTCGGGCTCTTTCACGGAGACGCTGCGACGCATGAAGGACTGGTTCACGGGCAATTTTTAAGGAGACCGCGATGTCGTTTGAAATGATCGAAGAGGAAGTTGAGGGCGCCGTCATCAAGGTGATCGGTATCGGGGGGGCTGGAGGTAACGCCGTCAACCACATGGTGCAGCGGGGCGTGCAGGGCGTGGATTTCATCTCGCTCAACACCGATCGGCAGGCGCTTGCCCGGTCGCTCGCAAGCCACACCATCCAGCTGGGTGGCAACGGTCTGGGCGCGGGCGCGCGGCCCGAGGCGGGGCGTGCTGCCGCTGAAGCGATGCGAGACGAGATTCGCGCGGCACTCGCTGGCGCGCACATGGTGTTTCTCACCGCTGGCATGGGCAAGGGCACGGGCACCGGCGCCTCGCCCGTGGTCGCCGAGATCGCCAAAGAGCTCGGCGTGCTGACGGTAGGCGTGGTCACCAAGCCTTTCGATTTCGAGGGCAACCGCAAGATGCAGATCGCCGAGTCGGGGATCGAGCAGCTTGTCGAGCATGTCGATTCGCTGATCGTGGTGCTCAACCAGAAGCTGTTTGACGTGATGGAAGAGGACGCGAGCCTGGAAGATGCCTTCAAGCGCGCGGACGACGTGCTGCACAACGCGGTGGCCGGTATCGCCGAGATCATCAATGTGCCGGGTCTGGTCAACGTCGACTTTGCCGACGTGCGCACGGTGATGGGTGAGCAGGGCAAGGCGATGATGGGAATTGGCGAGGCGGGCGGGCTCGATCGGGCGCGGATCGCTGCCGAACAGGCCGTCGCTTCGCCGCTTCTTGATGGCGTTGACCTGCAGGGCGCGCGTGGCGTGATCGTGAACATCACCGCCAACCGGAGCCTGAAGCTCAAGGAAACCAACGAGGTGATCAACACGATCAAGGCGTTCTGCGCCGATGACGCCACCATCATCCACGGCACGGTGTTCGACGAAAACATGGTCGACAACCTGCGCGTGACCGTGGTGGCTACCGGTATCGGCAAGCGCGTCTCGCGCCCGGTGCTGGTGCCGCAGACCTCGCTTCGTACTGGCACCGACAATACGCCGATCGCTGACGCGACGGGTGGCTACGACCGTTTCGATCAGCCGACCGTCTGGCGCAATCCGCGTGCAAGCGCGGCGGCGCAGGTGCAGGCGCTGGAGGAAAGCGGGGTCGAGCGGTTCGACATCCCGGCGTTTCTGCGCAAGCAAGCCGACTGAGGCAGGCCTGCCTGCCGCGTAAGGCAGCTTCCGGGTGGCGGACGTCTCCCCGCCACCCGGATAGCCGCTTGCGCGGTTTGCGCGGGCCTGACCCGCGCATGGCCATTGACCGGCGGCGCCAGACGACCGGTTAAACTCCATATTCCCCTTCAATTTTCTTCAGGAGCCCTCACCATGACGATCAAGGTTGGCGATCGCGTGCCGGATGCCACGCTGTTTGAATTCATCGAGGTCGAGGGCAATGGCTGCTCGATCGGCCCCAACGCCTTCAAGGTTGCCGATATCGCCAGTGGCAAGAAAATCGCCGTGTTCGGTTTGCCTGGTGCCTTCACCCCCACCTGCTCGGCGCAGCATGTTCCGAGCTACGTCAAGCACTTTGATGCGCTGAAAGCTAAGGGCATCTCCGAGGTCTGGTGTGTGTCGGTTAACGACGCCTTTGTGATGGGCGCCTGGGCGCGTGATCAGAAGGCGGGCGGCAAGGTGCGCATGATGGCCGACGGCAGCGCCGAGTTCACCAAGAAGCTGGGCCTGGAGCTCGATCTGACCGGTCGGGGAATGGGCGTTCGCATGCAGCGCTTCTCGATGGTGATCGACAACGGCGTCGTGAGCCAACTCAATATCGAAGCCCCGGGCAAGTACGAAGCCTCGAGCGCCGAGGCGATGCTCGCCAAGCTTTGAGGCAGGTCTGAGGCCGGCGATCCGATGATGCGGCAGCGCACGATTCGCGAGCGAGTCCGCACGGTCGGTGTCGGCCTTCACTCCGGCGAGCGGGTTGAACTCACGTTGAGGCCCGCTCTGCCCGACACCGGCATCGTTTTTCACCGGGTCGATCTGGAGCCGCCGGTTTCTCTGGCTGCCCGTGCCGACTCGGTCAATGACACGCGGATGGCGTCCACGCTGTCGGCGCAGGCGCCCGGAGCCGAGACGGTTCGGGTGGCCACGGTCGAGCATCTCATGTCGGCCCTCGCAGGCCTGGGTATCGACAATCTTCATGTCGATGTGGATGCGGCCGAAATCCCGATTCTCGACGGTTCGTCGGCGTCGTTCGTGTATCTGTTGCGCTCGGCCGGCATCCTCGAGCAGTCCGCGCCCAAACGTTTCATCCGGGTGACCGCGCCCGTCGAGGTGCGCGAAGGCGACAAATTCGCGCGCCTGGAGCCGCACTTCGGTTTTCGACTCGATTTTTCCATCAGCTTCGGCCACCCCGCCATTGATGCCACCGGCCAGCGGATTGTGGTGGACTTCGCCGAACGCTCGTACACGCGCGAGGTGGCGCGGGCCCGCACCTTCGGTTTCATGCGTGATGTCGAGGCGCTCCGCTCCAACGGGCTCGCGAAGGGCGGCAACCTCGGTAACGCCATCGTCATGGACGAGTACCGGGTCCTGAACGACGAGGGCCTTCGAATCGACGATGAATTCGCCATGCACAAGGTGCTGGATGCCATCGGCGATCTGTATCTGGTCGGGCACCCGCTGCTCGCGGGCTATGTGGCGCACAAATCCGGCCACGCCCTGAACAACTTGTTGCTGCGCGAGTTGCTTGCGCGGACCGAGTGCTGGCAGTGGGCCACCTTTACCGGCTCGCGCGAGGCGCCCAGGCTCTTCGAACTCGACTGGCGAACGGCTTGATACAGGCACCCGCCTGAGAGCACCCGCCTTAGGGTGCGCCCGGGCTAGCGGTCGTGCTCTGCCCGCTGGTGACGAATCAAGGCGGCGAGCGCCCGCCGCAACCCCTCCGACTGTGCACTCGCCTCAATCGCTTCGAATCCGGACAGCGCGGCCTCCGGGATCGGGGTGCGCGGCGGTCCCGGGGGCGGCCGCACCGCGTCGGCCGGATTCCGACGGGTACGAATGCGCAGGCGGGCGACCGCCGCGCCCCGCCGCCTGAGTTGGTCGACCAGCGTGGGTTCAAGCTGGCGCAGGCGGGCGGCTTCGGCGGCGTTGCGCGCGGCGATCGCGAGCGTGCCATCTTCGGACAGACTAAGCACGGTGAGCGGCGACTGGGGGTAGCTCGCCGACACCATCGCTTGTAGTTCGACCATGCTTGCTATCCGACTGGCCACCTCGCGGAAAGCGGGTTCGGCCTGCAGCCAGTCGATGGCGCTTGCCCGTTTATTTGCAGTGCTCATCAGACCATCCCGAGGCGGCCGCGCGCGGGCCGCCCAGGCTTGAAAGCCTGCGCGCGAGCGGACCCTGACGATCCGCTGGGGATGGTTGGCCGCCGGGGCGGCGACGAACGGCGCATCGGATCTCCTGATAGCAGGTTGTCTGTGGACGGGCGGCCGGTTTGCGGTGTGCCTCGGACATTTGGCCCGTACGCAGTCGGCTCACGTCCGTGCAGTCGGTTCACGCCCGCTTGCAGGCTAGCACGACCAGCGCGGTCTCGCGTGCTAGACTCCCGCGGTTTCACCCTTGTCGGTCCCCCGCGCGGACCTGCCGGCCTCCCAGGCTGGGCCCCCAGGCGGAGCCGCCCATGCGCCGGGCCTGATCGGACGATACGGGCGGGACAACACCGACGGGACAACACCGACTGAGCCACACGGCCAGGCGACCAGAGCGCACCACGACGATGCTGCAAAACTTCCTTAAGAAGATCTTCGGTAGCCGCAACGAGCGGTTGCTGCGCCAGTACCGCAAGACGGTCGAGGCCATCAATGCGCTCGAACCGGATGTGCAGAAGCTCTCTGACGAGGCGCTGGCCGGACGTACGGTCGAGTTCCGCGAACGAATCGCGCGGGGCGAAGCCCTCGATTCGCTGCTGCCCGAGGCGTTCGCGGTGTGTCGCGAAGCGTCGGTTCGCGCGCTGGGCATGCGCCACTTCGATGTGCAGCTGATCGGCGGCATGGTGCTTCATTACGGCAAAATCGCCGAAATGCGCACCGGCGAGGGCAAAACGCTCACCGCAACGCTCCCCGTCTATCTCAACGCGCTCGCCGGCCGCGGTGTCCATGTGGTGACGGTGAACGACTATCTGGCCGCGCGCGACGCCGAATGGATGGGCAAGGTCTATCGTTTTCTCGGCATGTCCGTCGGCACCATCCTGTCGCAGCAGCAAACCGAAGCCAAGCGAATTGCCTACGCCGCCGACATCACCTACGGCACCAACAATGAATTCGGCTTCGATTACCTGCGCGACAACATGGAGCACAGCGCTGGCGAGCGGCGCCAGCGTGGCCTGTTCTACGCGATCGTCGACGAGGTCGACTCGATCCTGATCGATGAGGCGCGTACGCCTCTCATCATCTCTGGGCAGGCCGAAGACCATACCGAGCTTTATCGCCGGGTCAACGCGGTGCCTGCGCTTCTCACCGAAATGCCGCATGAGCCCAAGGCCAACGAGCCCGAACCCCCGGGGGACTACTGGGTCGACCGCAAGGCACACCAGGTTTATCTGTCCGATGCCGGGCATGAAAAGGCCGAGCAGGTGCTGGAGCAACTCGAACTGCTGTCGGGCGGCGCGAGCCTCTACGACGCCTCCAACATTGCGCTCATGCACCACCTGATGGCGGCGCTACGCGCCCACACGCTTTATTTCCGCGACCAGCACTATGTGGTGCAAAACGGTGAGGTCATCATTGTTGATGAATTCACCGGCCGTCTGATGCCCGGTCGCCGCTGGTCCGAGGGCCTGCACCAGGCGGTCGAGGCCAAGGAAGGCGCCAACATCCAGGCCGAGAATCAGACCCTCGCCTCGATCACCTTCCAGAACTACTTCCGCATGTACGGCAAGTTGGCCGGCATGACCGGCACAGCCGATACCGAAGCCTACGAATTCCAGGAAATTTATTCGCTTGAGACCGTGGTGGTGCCTACACACCGGCCCATGGTCCGCGATGATCGCCAGGATCAGGTGTTTCGCACCGCGCGCGAGAAGTACAACGCCATCATTGCCGACATGCGTGATTGCCATGAGCGTGGTCAGCCGGTGCTGGTGGGTACGACCTCCATTGAAAACTCCGAGTTGCTGGCGGGCATGCTCGAGAAGGAGAAGTTGCCGCATCAGGTGCTGAATGCGAAGCAGCATGCGCGTGAGGCTGAAATCGTGATCCAGGCTGGGCGTCCTGGTGTGATCACCATCGCCACCAACATGGCGGGCCGCGGCACCGATATCGTGCTGGGCGGCAACATCAGCCGCGAGATCGATGCCTTGCAGGCCGATGAGTCGCTCGCGGCCGACGAGCGCGCCGCGCGTCTCCAGAAGCTTCGTGCCGACTGGCAACTGCTCCATGATCAGGTGATCGCGGCGGGCGGGTTGCACATTGTGGGCACCGAGCGGCATGAATCGCGCCGGATCGATAACCAGCTCCGCGGTCGCTCGGGCCGCCAGGGCGATCCGGGGTCGTCGCGGTTTTATCTCTCCATGGAAGATCCGCTCCTTCGGATCTTCGCGGGCGACCGTCTGAAGGCGATCATGGACCGGCTTAAGCTCCCTGATGGCGAGGCGATCGAGGCTGGGATGGTCTCGCGCGCCATCGAGTCGGCGCAGCGCAAGGTCGAGGCCCGCAACTTCGACATCCGAAAGCAACTGCTCGAATACGACGATGTGGCCAACGACCAGCGTCGCATCGTCTATTCCGACCGGAATTCGCTGCTGGATGCGGCCGAGGTGGGGGAGCGGATCACCGAGCTCCGGCACCAGGTGTTTACCGAACTGGTTCGCGTTCACGTACCGGCCGAGTCGGTGGAAGAACAGTGGGACGTGGCGGCGCTTCAAAAGGCGCTCGAGAGCGAGTGGCTGCTTGCAGTGGCGCTTGTCGAGCAGGTGGCCGCGAGCGAGCAGATCACCGATGACGACATCGTCAAGCTCGTGCTCGATGCTTCAGATACCCAGTACCGCGGCAAGGTCGAGACCGTGGGCGCAGAGGCCTTTGCAGGCTTCGAGCGCTCGGTGCTGTTGCAGGTGATCGATCAGCACTGGCGCGAGCATCTGGCCATGCTCGATCATTTGCGTCAGGGTATCCATCTGCGCGGCTATGCGCAGAAGAACCCCAAGCAGGAATACAAGCGCGAGGCGTTTGAACTCTTTGCGCTCATGCAGAACCGGGTTCGTAACGATGTCACCCGCCTACTCATGACGGTTCGCGTGGAAACCGCCGAGCAGGCCGAGCAGGCGGGCGAGCAGCTGGCGCCGGCGGAGCCGGTCAATGTGTCCTACGGGCATCCCGACTTTGCCCAGGCGCAGGCCGCTGCCGGTGAGGAGGCGAACGCCGAGGCGCTCGCCGTCTCGCTGCAGCAAGTGCCCGGCGCCGACGATGAGGGCCAGCAGCCGTTCAAGCGCTATGGCCGCAAGATCGGGCGCAACGACCCCTGCCCCTGTGGGTCGGGGCGCAAATACAAAGCCTGTCACGGCCGCCTCGCCTGAGGGCGGCTGTTTCCTTACTGTCTCCAGGCCTCGGAGGGCGCGATGCCAGTCAACCTTACGATTCCTGAACGCGCGTCGCTCTCGCCAGTGGCGGGCCTGTCGATCGGTACCGCCATGGCGGGCATTCGCAAGGCCGGCCGCCGCGATGTGCTGATCCTCAAGCTCGCGGCTGGCGCGCGCGCGGCCGGCGTGTTCACACAAAACCGGTTCTGTGCCGCACCGGTGCAAGTGTGCCGCGAGCATTTGCAGGCGAGTGCAGGCGCCATTCGGGCGCTGCTGGTGAACACGGGCTGCGCCAATGCCGGCACCGGTGAACTGGGCCTTCAGAACGCCCGCGCAAGCTGCGACAGCTTGGCGAAAGTGCTCGGCTGCGAGGCCAACCAGGTGCTGCCCTTTTCCACCGGCGTGATTCTCGAGCATCTCCCCATGGATCGGCTGGATGCGGGGATCGGGCTGGCCGCCGGCGCGCTTGGCCAGGCGGATTGGCTCGATGCCGCGCAGGCAATCATGACCACCGATACGCTGCCCAAGGCCGCCTCGCGCCGCTTGTCGATCGACGGCCGCGAGGTTGCTGTGTCGGGCATCTCCAAGGGTGCTGGCATGATCCGCCCGAACATGGCGACCATGCTGGGTTTTCTTGCCACCGATGCGGCGGTTTCGCAGCCGCTACTCGAACGCTGGGTGCGCGAGATCGCTGATCTAAGCTTCAACCGGGTCACGGTCGATGGCGATACCTCCACCAACGACTCATTCATCCTGATCGCAACGGGCGCATCGGGCGTGAGCATTGAGCGCGCAACCGATGCAGGTGCGGCCGAACTGCTGGCCGCGCTCACCGCCACTGCCCAGCAGCTCGCCCAGGCGATCGTGCGCGATGGCGAAGGGGCCACCAAATTCATCACCATCCGGGTGGAAGCGGCCCGAAGCGACGCCGAGGCGGCCGCCGTGGCCTATGCCATCGCCCATTCTCCGCTGGTCAAGACCGCGTTCTTTGCGTCGGACCCCAACCTGGGCCGCATCCTTGCGGCGGTGGGCTACGCCGGCGTAGCCGATCTCGATGTCAACGCGGTCGATCTCTTTCTCGACGATGTTCACGTCGCCACCCGTGGCGGCCGACATCCTGCCTACCTCGAGGAAGCGGGCCAGCGGGTGATGAAAAACGCCGAAATCACGGTACGCGTGGTGCTGGGTCGCGGCACGGCTGCGACCACCGTCTGGACCTGCGACCTTTCCCATGACTATGTCTCGATCAATGCCGACTACCGCTCGTAAATCCGCCCCGCCGGCCGAAGCCGCCCGCACCGTTGACCCGGCCGCCGAACTGCTGGCGCAGGTGGCGCCGCTACTGTCGCAGCTCGCAGCACTGATGCCGGGTGCGGTGGCACCCGAATGGTCGGCCGCCGCCGCATTCCGCTGGCGGCGGCGCGTCTCGGCGTTTGGCTCGCGTGGCGAACTGCAACCGGTCCGCACAACGTCATCCATTCGGCTGGCCGATCTGCACAACATTGACGAACAGAAGTCGGTGATCGACCGCAACACCCGCCAGTTCGTGCGTGGCCTTCCCGCCAACAACGTGCTGCTCACAGGCTCGCGCGGCACCGGCAAGTCCTCGCTCATCAAGGCCTGCCTCAACCAGTACGCGAGGCAGGGCCTGCGGCTGATCGAAGTCGACAAGAGCGATCTGGCCGACCTCTATGACATTGTTGAACTGGTGGCCGACCGCCCCGAGCGCTTCATCGTGTTCTGCGACGACCTGTCCTTTGAGGAAGGCGAGGCGGGGTACAAGGCGCTCAAGTCGGCGCTGGACGGGTCGGTGGCGGCGCAGTCTGACAACGTACTGATCTATGCCACCTCCAATCGCCGGCATCTCATGCCCGAGAAGATGAGCGAGAACCTCACCGCCAAGCACCAGGAGGATGGCGAAATCCATCCGGGTGAAACGGTCGAGGAGAAAATTTCCCTCTCCGAGCGCTTCGGCCTGTGGGTGTCGTTCTATCCGTTCCGGCAGGAGGAATACCTCGACGTGGTCGCGCACTGGCTTGGGCACTTCGGCTGCTCGGCAGCCGACATCGAGGATGCCCGGGGCGACGCGCTGCGGTTTGCGCTTGAGCGCGGATCGCGTTCCGGCCGGGTTGCCTGGCAGTTTGCCCGCGACTGGTCAGGGCAGGCACGCCTGAAGCCGGCCCGCGCCAGCCGTCGCCGCTAGGGGCGGACAGCAAGCCGTGGCCACGCCCGTACCTGCCCGCGCCCAGGCGCCTGCCGAGGGCGAGGCGGCGGCCGCGCCCGTCGACTCACGAGCCCCGGTCGAGGTGGCCGTGGGGATCCTGCGCCGCACGGATGGTGCGCTCCTGTTTGCCCAGCGCCCCGAAGGCAAGCCCTACGCCGGATGGTGGGAGTTCCCGGGCGGCAAGGTCGAGGCCGGTGAAAGTGTGGCTGCGGCGCTCGCGCGCGAACTCCACGAGGAGCTCGGCGTCGTGATCGAGCAGAGCGAGCCGCTCGAGGTGGTCGAGTTCTCCTATCCTCATGCCCGGGTGCGCTTGCATTTCCTGGTGGTGAGCCACTGGCGTGGCGAGCCCTGCTCGCGCGAGGGCCAGGCGTTCAGCTGGCAGCAGCCGGGTGCGGTGGCGGTAGGACCTCTGCTCCCAGCATCGGTACCGGTGATCGAGCGGCTGGCGGCGGCCGCTGTAGGCGCGGCCTAGTGCACTTGCTTTGACGAGGGGGGTGAGCCGGTCACGGACTCGGTGCCCGCTTCGGCCGGATCGGTGGGGTCGAGCGGCGCGCCTGCGATCCGGTACTGTTCGCTTGCCCAGGCGCCCAGATCGATGCGCTTGCAGCGTTCAGAACAAAACGGGCGCCAGCGGTTGGTCGGGCTGTACTCGGTCTTGCGGGCGCAGGCCGGGCAGTCAACCAGCAGAACACGGGACGAACCAGCCACAGCCGCCTGCGCTCAGAGATTGCAGAGCGCCAGCTCGAAATCGACATCGCCCTCGAACGCCCGGGGCCGCTGGTCGCCGGTTTGCGAGGTGAAGCGGATCCAGAGCAGATAGCGGTTGGCGCTGATTTCGGGGATGGCGCCCACGGTTGGATCGAGCCTGACCTGCACCATCTGATAGATGCGCCCGCCCAGCGGCTGCTGATAGCTTGCCTGCTGCGACGAAACGCGCACCCAGGTGCCGCTGCGCCGAAGGAGGCCCAGCACGACCGTGAGCGCCACCTGAAGCGGCTGGAGCGGCGTGGCCCACCGGATGATGTCTTCGCGGCGGGCCTCGGCGGGGCGGTTCTGCCACGCGTAATAAGAGGGCAGATCAAATTCGCAGGCGCCCCCTGCAATGCCGGTGCGGCTACGGATGCTCATCAGCCATTCGTTGTCGCGCAGGTTTTGCCCCGTGCGCCCGCTCAGGCGGGTGAGTCCGCCCACCGCGTCCTCGATGCGTGCGAGCGTTGCCTCGAGCGCATCAACAGACACAGAGGGGTTGCCGCGGAAGGAACTGATCGTCTGGCGCTGCCGCTCGAACTCCTGCAGAAGGTCTGACCGCAGATCGCCCCGCGCGGTCACTTCCAGGATTTCGAACAGCGTGAGGAGCGCCACGTGGTGATCATGGGCGTCATCACGAAGCGAAAAGATTTCGAAGCGCTCGAACAGATCTTCCAGGCGCAAGAGCGCCCGTATCCGCTCGTTGAGGGGATATTCGTACTGCAGCAGCGGGCGATGCGGAACCACGCGCGTCTGCCGGCCGCTGGCCACCACGGAAATGCCTGCCTGGGCGCTCATCTGCCGATTCTGGCCCAAAGGCCCCGGGAATTCAAACGAAAAATGGCCAGGATGCTTCGGGGAGGGACGCTCAAGGTGTAACGGGAGCGGCCGGCGCCTGCAGGGCGAGGGCCTGATAGATCGCATGCAGGGCATCAACCTGCGGCCCGAGCGCCGCCGGCTCGCCGCTGTTGTCGATCCGGTCGTCGGCAACAGCGAGCCGCGCTTCGCGGGTGGCTTGCGCGGCGAGAATGGCAAGCACCTGTTCGCGTTCGAGGTGGCTTCGCCGTATCACGCGCTCAATCTGGACCTCGACCGGGCAGTCGACCACGAGCAGACGATGTGCCCGTTCGCGCCAGGCGCCCGACTCCACCAGTAGGGGTACCACCAGCATCACATAGCAGCCGGTTGCGGTCTCGATCTCGCGCTGCGATTGTTCGCGGATCATCGGATGAAGAATCGCCTCCAGACGCTTGCGCGCGTCGGGATCGGAGAAAGCGCGCGCGCGCATGGCGGCGCGATCAAGTCGACCATCTGCAGCGATCACGGCCGGACCGAAGGCTGCGCTGAGCGCGGGCATGGCCGCGCCGGCCGGCCCGGTGAGTGCGTGGGCGATCAGATCGGTATCCACCAGCGTGGCGCCCAGGGCTGCAAAGCGATCGGCCACCGTTGATTTGCCGCTGCCAATGCCGCCGGTCAGGCCGATGATGAATCGAGAGGAAGTGATGGTCATGGGAGCTGGAAGGGCAGCGTGTTGGGGTCAGCCACCGAGCAGCCAGGCTGTCAGGGCTGGGTAGGCAAAGAGGGCGATCAGCCCCGCGCAAGCGAGCCATGGCCCGAAGGCGATCGGCGCCAGCGGTTCGCGCAGGCGCGCGAGCCCGCCGATGATGGCAAAGCTCGCGCCCGCCGCGCAGGCGAGCAGGAGCACCGCAGGCAGGGGTTGCCAGCCCAGCCAGGCGCCGATTGCCGCGAGCAGCTTGAAGTCGCCATAGCCCATGCCCTCGCGGCCGGTCGCCATTCGGAAGCCATGGTGGATGGACCACAGACTGAGGTAGCCCGCCATGGCGCCCACGACGGCCTGCTCGATGGGTACCCACACGCCCGTCAGGTTGACGGCGAGCCCGGCCCAGACGAGCGGCAGCGTGATGGCATCGGGCAGCAGCTGAGTATCGGCATCGATCAGCGCCGCGGCGATCAGCGCAGCAGCCAGCAGCATGGCGCTCGCGGCGGCCACGGTGGGGCCAAACCGGACTACGCAGAGCGCGAAGAGCGCAGCGGTGGCGAGTTCAACCAGCGGGTAGCGCGTTCCGATCGGTGCGCGACAGGCCGCGCACCGGCCGCGCAGTGCGAGCCAGCTTGCAACCGGTATCAGATCGCGAAGCCGCAGAACCTGTCCGCAGGCCGGGCAATGCGAACGCGGCTGAATCAGGTCAAAGCGCGCGGTGGTGGCGATGGTCTCGCCCCGGAGATCGGCGGCGTCGTGCTGCCATTGCCGCTCGAGCATTCTGGGCAGGCGATAAATCACCACGTTCAGAAAACTGCCGATCAGCAGACCCGCCACACCAGCCGCCACCGCGGCCCACTGCGCGTCGATAGCGGGCATCAGGCGCTCGCCGCGATCTCGTCGGCCTGCTCGCGCCCACGCGATTGGTCGGCGGGCATCAGACGGAGTCGCGCGCGTCGCACCATCCGGTCCTCGACGTGCTGGATTTCGACCACGATGGGACCGAAGCGAAGCCCGACGCTCGACTCCGGAAGGTCCTGCAGTGCTTCGAGGATCAGGCCATTGAGTGTGCGTGGACCGTCGAGCGGAAAGCGGGTG
>CAMBZS010000040.1 GCA_945872335.1 Bordetella parapertussis | reverse complement strand
GGTTGACCGAGACCGCCGCGCCTTCACACAGTAATCCGCCGCAGGCAGCGCGTCGCCAGTGCCTGGGCATCCCGTATGTCGGCGTTGATTCGCGCGTGGTCGACCCGGACAGCCTGCGCGCATTGCCACCGGGCGAGACGGGCGAAATCGTGATTCACGGGCCGCAGCTCTTTGTGGGTTACTGGCAGCGACCGGAGGAGACCGAGCAGGCGTTTATTGAGCTCGAGGGCAAGCGATTCTTTCGAACCGGCGACCTGGGTCGGGTGGATACGGAGGGCTATTTCTACATTGCCGACCGTCTGAAGCGCATGATCAACGCGAGCGGTTTCAAGGTGTGGCCCGCAGAGGTCGAGAATCAGCTCTTTGCCCATCCGGCAATCCAGGAGGCCTGCGTCATCGGCACTCGCGACGCGTATCGCGGTGAGACAGTCAAGGCGGTTGTGGTGCTGCGGGCGGACTACCGTGGGCGGGTCAGTGCAGAGGAGATCGAGCACTGGTCGCGCGAACGAATGGCCGCGTTCAAAGTGCCGCGCGTGATCGAGTTTGCCGATACCCTCCCGAAATCGGGTTCGGGCAAAGTGATGTGGCGACTGTTGCAGGAGCAGGAAAACGCCCGCGCCACCGGGGCTAGCTGACGAAGCGCGCGGCGATCCGGCCGATGGGCCCGTAGTCGGCTTCTATCGTGACGCCAGGTGCAACGGATATCGGCATGGCGCAGGTGCCGGTGGTGATCACCTGGCCTGCCTCAAGGGCCATGCCATGTGCGCAGAGTTCGTTCGCGATCCAGGTAAGCGCGATGCGCGGATCGCCCAGCACGTTGCGACCGATGCCGGTCAGCGGCTCGCGACCACTCACTGTGATTGCAACGGTATGCGCGGCAAGATCGAGCGAACGCCAATGCTCGGGGCTCGCCGCGCCGAGGATGAAGCGGTCCGCGCAGGCGTTTTCGGCGATAAGCTGTGCAGCGCCGGCCCGAATGAAATCGTCGTAGCGTGAATCGGGTACTTCGATTGCCGGATGGAGCGATCCGACCGCTGCCATCACTTCCTGGACGGTATAAGGACGATCGCGAGCCGGTAGCGGGCGGGCCATGCGAAAGGCGAATTCAAACTCGGCCACTTTCATCAGGCTGGCTGAGATCGGCACCGGCACGCCTTCGGTGAGGACCTGCGTGTCGTGCAACATGCCTGCGAGCGGACCCTCCACGCCGATATGCGATTGACCAGCACTGCTGGTGGCGGCGATCTTCCAACCGAAGATGCGTCGCCTGGAAATCTCGAGCATTGCGCGCTGGATCGCATAGCCCTCGGCGCGCGAGCCGGGGCGGCAGAGCTCGGGCAATTGCGGCAGTGTGCTGTGGGATTGCCAGGCGTTGAACAACAACGCTGCGGCTTCACGGGTGGTACGGTCATTGAGCATGGCGAACATCCTGGTCGGCATTGACATCATGTTGGGTGAGGGCGAGCAGCGCCCCGGCAAGGAGCGTCACCACCGATAGCGCAAGTCCTGGTGTGAGCGACCCCCAGTGATCGGCCAGCCAACCGGTGAGGACTGGCCCCGCCACCTGGCCTGCGGCAAACACAATGGTGAAGCCCGCCATGGCATGCCCCCAATCGCGCATGGGGATGCCCTTCTTCACCAGGCTCTGAATGGCCGAAGGAATGGAAAACATGGCTGCGCCAAACAGCGCCGCCGACAGCATCATGATGGGTGCTGCCGCATGCAGCAGAGGCAGCAAGGCACCGCAGGCAAGCGTGGCCATGGCGGCTGCCAGCGGCCGTCCGCCCGACCAGCGCTCGACCGGGCCCCGCCAGATGGCCGGCGCGAGCAGCGTAGTGGCACCCAGCATCATCCAGGCGGCGATCACGGTGACGGTCTGTGCGCCGTGCTCGCGCATCCAGGCGATCACGAAAGTCATGTAGCCGATATAGCCCAGACCGAAGCAGAGATAGGTGATCAGTGCCCTGCCCAGCGGGGCGATCGATGAGTGTCGCGTGGAGGGTGCGGGGGCCTTCGATGCGCCTGCGCCCGCGTGCGAGCCCGGCTCGATGATTTGAAGCGCCGCCCATACCGAAGCCACGGTCATGGCGCATGAGGTGAGGCCCATTGCCTGCCAGGCGAGCGGCCAGGCGGTCGCACCGTGGGCATCGAGCAGAAGGGGAATGGCTGCGCCACACAGCATCAGCCCGATGCCGCCGCCCGCAAAGTAGATGGCGATTGTGGTGGTGGCGAGGGCAGGCCGCGACGGCATCACGTTACCCGACAGCGTTCCGCCGCAAATAAAAACGGCGGCTCCGCCCACGCCACCCAGGAGCCGCATCAGGCTCAATATCGCCGGTTCGCGCGACAAGCCGGTGGCGAATACGGCAAGCGAGGTCAGCACCATGCCAGCGATGAAGAGCGCACGGTTGCCCGCGCGCGCCACCCAGACGCGTGTCAGTAACGCGCCGATCAGATAGCCGGCCGCATTGGCGGTGTTGAGCCATCCCGCCTCGGCATAGTTGAGGTGCAGATCATCGCGCATGGCAGGCAGCACCAGCGCATAGGCGAAGCGTGCAAACGAGTTCGAGACGGCCGGTCCGAACGAGAGCAGGAACGCCAGCACCCAGCCCGCGATCAGAGACGGTTCGCGGGCTGGTGCGCTCATGCTGCCTTAGCGGGCTGCGACAACAGCCCGTGAAGCGAGTACCGGGATGAGGTGGGCGCGATACTCGGCCGAGGCGTGCAGGTCGGCGTTGAGATCGGACGCATTCACCTTGACGCCACGCGCAGCTGCTACAGACCAACTGGCCGAGAGCGCCTGTTCGAGCGCCGGTACCCGAAAGGCACACGCTGCCGAACCGGTGACAGCCACGCGCACGCCCTCGGTGAATCGGGCGACGAACACGCCAACCAGTGCATAGTGCGAGGCCGGTTGTCGGAACTTGATATAGGCCGCCGCGAGCGGTTGCGCGAAGCGGACCGACTCGATGATTTCTTCAGGCTCGAGCGCTGTCTGGTAGATGCCGGTGAAGAATTCATCGGCCGCGATGCTGCGGCGATCGGTACGGATCGAGGCCTTGAGCGCAAGTACTGCTGCCGGGTAGCAGGCAGCGGGATCGTTGTTGGCGAGGCTTCCGCCCAGGGTGCCGCGCGCGCGGACCTGCTGATCGCCGATGCCGTCGGCCAGATCAGCGAGCGACGGAATGTTGGCGCGCACCAGTTCGGAGCGAGCAACCTCGGCGTGAGTGGTCATGGCGCCGATGGTGATGGCGTCGGGCTGCCGGGTGATGCCACGCAGGGTCGCAACGCCGGACAGATCGATGAGGTCGGAGGGTGCAGCCAGCCCAAGCTTGATGGCCGGAAGCAGCGATTGCCCGCCGGCGATCAGGCGTCCGTCGGCGGACCGGCTCAGGGTCGCGATGGCATCCGCAGTGGAAGCGGGGCGGTGGAAATCGAAAGCATTCATTTCGGTGTTCCGTCTGGAAGTCGCAGGCGAAGGTCGGACGTGGCGTTACGGGACGGTCAGGCCGAGGGGCCCTGTAGGGCACGCCAGACGCGTTCGCTCGTGAGCGGCATCTGGATGGCGGTGGCCGGTTCCCCGAGGCCGCCGCGCACAAGCGCATCGACCACCGCATTCACGACCGCAGGCGTGGCGCCGATGGTACCCAGTTCCCCCACGCCCTTCACGCCCAGCGGATTGGCCTTGCAGGGCACCGACTGGTCGAGCCGGGTTTCAAAGCGTTTGACGATACCGGCACGGGGCATTGCGTAGTCGAGGAAGCTGGCGGTGACGAGCTGAGCCTGATCGTCATAGACGAGTTGCTCGCAGAGCGCCTGTCCGATGCCCTGCACGGCGCCGCCATCGACCTGGCCCAATACGATCATGGGATTGACTACGCGCCCCACGTCGTTCACGGACGAATAGCGATCGATGGCCACTTCACCGGTATCCGGATCGATTTCCACTTCGCAGATATGGCAACCATTGGGCCAGCTCGGCCCGTCGACCTTGGTGACCGACTCAAGGAAGATGCTGCCCGAGGCTTCGCGTGCCGCGACATCAAACAGGCTGATTTGCAGGTCGGTACCCGCCACCCGGAAACGTCCGGCTTCGTATTCAAGATCTGCAGCGGGCGCCTCAAGGGCATCGGCTGCCTTTTGACGGGCGATGTCGAGCACCTTGACTGCGGCCGCCTGCAGGGCCGACCCGGCGGTGAAGAGCGAACGCGACCCGGCGCTGCCGAATCCTTCGCCGCGATCAGTGTCGCCTTGAATGATCCGGATGCGCTCGAGCGGAATGCCGAACGAATCGACCGCCAGTTGCGCATAGGTGGTGGCGATTCCCTGACCCATCGCCTGCGTGGCGGTGAAGATCTCGATGAAGCCATCGGCGGTGACGTTGACCGTGACCCGGTCATCAAGCACATTGCCGCCGGTCCATTCCAGGAAGGTGGCGATGCCGCGGCCGCGCAGGCGCCCCTGTTCGCGGCTTGCCTTCGCGCGCGCCTCGAACCCGTTCCAGTCTGCAAGTTCAACGCCCTGCGCCACGATGCTCGGGAAATTGCCTGTGTCGTAGACCTGACCCATCGCGTTTTTGTAGGGCATTTGCTCGGGGCGCACCATGTTGCGGCGGCGCAGTTCGATGGGATCGATGCCGGTCTTGAGCGCAGCGGCGCTCATGAGGCGCTCGATCACATAGACCGCCTCAGGGCGGCCCGCGCCCCGGTATGCGCCGAGCGGTGTGGTGTTGGTGAGCACAGCCTGGATGTGGAGATCGATGGTGCCGATGTCGTAGATGCTGGTGGTGATCCAGGGACCGATCAGAAGCGGGATGGCGCAGCCCGTGGGTGCCGGGTGAGCGCCAATGTTGGCCTGGGTGCGTACACGGAGCGCGAGCACGCGGCCCTCGGCGTTCAGCGCCAGATCGGCCTGGCTTCGCAGACCTCGACCATGCACCGCGGTGAGGAACTCTTCGCTTCGCTCGGCGATCCATTTCACGCTGGCACGCATCTGGCGTGCAACAAAGGCAACGGCGACGTCTTCGGGGTAGGCACCGGTCTTCATGCCGAAGCCGCCCCCCACGTCGCCCACCAGCACGCGCACCTGATCCTTGGTAAGCCCCAACTGGTCGGCGATCGTGTTGCGGGCGCCAGAGGGCATCTGCGAACTCATGCGCAGCGTTGTGCGGCCATCTGCCGGATCAAAGCTTGCGAGTACCGAGCGCGGCTCGATCGAGGCCGGCGCAAGCCGTTGGTTGTCCAGGTCGAGCGACACCACATGGGCGGCAGAGGCAAAGGCCTGGTCGGCCGCCTCGCGGTTACCGTAGCGGGTTTCGGCCACGACGTTGCCTGGGGCACCCGACCAGACCTGGGGGGCGCCCTCGGCGAGCGCAGCGGCCACACTCCCAACCGCGGGCAACTCCTGGTAATCGACCATGACCGCATCACGGCCGGCAAGGGCAGCATCGGGAGAGGTGGCAATCACCACCGCCACGGCTTCGCCCACGAAGCGTACGACCTCGGGGGCGAGGGCGTGCCGGTCGGGCGGCGGCGGCGGCGTGCCATCGGGTCGCTTGAAAATAGGCGGGGGACCGGCAAAGGGTTTGACGCCGGCTGTGACCAGATCCCTACCGGTGAATGCGGCGACCACCCCCGGCGTGGCCAGGGCCGCCGACAGGTCGATCGAGCCGATTCTGGCATGCGCCATGGGAGAGCGGACAAACACCAGGTGAAGCAGGCCCGCCGGTACGAAATCATCAACATACCGGCCGCGGCCGGTGATCAGCGCGGGATCTTCGATCCGGCGTACGGAATGTCCGCTGCCGAAGCGGCCAAAGTCGTTGTCGGCGGTCACGTGAGTGTCCTTGTGACAGGTGGATTGCGGGAGACGAAGCGGTTGTGCGCCCGGCGACAGCGGGTCAGCGTCCGGCGCCGGAGGTGGCGGCCTGTCGGACCGCCTGGACGATGTTGGCATAGCCCGTGCAACGGCACAGGTTGCCCTCAAGCGCTTTCTCTACTGCTGCCTCGTCGGGCTGCGGATTGGAAGCAAGAAGGCTTGCGCTTGCCATGATCATGCCTGGCGTGCAGAAGCCGCACTGCAGACCGTGGCAATCCATGAAGGCCTGCTGCAGCGGGTGCAGCGTGCCATCGGTGGCTGCCATACCCTCGATGGTCTTGACCGTGGCGCCGTGCGCCTGCACGGCAAGCATGGCGCAGCTCTTGATCGCCTGGCCGTCAAGCAGGACGGTGCAGGCGCCGCATTGGCTGGTGTCGCAGCCAATATGCGTGCCGGTGAGGCCGAGATCGACCCGGAGAAAATCGACCAGCAGTCGGCGCGGCTCAACTTCGCGCTCGACCTGCTGGCCGTTGACAGTCAGGTGGACAGTGGGCATGGGGGTACGCTCCAAAGAAACAGCCGAGATGTTAGCGCGGAACCCTGTTGCCGGCATGCTGGCATCATAGGGATCTGGCCGGCCGTGTCGGCGTCAACGCAATAAACCCCTCGATGCGCGAGCATTTTCGACTCTCTCATGTGGTGGCGGGATTCGTGTCGGTCCTGGTGGGCTATGCCAGTTCCGCGGTCATCGTATTGCAGGCGGCGGCCGCGGCGGGCGCGACTGCGGCGCAGCAGGTCTCCTTCCTCTGGGTGCTGGGGGTGGGAATGGGGCTGGCCACCATCGCGCTCTCCCTGCTTTACCGGGCGCCGGTGCTTGCCGCCTGGTCGACTTCCGGCGCGGCGCTCCTTGTGACCGCGCTTGCGGGGGCGACGCTGGGTGAGGCGGTTGGCGCGTTTCTGTTTTCGTCGGCGCTTCTGGTCCTGGTCGGGTTGCTTGGCTGGACCGATGTCATCCTGCGCTACGTGCCGCGCTCGGTGGCGGCCGCCATGCTGGCCGGGGTGTTGCTCCGGTTCTGCACCGGGATGTTTGCGCTCCCGGGCGTCGGTCTGTTGCTGGCGCTAGCCATGGTGGCGGTATATCTGCTGGCCAAGCATCGAATGCCCAACTATGCGGTGCTTGCGAGTGTCGCCGTAGGGGTGGTCGGCACCATGGCGACCACCGGCCTCGACCTCGCCGGCGTCGGGTTTGGCCTTGCGGGCCCGGTGTTTATCGCGCCCGAGTTTTCGCCTGCGGTGCTGGTTGGCGCAGGCCTGCCGCTCTTTCTGGTGACCATGAGTTCACAGAATCTCACGGGCATGGCGACCTTGCGTGCGCACGGGTACAACACGCCGGCTTCCCCACTCATCGCAACCCTGGGTGCCACCGGCCTGGTGTTGGGGGCCGCGGGCGGCTTTGCTTACAGCGTGGCGGCGATTTCGGCTGCGGTCTGCATGACCGACGATGCCGAGCCCCGGCCCGAACGTCGCTATCTGGTTACGCTCTGGGCAGGCGGCTTCTATCTGCTTGCCGGTTTGTTCGCGGCGACGGTGGTGGCGTTGCTCGCGGCATTGCCGCAGGCGCTCGTCATGGCGATCACCGGGGTGGCGCTGCTCGCGACGCTCAGTAACAGTCTGACGGTTGCGGTCAGCCAGGATGCGGAGCGCGACGCCGCGATCGTGACCTTCCTGTGCACTGCCTCAGGCATGTCGCTATTTGGCGTGGGGAGCGCGTTCTGGGGCCTGCTGCTGGGCGTTGCGGTGCTGCAATGGCGGCGGCGTGACGGGGGCGGCGCGGGCTGAGCCCACGCCCCGTCAGCGAGCGATGTCCAGCGTGGTGGTTCGCCGCAATTCACGCCGGTAACGGGTGTCGTCGAAGGGGCGCCCCCGATGCATGGTGGCGCGGTTGTCCCAGATCACCAGATCGCGCGGCTGCCAGATGTGCCGATAGACAAACGTCTGCTGAGTGGCGTGTTCAATCAGGTCGAGGAGGAGGATGCGGCCCTCCGGAATCGGCCAGTCGACGATGTGCGACGCATGAGATGCCAGATAGAGCGCGCGTCTTCCCGAGCCTGGCAACGTGCGGACCAGGGGGTGGACAGCACCTGGAAGTCGGGCTGCTTCTTCAGGAGAAAAATCAAACCCGATGGTGTGCCGGGAATGAACGATCGAGTGAAACACGCGCAGGCCTGAGAGCCGGTTTTGTTCGTCGGACTCAAGTGCGTCCCAGGCGCTACGCATGTCAGCGAACTCGGTATCGGCACGCACCTCGGGTACGACCTTGGCCGAGAGCAGCGAATAGCGTCCGGCGGGATCAACAAACGACGCGTCGGTATGCCACAGGCGATTGCTGAGAATACTGAGCCGGCGGCGATCGGCCAGCTCAGCCAATTCGCCATTGGCTTTCACACTGGAAATATCGGTGAGCGCTTCATTGCCGAAGCGGTTTGCACCCAGGGCCGACAAGGAGGTCTGGGTGTGCAGCTTGCCGTCGAAGCGGGTAGCGAAATCGACCTGTTCGTCATCGGTGAACGGCTGGTCGCGAAAGACCATAACGGCGTACTGATCCATGGCGGCGCGGATCGCTGACAGCATTGCCGGGTCGCGCGCCTGGCGGAGGTCGACCCCCACCACCTCGGCGGCGAACAGGGAGTGAAGGGGCTTGCAATTGAGCATGGGAGCTCCGATGAACGATCAGACAACGGCGATTTTATTGCGGGCGGGCGAGCATCGCCAGGCGTCAGGTCCGGTTTTGGATCGGTCGCCGCGGACGGCCCGGGTGGTGTGCGCGAGGTATTCTTCCGCCTCTGTCCGGGAGCCTCGCCTTGAAGCATGTCTTGAAAATTACGGTCGAGTTCGGCGACTGCGATCCGAGCGGGATCGTTTTTCACCCGAATTTTTTCAGCTGGTTCGATGCGGCCTCGCTGCATTTCTTCCGCGATAGCGGCATCCCGCCGTGGCGCGAGACCCTGCTCACCCATGGAATCCTGGGTACGCCCATTGTTTCCACCCGGTGCGACTTCCGGGCGCCGGCTCGGTATGGCGACCAGATCGAGGTGCATACCTGCATATCGGAGTGGCGCGAGCGACGTTTTACGCAGCACCATCAGATCGTGAAGGGCGACAGCCTGATTGCTGAGGCCTTTCACGTGAGGGTGTTCGCAGGGCCTCATCCTGATGATCCGGAGCGTATTCGTGCCGTTCCGGTACCGCCCGCCTTCCGCGAAATGTGCGATCGGAAGTATCCGCCGCAGCTCCAGGCGCCGGGCTGAGCCGGCTCGGGGCTCGGGGCTCGGGGCTCGGGGCTCGGGGCTCGGGGCTCGGGGCTCGGGGCTCGGGGCTCGGGGCTCGGGGCTCGGGGCGGGCGCGTCCCGCCGATCGTCGTGAAGCGAGTTCCCAGGCGAACCGCCGCGCCGCTCAGCCGTTGTGACAGACCTCGCCGTGGCGGGTCAGATCGTAGCCACCCAACCGACCGGCGTGCGCGGCGAAGCGGCGACCACGCCCGAGCTCGAGCAACCGATTGAGCGGCAGGTCGAACACGCTTCGTCGCCACGCCACCAGCTCCACCTCTTCGGTAGCGAGCGGCAGGAAAGGCAGCCGGTGCCTGTCTGCGACCGCGCGGATGGCAAAGCCAGCATCCGCGTAGCCATCGGCGATGGCTTCAGCCACTTCGGTTTCGCTGAACGCGGGAGTGTCCAGGGCCCGAAGCTTCTCCAGGCTCTCCCCCGAAGCCCGTAACAGCCGCGCGAACAGGAGATTGCTGCCCGCCCCTGGCTGGCGGCGGATGAAGCGGGCTCGACGGGCGATCAGGTCCTTCAGCGACCGGATGCGAAGCGGATTACCCTCGGCGACGATGAGCCCCTGCTCGCGGCGGGCCCAGTGCAGCGAGACCACAGGAAGACCTGCCAGTGCGCTCTGGATGGCCTCGGTGTTGTAACCGGCGCCGCTGGCGTTAGGGATGTGAATCAGCGCCGCACAGGCCCTGCGGCTCGCAAGTCGTGCCAGACCGTCGCTGCTGCCGTGACAGTCGAGCGTGAGCCCCGAACCCGCTTCGCGCACCGCCCAATCAAGCAGTGGGTCATGAGACCCGGCAATCACAGCGGGCACTTCGACCGACTCGTGCAGAACCGGACCACGCGTCGAGGCTGCAATCCAGGCGTCGATCCGGTGGCGCTCGAACAGGAGCTTGCCGCGTGCGCGACCAAACGGGATCTCGCCTCGGGACACCAGGTGGTAAATCGTCCGAGGACTCATTCGGAGGAGTTCTGCCACTTCGGCTGTGGTGAGCAGTGTGGGCTCGACCGATTGCATGGGCGCGGTGGATGACGGAAAAACAGTCTTGGTGGGAGGCTTCGGCATGGAGGATTCCTGGGGTGCAGCCTCAAACGTGCGGGCGGAGCTTTATGCAAATTTTACGCACACGTCTGATTTATTTCACTGACTGCTAAATTTCTTCCGGCCTCAACCCATCCGCCCACCTTGGATCACAGTCGCTTTCAATGAACGACCTTGCCGCCACCTTCCCGATGATTGCTGACCTGCTTTCCGGCCGGCAGCCAGGGCTTTGGGCGATCGTTGGTCTCAGTCTGAAGGTGAGCGCCCTTGCCACGCTTGTCGCGTCAGTGTTGGCGTTGCCGCTCGCGGCCGTCATTGCCCTGTTTGATTTCCGTGGCCGCGACCTCCTCATTACCGTACTGAACGCCCTGATGGGCTTGCCTGCAGTGGTGGTCGGGTTGCTGGTCTATCTGCTCTTGTCGCGAGCCGGTCCGCTGGGCCCGCTGGGCATTCTGTTCACGCCATCGGCCATGGTGATTGCCCAAGCCATCCTGGTGTTGCCGCTGGTCACCGCACTGGCCCGGCAGATCCTCGAGGATTCACTGCGCGAGCTTGGGCCTTATCTGCGTTCGCTCAAGGCGAGCCGGGCGAACCTGGTTCTCACTGTCCTCGCGGAATCACGCTTGTCGCTCCTCACTGCGCTGCTTGCCGGCTTCGGCCGAGCGGCAGCTGAAGTCGGCGCGGTCATGATTGTGGGGGGCAATATCGAAGGCGTCACCCGCACCATGACGACCGCAATCGCACTGGAGACCAGCAAAGGCGATTTGGCCCTTGCCTTGTCGCTGGGGTTTATTCTGATTGCCGTCGTCCTGGCAGTGAACGCCTGTGCGCAGTGGCTTCGAGTTCGTGCCCATGCAACGCTTGGTTGAACCGCCAGCTTCGCTCGCCCTGGATGCGCTTGGCTTCTCGGCAGGTGGGCAATCCATCGTCAAGCCGGTCACCTTGGTGCTGCCGTTATCGGGGCGAACAATAGTCCTCGGCCCGAACGGCGCAGGAAAGAGCACGCTCCTTCAACTCATCCACGGCATGCTGCCCCCCGAACACGGGTCGGTCGGTATTCGTCAGCCGGGAGCGGCTGATCGCCCGGTCGGGGCGCATGAACTGGGCTTCGTCTTGCAACGGCCGGTGATGCTCGCCCGATCGGTGCTTGAAAACGTGACTCACGCGCTGGCGGTTCGAGGCGTGGCCCGCGTCGAGCGTGGGTCGCGGGCCCAGCATGTGCTGGCGCGGGTAGGGCTTGCGGCGCTTGCGTCACGGCCCGCGCGGCGCCTGTCTGGCGGCGAGCAACAGCGCCTTGCTGTGGCGCGGGTGATGGCAGCAGAGCCTGCGTGCCTGCTTCTGGATGAGCCCACCGCGCATCTCGACCCCGGCGCTACCGCCTCCATCGAGCGCCTGCTTCGCGACTGGTCGGCAGCTGGCACTGGGTTCGTCATGAGCACCCACGATCTCGGGCAGGCGCGCCGATTGGCTGACCAGATCATCTTCATGCATCGAGGCGAAGTGATCGAGTTCAGCCCGGCGAATCGCTTCTTCGCCTCGCCCGCCACTGAAATCGGTGCGCGCTTCCTGGCGGGCGACATACTTGAGTGAGTTGAGGAGAAATCAATCATGAACGCTGACAATCGACCTCATGCGGCTCGCCGGCTGATCGCCGTCACGCTGATCCTCGCCACGTTAGGCGGCCCAATGGCGACGGTTGCTCAACCGCTACCACGGACGGCCGAGTCGGCTGATGCGAGCCATATCGTGATGGCCTCCACCACCTCGACCGAGCAGTCGGGCCTGTTCACGCATGTGCTGCCGCGCTTTACCGCGAAAACCGGTATCCAGGTCCGGGTCGTGGCGCTGGGAACCGGGCAGGCGATCTCGGTTGCATCGCGCGGTGACGCCGATCTGCTGTTCGTCCATGACAAGGTCGCGGAGGAAAAATTTGTCGCTGACGGGTTTGGGCTCGCGCGGCGGGATGTGATGTACAACGACTTCGTCGTGGTGGGCCCGGCGTCTGACCCCGCCCGGTTGTCGGGCGTTCGCGATGTGGTCCGGGCGCTTGGCCAGATCGCACAGGGGCGGCATCCGTTCCTGTCCCGGGGCGACCGCAGTGGTACCCACGCGGCCGAACTTCGGTACTGGAAAGACGCGGGGATCGATCCCAAGACTTCAACTGGCGGTTGGTATCGCGAAACCGGTTCCGGCATGGGGCCGACGCTCAACATCGCCGCGGCGATGAACGCCCATGCACTCACCGATCGGGGCACCTGGCTCAATTTCCGGAATCGCGGGGCGTTGAAGGTGCTGGTCGAGGGCGATGAACGCCTGTTCAACCAGTACGGCGTGATCGTGGTGAACCCCGCCCGTCACCCGCATGTGAAACTGAAGCAGGCGCAAGCCTTCGCCGATTGGATTGTGTCTTCTGAGGGCCAGCAGGCGATCGCCGACTACCGGATTGGCGGCGAAGCGCTGTTTTTCCCCAACGCAAACCGCTAACCCAAAAAAGAGGGGTCTGGGCGACCGGTTCAACAGCCTGCCGAGACCCCGTGAACGGCGCCGGGGGATGCGAGGCGAAATCAGGCCGGTTCGCTTGCGATCTTGAGCCCAAGCTGATTGGCTGCGATGACCGCCTGGGTTCGGTTGCGTGCGCCCAGCGCGCGCAGTACCGCGCTGACATGAATCTTGACGGTGCCTTCGGCAAGGTCGAGCTCACGGCAGATGAGCTTATTGGGTAGACCCCTGAGAATCAGGCGCAACACGTCACACTGGCGGCCGGTGAGGCCGAGGCTTCGCGGGTCGCGTGAAGTGGCGCGCGCGGGTTGCATGCGAGACATGGCATTAGCGGGGGTCCAGCCTGTGTTCGTGACCACCTCCTTGGGCACATACATGTGGCCCGCTGCCACCATTTGCAGCGCATAGCGAAGCACGTCGTGGTGAACGGTTTTGGGGATGAAGCCCTGCGCGCCCAGATTGAGGCAGCGCATGATGGTGTCGCGTTCGCCGTCGGCTGACAGAACCACCACCGGCGTGTCGGGGCGCAGCAGCCGCAGGCCCTGCAGGGCATCGTAGCCGTCGCTGTCGGGGAGCCCGAGGTCGAGCAGAATGCAGTCGACGCGGTTGCCTTCGGCGAGGAGCCGCCGGGCCTCGCCGTAGCTTGCTGCGAATTCGACTTTGGAGTCGGGTGCGACGGTTTCCAGTGTGTAACGCAGTGCGTCGCTCATGATCGGATGGTCATCGACCAGCAGAAAGCGTTTGGCCGGACGATGCATGAGGGAGTTCGAAAGGTGCATGTCGTTCTCCTTGAAGGATGTTGGTTATTGGTTGACGAAGTAAAGTACGCCCGATGAATGATGATTGGCGTTTCTGCGTAGCACCAATGATGGATTTCACGGATCGGTTCTGCCGGTACGTGCATCGCGCATTCACTCGACGGGCGCGTCTATACACCGAGATGATCACCACCGGTGCGCTGATTCACGGGCAGCGTGACCGATTGCTCAGATTCGATCAGGGCGAGCATCCGGTGGCGTTGCAGATTGGCGGATCCGAGCCCGACGATCTTGCGCGTGCTGCAGCCTGGGGCGAACAGGCGGGCTACGACGAAATCAACCTCAACTGTGGCTGCCCCAGCGAACGCGTGCAGCGTGGGGCGTTTGGCGCCTGTCTGATGGCCGAGCCCGATCTGGTTGCCGACTGCGTCCGCGCAATGCGCGAAGTGGTCAAGGTGCCGGTCACAGTCAAGCACCGGATCGGCCTTGACCGGGACGAATCCTATGATTTTGTCGCGCGCTTTGTTGATCGGGTGGCACAGGCGGGTTGCAGGGTGTTCATCGTGCATGCGCGAAACGCCTGGCTTCAGGGGCTGAGCCCGAAGGAGAACCGAGAGGTCCCGCCGCTTCGCTATGAAACTGTCTATCGGCTCAAGCGTGACTTCCCTTCACTCACGATCGTGATCAACGGGGGACTGCGCAGCCACGAGGAGGCGCTCAGACAACTCAACCATGTCGATGGCGTCATGCTGGGACGAGCGGCTTGTGATGACCCCTGGCTGCTGGCGCGCGTGGATTCACGCTTCTACGGTGCGGCCGACCCGATCGATGATCGGTTGCAGGTACTCGAAGCGATCCGGCCGTTTCTGGCCCAGCAGGTGGTTGAAGGCGTATCGGCGCGCGCGGTGCTGAGGCATGTGATGGGGCTCTTCAACGGGTTGCCTGGCGCGCGTGCGTGGCGGCGAACTCTGAGCGATAGCGCGGTGTTGGCGCAGTATGGCGCGGGTACGCTGGATCAGGCGCTCGCTCGAATGCTTCGCACGTAGGCGAGAATGGCGAGAAAAGCGATCCCCGCGAGGCCAGCCTCGATGGTGCCAAGCAGCACACCCAGTCCTTGGTCACTGGCGGCCCGCACCAACCCTTCCATCAGATAGATCATGACGATCATCGACCACCACTGGAATACGCGCACACGGCCCGCATGCAATGCAGGCAAGGCGAGCGCCAGGGGAATGACCTTGAGGGAAAGCAGCCACGCGCCGGGACGCAGCGGCGCAAGCCATAGCTCCCAGGCGAGACCAAGGATGATCAGCGCGACAAAGCAGCCGACGACAAGACGTCTGAGGGTGATCGTGGAACGCACACGACTGATTATAGAGGCGAGCCCGCGATGACCTTGTCGCTACGCCGGTTACCCATCGCATGGGTAGGCCGCGATCGTCGATTGCGGTTCATCCGGGAGCAGGTTGTCGGCGCTCGCTCGGGAGTGATCTGTGCTTGAGCGTAGAGCAGGCGAGGCCACGTTTCGCGAGCGGACTCGGCGGCTGGTGTTCGACATGCTTCGCCGGGCGCGACGCCTGCGTCTGCAGCAGACCGCCGCCAGTCTTGCGTTTCTATCCCTGTTTGCGGCCGTGCCAGTACTTTCTATTGCATTGTCCGTGCTGTCTGCGCTGCCGGTGTTTGAACGGCTGCAGGAAAGCGTTCAGGATTTTCTGCTGCGTAATCTTTTTCCGGAAGCCTTCAGCGAGACTGTCATGGGCTACCTCGAGGAGTTCGCGGGGCGGGCGAGTCGCCTTTCAGTTGTGGGTGGCATCCTGTTCTTTATGACCGCGGTCACGGCACTGCGGGTGATTGAGACCACGATGAATGCGATCTGGAGCACGGCGAGGCGCCGATCCCTGCCGCACCGGATCGGGCTTTATTGGGCGCTCCTCACGCTTGCGCCGATCTCGCTTGCGGCGGTGCTGGCTTTGAACAGCCGCGTCATCGCGGAGCTGATGAGTGGCGTGGAAATGGTCTGGGTGCAGTCGATCTGGTTCGCAGCGCTTCCCTGGCTCCTGGGTGCAGTGGGGCTGTGGCTCATGTTTCTGCTGCTGCCAGCGGTACGTGTGGTTCCGCTTCATGCGCTGGTGGGCGCCTTGCTGTCGGGCGTGCTGCTGGTGTTGCTGCAGCGCGGCCTGGGCTGGAGCGTTCGCCAGTTGCCCACTTATGAGGTGGTGTACGGCGCGTTTGCCGCGTTGCCGCTGCTTCTGATCTGGTTGTTTCTCGCCTGGGCGGCTGTGCTCGCGGGTGCGCTCCTCGCAGCGAGCCTTCGGCACTGGTCCGCGCCGCTCGATGAGCCCACGCTTGATGATTCGCCAGGCAGTCGGTTCGATGACGCAGTCACGGTGCTGCGGGCGCTGCTACAGGTCGTTGCAGGTCAGCGTCCCGCTGGCAATCCGCGGGTCATCGCAGTGGCCGTGCACAGTCTCGCCGAGCACTTCGGGCACAACGCCCAGCGCGCCGAGCAGGCGGCCGAGATGCTGGAGCGCCTCGGGTATGTCATCCGGCTGGTGCATCTGGCCGGGCGTCCGTCGATGCCGGGTCTGCCTCATGCCGATGGGCATGGAAGGCGCGTGGGTGTGTCCGATGTCTGGTCCGAGCGCTGGGCCTGGGCCAGCTCCCCGGGCGCGCTCACGCTGCGACCGTTGTTTGACGACCTGTGGTGGGCAGGGCAGCCCGGTGGGGCTGCTACCTGGCAGGGTGACCGGCTCGACCAGCCTTTAGATCAGGCGCTTGCCGGCTGAGCGTCGGGCTTGAATTGCACCGAGCGGGTGAACCGATGCAGCGCCTCAAGCACCGCGTCAGGGCGTTCGCTCATCAGCGCATGGCCGCAGCCAGGTACCTCGGTGATTTGCGGAGCGGGCAGGTGCTGTGCGCGGGCTGATTCGGTCAGGGCCGCGGCGAGGGCCTTCGCTGCCTTGGGCGGGGTCATCATGTCCCGGCCGCCGAGGACCATCAACGCAGGGCAGGCCACGCGGCGTGCCGCATCGAACGCCTGGTCATAAGCGTTGCAGGCGGAAAAATCGTTGAGAAGCACCCCTGTCGCCTGGCGCTCCATCAGTCGTCGGTTCTGGACGAAGATCGAAAACCCAGGCCCGGGACACCCCGGGCGCGCGTTGAGGGTGGCGTGCGACCAGGCGTTGATCATGTCGAATGCACGCGGTTCGTCGGTACGCGCTGCCTCGAGGAGCGCGTCGGACACCTTCATGGGGGCGGCTGAAGCCACCAGTGCAATGCCTGCAGCCACATCGGGGTGGTCGGCTGCACACTGCAATGCCACCAATGAACCCATGCTGTGCCCGCAGAGGAGCGCCGGCCCAATGCCGCAGGCGCGGGCCATTGCAGCGACCCAGTCCGACATGCGTTCAATGGTGGGGAGCGGCGCGCCAGCGCTGCGCCCGTGACCGGGCAAATCAAGCGCGAGCACATCGAAGCCGTGGTGCGCGAGATAGCGCGACTGCAAGATCCAGACGCTGTGGTCATGCTGGGCGCCATGAATGAACATCACCGCGGGTCGTTTGCCGATCACTGACCGGCCACCGGTGTAGGCATAGGCAGGAAAACCGTCGATGTTGACTTGCATGATGGTTGACTCCTCCTCAGCCGCGCTCGGCTGCGCGAAAGGCGGCCTTGAGGTCAGTGATCAGATCGTCGGGATCCTCGAGCCCGATCGACAGACGCAGGGTTCCTTCGCTGATGCCGGCGGACGCGAGGGCGTTGGCATCCATCCGGAAATGGGTCGTGGAGGCAGGATGGATGACGAGCGAACGCGCGTCGCCCACATTGGCCAGGTGCGAGAACAGCCGCAGCGCCTCGACGAAGCGCCGGCCGGCCGCGCGATCGCCCTTCAGGTCGAAGCTGAAGACCGCGCCGCAGCCTCGGGGCATCAGCCGCGCGGCCAGCGCATGGTCGGGGTGCGAGGGGAGTGCGGGGTAGGACACCCTCGCCACCATGGGATGCTCGGCAAGGAAGTGCGCGATCCGGACCGCGTTTGAGACATGGCGTTGCATGCGGACGGGAAGGGTTTCGATGCCCTGCAGGATCTGGAATGCGTTCATCGGGCTCAGGCAGGCGCCGAAATCGCGCAGCCCCTCGCGGCGCGCGCGAAGCAGGAAGGGGGCTACTGTGGATTCTTCGGCAAACACCATGCCGTGGAAGCCGTCATACGGCGCGGTCAGTTCAGGAAACCGTCCCGACGCGTCCCAGTTGAAACGGCCGGAGTCAACCAGCAGGCCGCCAATCACCGTGCCGTGGCCGCAAAGAAACTTGGTGGCCGAGTGGAACAGCAGGTCTGCGCCGTGCTCGAAGGGGCGAAGCAGCCATGGCGTTGTGAAGGTCGAGTCGACCAGAAGCGGAATGCCCTGCGCATGGGCGATGTCGGCCACCGAGGGGATATCGAGCACGTCGAGGCCGGGATTGCCCAGCGTTTCGGCAAACAGCAGCCGGGTGTGTGGTCGGATTGCGGCGCGCCATTCGTCGAGATGCCTGGGATTGACGAAGGTGGTTTCAATACCGAACCGCGCCAGCGTGTAGTGGAGCAGGTTGTGGGATCCGCCGTATAGCGCGCTTGAGGCGACGATGTGCGAGCCCGCTCCCGCGATGGTGGCGATGGCCAGGTGCAGCGCCGCCTGACCACTGGCCGTGGCGATCGCGCCTACCCCCGCCTCGAGCGCAGCAATCCGTTCCTCGAGCACCGCCACCGTGGGATTGCTGATCCGGGAATAGACGTGACCAGCCTGTTCCATATTGAAGAGGCCGGCTGCATGATCGGAATCGCGAAACACAAACGACGCCGACAGATAAATGGGCGTGGCGCGCGCGCCGGTGTCACTGTCAGGGGCCGCGCCAGCGTGCAGGGACAGCGTATCGAATCCGTAATAGTCGCGTTGGCTCATCTTGAGAGTGCATGAAGTGGCCGTCGCAGTATGAACATGCGGCCGACAGGGGTCAATCCAGGCAATTCAGGCGGTTTGGATAGAATCGAACGATGAAAATTCTGATCAGCAATGACGACGGTTATCTGTCGCCGGGAATCGCGATGCTTGCGAAGGTGGCCTCACGTTATGGTCAGGCGGTGGTCGTTGCACCCGACCAGGACCGAAGCGGTGCCTCAAATTCGCTTACCCTTGATCGACCGCTCACCGTACGTACCGCGCCAAGCGGCTTCATGTACCTGAACGGCACCCCCACCGACTGTGTTCACATCGCCATTACCGGCATGCTGGGATGGCGCCCCGATCTGGTGCTGAGCGGCCTGAACGACGGCGCCAACATGGGTGACGACACCATTTACTCGGGCACCGTCGCCGCAGCCATGGAAGGCCTCCAGCTGGGGGTCCCCGCCATTGCGTTTTCGGTTGTGAAGAGGGGCTTTGCCCACCTCGAGGCAGCGGGCAGCATCGTCGACCGTATTTTGCGCCGCTGGGTCGAATCGCCGCCCGACGCGCCCATGCTGCTGAACGTCAACATCCCGTCGTTGCCCGAAGACAAACTCGGGCCCATCCGAACCACCCGGCTTGGCAAGCGTCACTTCGCCGAGCCGGCCATCCCGGGGCGCAACCCGCGTGATGAGCCGATCTGGTGGATCGGGCCGCCCGGGTCGGCGCGTGACGCGGGCCCGGGTACCGATTTTCACGCGGTCGAGTCGGGCGAGGTGTCGGTCACGCCGCTGGAAGTCGACCTCACCGGCTACAGCCGCCTCGAGCGGGTGGGCGGATGGTTGGCATCGGCTTGAAGCCGGGCGGGCGTGTTGTTCGCGGCAGCGCCTGCGCGTCCTGACAGGAGAATGGCTTGAGTAAAATGGCGCGCTGGATGGATCAGGCGGCCATTCCGCGACCGTCAGCACCCAATCGCCCGAAGCGCCGGGTGTCGCAACCCGATTCCGCCGAGCGGCCGGTTGACGCGCGTGCGGTCGCGGTCGAATCGGCTGAACCCGGTCTGGTCTCGGACGCGGTTCGGCTTGCGATGGTGGAGGGCTTGCGGCGAGCCGGGGTTCGCGATTCGGGCGTGCTCGAGGTCATGCGCAACGTGCCCCGGCACCGCTTTGTCGAACCGGCTTTGTCGAGCCGCGCCTACGAAGACGTGGCGCTCCCCATCGGCCATGCGCAGACTATCTCGCGGCCATTCACAGTCGCCCGCATGATCGAGCTATTGGCTGCGCCGCTCGAGGGAACAGCGCGCTCGGCTGCGCGTGTGCTGGAAATCGGAACGGGCTGCGGTTATCAGGCGGCCGTGCTCGCTCGCCTGTTCGGCGAAGTGGTGTCGATCGAACGTATTCGCGGTTTGCATGAGCAAGCCCGAACGAACCTTCGCAGCCTGCGTATTGCCAACCTGCGCCTGGTCTTTGGTGACGGTCAACTGGGTGTGCCCCAGGCCGCACCCTATGATCTGGTGATCGCTGCCGCTGCGGGCGAGAGCATTCCCGAGGCCTGGCTTCAGCAGATGCAGACAGGCGGGCGCCTGATTGCGCCAGTATCGGGGGGGAAGGGGCAGGCGCTCCACCTGGTTGAACGAAGCGGATCCGATCGGTGGCAACTGACCGTGCTTGATGCGGTACGATTTGTGCCTTTGCGGGACGGTACGGCGTAAGCTTCGGGCTGCGCCTATCATCGCCAGTTGCCCGCGCCAGCCAGTGTCGCCAACACACCCCATGACGCCTTACACCACGGATATGAAAGCCCGGACCACCGGACGAGCACGCGCGAGGCCGCTGCCGGCCCCGCTTGTCGCGTTGGCGCTCGCCGCGCTGCTCGCCGGCTGCGCTGCGCCACGTCCCGCGCCAGTCGAAAATCGTTCGTCAGCGCCGCCGTCTGGATCGGGTACGGCTGCCGCGAGCGCGCCGCGGCCTGCTGCGACCACGCCGCCGCGGCCCGCTCCCGCTTCCTCTGCTGCCGGGGCACCCGCCAGCCGGGCAGGTGCGCCAGGCGCTGCTTCGCCTTCTTCCGGCCAGGGCTCGTCTGGATCCACCGCGTCGCGCGCGCCAGCTGCGCAGGCCTCGCCGGTCAAGGTGACGCCGCTTGAACCGGTTCGCCCCGCGGGGACGGCCGACCCTGCCGGCGACACCGTGCCGTCGCTGGTTCGTTCCGATGCGAGTGGCGCGGCTCAGCGCGCAGACGCGCCGGCGAGCGCCACTGGCCGTCCGTCGGTCGGAGGGGGCGCGCCGTCTGTCGCGGCGTCTTCGGCATCCTCCGCGTCGTCGACCACGCCATCGCAGTCCGCACCCTCTGCGTCCGCAGGCCCGCAGGGGGCGCCGGCAGTGGTCGCCCCGCCGGGGCCGCTCGCATCGGCTGCGCCGTCTGCGGCGGCTGCGGCGTCAACCGACCCCCAGCGGTTCACCTGGCCGGCATCGGGTCGCGTGCTTGAAGGGTTTTCCGAGCCGCGCAACATGGGCATCGCGATCGAAGGTCAGCCAGGTGATCCAGTCTATGCGGTGGCCGAGGGCAAGGTGATTTTCAGCGGGGTGGGACCACGCGGTTACGGCAACCTCATCATCGTCAAGCATGAAAACGAGCTGCTGTCGGTCTACGCGCACAACCGGTCGCTGGTGGTTCGGGAAGGCGATCAGGTCGCGCGCGGCCAGAAGATCGCCGAGATTGGCGACAGCGACGCCGACCGCCCAAAGCTCCGGTTCGAGATCCGGCGCGAAGGGCGTCCGGTCGATCCGTCCAAATATCTGCCATCCCGTCCCGGGCAGTAAACCCCCTCCGGCCTTGCGCCCGGAACCCCATGACGCCTGTCCTCGTCTTCGATATCGAAACCATTCCTGATATCGCCGGGTTGCGGGCTGCCTGGGGTTTCGACGCGGCGCTGCCCGATGCCGAGGTTGCAGAGCAGGCGTTCGCGCGTCGCCGCGAGCGTACGGGCGGTAGCGACTTTCTGCCGCTTCACCTGCACCGGGTCGTGGCGATCGGTTGTCTGCTGCGTGATGAACGCGGGGTGCAGGTGCGGTGCCTGGGCCAGCCCGACGAGAGCGAAGCGCGACAGATCCAACAATTTTTCCGACTGATTGATCGGCACACGCCGCAACTCGTCACCTGGAACGGCGGCGGCTTCGATCTGCAGGTGCTTCACTACCGGGCGCTCGTCAACCAGGTTCAGGCTACGCGCTACTGGGATCAGGGCGAGGACGACCGCGACTTCAAGTACAACAACTATCTCAGTCGTTATCACAGCCGCCACCTTGACCTCATGGATCTGCTTGCCCCATATCCTCAGAAAAAATGGGGTTGGAAATCAGCGCCATCTATTCCTAATCGCCCATCTAAAGGCGGATTCCAATATAAGCAGATGTTTGAAGATATGGAAGAGGGAGTTTTACAGCCAGTAGATTTGGATAAGGATTCTCTTTCTCCAATGGAATATCAACAAGCGAGAAGCTATCAAGAGTTTAACGAGGAGGATTGGTCATTCGACGATGTGTCTAAAAGATATATCAAAAAGCAAGCAGAACCTGATCAAGAAATGCAAACAGAAGACGA
>CAMBZS010000039.1 GCA_945872335.1 Bordetella parapertussis | reverse complement strand
TGGACGAGCTGGCCTTCGCTGCCAAGGCCGATCCGGCTGAGTATCGGTTGCGCGTGCTGAAGGACCCCCGCGGTGTCGAGGCGCTTCGTGCCGTATTGAAGAAAGCGGGCTGGCAGACGCGGGCTGGCCACAACGCGGCCGGCGGCGCTGGCGATGTCCTGAAAGGCCGCGGTGTGTCCTACGTGCGCTATAACAACGCCACCACCTATGTGGCGGCAGTGGCCGAGGTCGAGGTGCAGCGCAAGACCGGCGAGGTACGCGTGACGCGAGTCTGCGTTTCGCACGACTGTGGCCAGATCATCAACCCCGACGGTCTCATCAACCAGATCGAAGGGGGCGTGATCCAGACGGTCAGTCGCACGCTGATGGAGCAGGTGAACTGGACGCGCGCGCGGGTCACGAGCGTGGACTGGGCGAGCTATCCGATCCTGCGCTTCCATGACGCGCCCAAGGTCGAGGTGGCGCTGATCGACCGGCCGACCGAGCAGCCCTGGGGGGCCGGCGAGCCCACGCCCACGGCCATTCCCGCGGCGGTTGCCAATGCCATTTTCGATGCCACCGGTGCGCGCCTGCGCTCGGTGCCGATCACGCCCGATAAGGTGAAGGCTGCGATGGCAGAAGGACCCGCCCGCGCTTGACGCGGAGCGTTCGGGTTCAAGGTGGGGCCTGCGGCCCGGCGCGGAGAGCGTCGGGCCGCAGGCGTTTCAGGGACGGACGCGACTCAACTCGCCAGCGTGATCTTCGCGTCGCGAATCACCTCGCCCCAAAGCTTGAAGTCGGCCCGCATGGCCTCCGCAATGCCTTCCGGCGGGATCGTTCCCGCTTCCTCAATGCCGGCCTTGGCGAGCGCCGCCACCACTTCGGGTTCGGCGATGACCGCCCGAAGCGCGCGACGAAGCGTATCGAGCGCCACCTGCGGAATGCCTGCGGGGGCTACGAAACAATTCCAGGGCTTGGCATCAAAGCCGTCGAACCCCTGCTCGGCAATGCTTGGCACATTGGGCAATACGCTGATGCGCTGCTTCATGGCGCCCCCCAGGGCAACCAGCTTGCCCGCCTGGATATGCTGTAGCGCCGGCCCCACTGTGGAGACCGCCAGATCCACCTGCCCGCCCAGCAGATCGGCCACATATTGCACCGCGCCCTTGTAAGGCACATGGTTCATCTGGATGCCCGCACGAAGTTTGAACAGCTCGGCGATCAGATGATGCGGTGAGGCGATACCTGCGCTGGCATGGTTGATCTTCCCCGGGTTCGCCTTGGCATAGGCCACCAGCTCGCGAATGGAGCGCGCCGGCAGGCTGGGGTGCGCCACCACCACAAAGGGAATGGCCCCCAGATGCGCGAGCGGTACATAGGCATTGATCGGGTCGTAGCCGATCTTTCTCAGATTGGGGACGTAGGCAAAACCGGTGCTGTCATAGAGGAGGAAGGTGTAACCGTCGGGGGTCGCCCGGGCGCCGGCTTCGTTGCCGATCATCGTACTGGCACCGGGCTTGTAGTCGAGAATGACGGGCTGACCGAGAATTTTCTCGAGTCGGCCCGAGACAATACGTGACCATGAGTCGGCGCCGCCACCCGCAGGATAGGGCACGATCAGTCGCACGGGTTTGTCGGGCCAGGATTGGGCGCGAACCCAGGGAGCAGCGAACGCGGGTGTGCTGGCAATTGCGCCAATGAGGCGGCGGCGGGAGAGGGTGCGGGTGGTCATGGTCTCGCTCCTTCAGAGTTGTGTGGTGGAACGTCGGGATTGGCGCGCGGGCGCGGAGATGCTGCCTGTGCGCGGCCCCTCGCGGCCGTTTGTCGCTTCACAGGCACAGCAACTGTGCTTCGTGTCAGTCCCGGGTTACAATGCCGATGCTAGACGCATACCCGTTTTCTCTCAATCGGCGCTTTGGTTGCGCGCTGTCGGCTTGTTCGGCGGTCCGGTCAATCCCCTTAGGTGAGTTTTCGTGGGTGTTTCTGCACGTCGTGCATGCATCCCGCGTGTGCGAAAACTCTCCAGAGGAAATCAACATGTCCAGGGAAACCGGCATCGTCAAATGGTTCAACGAAAGCAAGGGCTTCGGCTTCATCGCTCCTGACAACGGCGGCAAAGATCTGTTCGCCCACTTCAAGGAAATCGAAGGCTCGGGCTTCCGTACCCTTCAGGAAAACCAGAAGGTGGAGTTTGAAGTGGTTCAGGGTCAGAAAGGCCCCGCCGCTTCACGGATTCGTCCGGTCTAAGCAAGCCCGGATAGCATCCTCACCAGATCGACGGTCGGGCGGCCGGTGGCCGCCTCGATCGCGCTCTGGTAAACCGGCAGGTTGGTGCACTCCAGCACAATCGTTCTCACCGCCGGATCACGGGTCACCAGCGCAAGCGCTGCGCTCACCACGGCCCGTTCAGCCTCCTCAAAATCCATCTGCTCATCGTCGTTGATGATGCACTGATAAAACCCACTGTCTTCCGCAATGCCCTGCACCGGTGTGCCGGGCGGAACCGTCGCTGCGGCGAGCACGTCGCCATCGAGCGATTCGGCATGGAAGGTGAGAATGCCCGGGGCGTCTGCGGACGCACAGGCAAGCAGCGCCGAACTCAGAACGGGCACCGGAAGCGCTGACTGCAATGCGTGCTGAAAACGCGCCAGAAAACCGCAACTGGTACCGATCCGCGTGGCGCCTCGGTTGACCAGCGCCCAACCGGCTTCGATGAAAGGCGTGAGCAAACTGGCGTCAGCCTGCCTGACCACCCGGCGCGCCGACGCACCGTTCACCACCTGATAGAGCGGCTCGATCCCGTGCCGCCGAAAGCTGTCCGGGTGGCCGATATCGCCAGGCGGGCGCGGAAAACGGGTGTCGAGCATGAGAATACCGACCCGCGGCGACGTATCGGCCGGCGAACCGACAGGCGAGGCGGTTGCCTGCACGCGGGTTTCTCCTTGACGGGTATGCGGCGCAGTGTGCCATGATTGCGCGTCTCAACCGTACCGGCATCCACCCGTCGCCGGACCTTCCAGGAGTTGCCGATGAAGCCACGTTTCCTGCTTGCGATGGCCGCGTTTGCCGTTGCGTCGACCGTCTCCGCCCAGACCAAATGGGATCTGCCCGCCGCCTATCCAGCGGGCAATTACCACACGCAGAACATTCAGCAGTTCGCCGATGAGGTGGACAAGGCGAGCGGCGGTGCGCTCAAGATCACCGTGCACGCCAACGCTTCGCTCTTCAAAGCGCCTGAGATCAAGCGGGCGGTCCAGGGTGGGCAGGCCCAGGCTGGCGAAATTCTGCTCGCCAACTTCCAGAATGAGTGGCAACTGTTTGGTGCCGACGGGCTTCCCTTCCTTGCCGACAGCTTTGATCAGGCCAACAAGCTCTACAAGGCGCAGCGTCCGTTCCTCGAGAAGAAGCTGGGCGAGCAGGGGATGATGCTGCTCTACTCGGTGCCCTGGCCGCCGCAGGGCATTTATGTGAAGAAGCCGATCAATTCCGCGGCTGACTTGAAGGGCGTGAAGTGGCGTGCCTACAGTCCTGCAACTGCGCGAATTGCCGAACTGGTTGGCGCGCAGCCGGTCACTGTTCAGGCGGCAGAGCTTTCGCAGGCGATGGCCACCGGCGTGGTGGAAAGCTACATGTCGTCGGGCTCCACCGGGTATGACACCAAGACCTATGAGCACATCAAGTACTGGTATGACACCCAGGCGTGGCTTCCCAAAAACGCGGTGATCATGAACCGCGCAGCGTTCGAGAAACTGGCGCCCAATGTGCGCGATGCGGTGCTGAAGGCGGCCTCGGCGGCGGAATCCCGCGGCTGGCAGCTAGCACAAACCAAGAACCAGGAATACATCGATCTGCTGAAGAAAAATGGCATGAACATCGTGTCGCCGCCCGCGCAGCTCAAATCCGACATGCAGAAGGTGGGCGAGACCATGTTGAAAGAATGGCTGGACAAGGCCGGCGCCGAGGGTAAGGCGCTGGTGGACGCATACCGCAAGCTCTGATGCGATCGGCCTTAGACCGCCTCTATGACAGCGCAGCCGCCCTGGCTGCGCTTTTCATGGTGGCACTCCTCGGGATGGTGCTCACCTCCATCCTGGGGCGGGAACTCGGTTTCCATGTGCGCGGCACCGACGCTTACGCCGGCTATTTCATGGCGGCAAGCGGCTTTCTGGCGCTCGCTCACACGCTCAAGCGCGGCGAGCATATCCGCGTCACGCTGTTGACCTCGCGGCTGCGCGGCTCGGCGCTGAGGCGCCTGGAGCTGTTTGCCCTGGGGCTTGCGAGCCTGCTGAGCCTGCTGCTCGCCTACTACAGTGTGCGGCTCTGCTGGCAGTCCAGGCTCTTCAACGACATTTCCACCAGCAATGACGCGACGCCACTCTGGATTCCACAGCTCTCGATGGCGGTGGGTGCGGTCATCCTGTTCATCGCGCTGGTCGACGAGTGGGTGCTCGAGTTTCGCGGGCAACGCCGCGCGGCGGGGCTGGATCAGCCCCTGCACAACGAGTAATGCCTGTGAATGACTTGTTGATCACCGGTCTCCTGATCCTCACACTCTTTCTCATTCTGGGGTCGGGTGTCTGGATCGGTCTGTCGCTATCGGGTGTAGCCTGGGTGGGCATGCAGCTCTTCAGCAGCCGCCCGGCGGGCGATGCGATGGCGGTCACCATCTGGGGGTCGTCATCGAGCTGGACGCTCACCGCGCTGCCGCTCTTCATCTGGATGGGCGAGATCCTGTTTCGCACACGCCTCAGTCAGGACATGTTCCATGGGCTTGCGCCCTGGCTGCAGTCGCTCCCCGGGCGGCTGCTGCACACCAACGTTGCAGGATGCACTATTTTTGCTGCGGTATCGGGGTCGTCGGCAGCCACCTGCGCCACCATCGGCAAGATGACGCTCCCTGAGCTCAACCGGCGCGGCTATCCGGAGGGCATGGTGGTGGGGACGCTTGCTGGCGCCGGCACGCTCGGGCTTCTCATCCCGCCCTCGATCATCATGATTGTCTACGGCGTCACCGCCGACGTGTCGATCGCCAAGCTCTTTATTGCTGGCGTGATTCCGGGCCTGATGCTGGCGGGTCTGTTCTCGGCCTACATCGTTGTCTGGGCGCTCCGTCATCCTGAACTGGTGCCTGCCGCCGAACGGCGCTACACCTTCCTGGAAAAGGTCAGGGAATCGCGATCACTCATTCCAGTGGTGTTGCTGATCGCCGCGGTGCTGGGGTCGATCTATACCGGCATTGCCACGGCGACCGAAGCGGCGGCGGTGGGTGTGGTGGGGTCCCTGGTGCTCTCGGCTTTGCAGGGTACGCTCACCTGGGTGAGCTTTCGCGAAGCGCTGATGGGTGCCACCCGGCTCTACTGCATGATCGCGCTCATTCTCGCGGGCGCTGCGTTTCTTACCCTCTCGATGGGCTACATCGGCTTGCCGCGCCATCTGGCGGAGTGGATTGCGGAGCTGGGTCTCAGCCAGTTCGAGTTGATCGCGGTCCTAACCCTGTTCTATATCGTGCTGGGCTGTTTCCTGGATGGCATCTCCATGGTGGTGCTCACCATGGGGGTCATCATGCCCACGGTCACCAAAGCCGGGATCGATCCGATCTGGTTTGGCATCTTCATCGTGCTGGTGGTGGAAATGGCGCAGATCACTCCACCGGTGGGATTCAATCTTTTTGTACTTCAGGGCATGACCGGCCGAGAGCTTCCCTGGATTGCGCGGGTGACGCTGCCCATGTTTTTTGTGATGGTGTTTGCGGTGCTGCTTCTGTACTGGTTTCCCGGGCTTGCCACCTGGCTGCCGGAACAGATGATGCGCTAGCGCTGCTCAGGCGTTGATCGCCGCCATCAGCCGCTCGCGTGTAAGCGGCAGATCTTTCACCCGGATTCCAAGCGCCTGCTTCAATGCGTTGCCGATGGCAGCAGCGGTGGGACCGTGCGCGCATTCGCCAGCGCCGAGTGGCGGCTGATTGGCAGCCTCTATGAGTACAACATCGACGCGAGGTTGGGAAGAGAAGTTCAGAATCGGGTAGGCCGACCAGTCGGTGCAAAGGGGCCCCTCGGCGCGGTCGATTCGCATGGTTTCGAGAAGCGTCCAGCTGCACGCCTGAATCGCACCGCCCTCCAACTGGTTGCGTGCGCCGTCGGGGTTGATCACCTCTCCCAGGTCGGCTACGACTGTGAGCTTACGCACGGTGATGGACTCGCCCACTTCAATGTCGGCTGCGACCGCGCACCATGCGCCTGAGTTCTTGTAATGGGCGAAGCCGATGCCGGTGCCTGTGACCGTATCGGTCACCTCATGGCTTGGAACCGTCGCGCTGCGGCGGGCCGCGAGGGTTTCCAGCACGCGGCGGGCGCGGGGATGATCAAGGTGCGCGAGCCTGAACGCGATCGGATCCTGATGCGCGAGCTCGGCCAGATCGTCGATTGCGGATTCGAGTGCAAACACGTTGCCAAACGCGCCGAGCGAGCGCAGCGCCGAGGTGCGAAGCGGCATATTTCGGACCCGGTGGTTGACGATACGCATCGCGTTGAAGCGGTAGGCTGGAATGGCGTTGCGCTCGGAGCCGCCGCCTGCAGCGAGCGCAGCGTTGACTGACTCACGGGGTTCGAACCGGTTCGATGCGATTTCGGTTGCGGCGAGCAGCGTGGGCGTGGGCGCGCGACCGGGGCGAAGGCTGTGCCCTGCGCTCCAGACCTCGTGTTCCCAGCGCGTGATGTGACCGCCCTGCATCCAGGCGCGAACCCGTAGGGTCATGGCCGAGCCGAGTGGTGCGCGGATCAGTTCGTCGCGCCGCGACCAGAGCACCCGGACTGGCGCGCCGCAGGCGCGTGCGATGAGGGCGGCATCAAGGGCCACATCATCGGCCGCATTGTGTCCATAGCAGCCGGCGCCCTCTGCGTGATGCACCACGATGTCGGTATCCGGGAAGACGAGCGCCAGATCGGCGCGCAGGTTGTAGGGACCCTGGCTGTGCGTCCAGATGTCGAGTCGCTGACCGGTCCAATGCGCAAGTGCGCAGGACGGCATGAGCGATGCGTGGGCGATGAAGGGTTTGGTGAAGACGGCTTCATAGGTTGGGGCGTCGGGGTCGCTCTGCGCGGGCGAGGTGCCCCCGCCGATCTCGCCAGTCGGTATTGCGCTGCTGTCCAAGGCGGGCGTCTCGGGAGCGTGCTCTGCAATGACTCGCGATTCCGCGGGCTGTGTACGCAGCCAGTCCGCGACCGTTTCATCGTCAAACGGCAAACCTGGCTGCTGCCAGCGGGTGGCTGCAACCAGATGTTCGGCGGCGCGGATGGCCAGCCATTCACGCTCGGCCACCACCGCAAGAAAATTGCCGTCGCGGACGAGTCGCACGCTGTTGCCGAATGAACTGAGCGCATCGGCGGATACGGATTGAAGCGTGGCGCCCGGGATTGCAGCGCGTACAACGCGTGCGTGAAGGAGTCCCGGAAGGCGTTGATCATGCAGGTAGGCGGGAGCGCCTCGAATCTTGGCGGGTAGATCGTGCCGCGGTATCGACTGTCCGACGATCGGAGTGGGAAGGTGGGCAGATGGGTTTGCGGCGGTGGATGCTGCGGCACCGACCTCGCCCTCCAGGAGTGAGGCGGGGTCGAGATCGCGATAGTCCAGCCTGCTGTCATTCGGCCCGGTGACCAGACCGTCGCGGGCAGCACACGCCACGGGTGTGATACCCCAGCGCTCGGCCGCACGGGCGATCAGGCGCTCGCGCAGTTCTGCGCAGACGATGCGGATGGCAGTGCCTGACTCCTGAATCGAGAGGCTCCCCGAGGTGACCGCTTCGTCTGGCGAGAGGCCGGTCTGGACCGGGACCATCCGGATTCGTTCGATCGGGAGCCGCAGTTCATGGGCTGCGATTTGTCCGAGGGCGGTGAGAATGCCCTGGCCGATCTCAACCTTGCCAGAGCGGATCTCGACGGTGCCGTCAGGGCACCAGCCGAGCCAGCTGGAACGACGGGGATTGACCGCGAGGCTGGCGGGCAGGTCGGGGCGCGAGACCGTTGACTGGGTGAGACGGAAGGCGAGGTTCATGGCGTCGGGGCAGGGTCTTGCGACGCGGGCGAGGCGGCAATGTCTGGGGCGGGCTGGGGGATGGTCTGTGGCGCGGTCTGTGGCGCGGGCGCGGTGAGGGCGGTGAGGGCGGCTGCGACGATCCGTGAGTGCGAACCACAGCGGCAGAGCTGCGCATCGAGTACGCGACGGATCGAGGGCTCGTCGTGCGCTGCGCCCGAGTCGATGGCCTGCGTCAGCGTGACAATGATGCCGGACAGGCAGGCGCCGCATTGCCCCGCCTGGAAGACCTCGAAGCTGTGCTGCAGCCGGCTGGCCGTGGGCGATTCAGCGAGCCCCTCGATGGTGATGACCGTCCGCCCGGCAACCGACCACATGGGCGTGTCGCACGCGGCTACGGCATGGCCATCGATCAGCACCCTGCAGGCACCGCACTGGTTCAACCCGCAGCCGAAACGGGTGCCGGGAAGGTTGAGGCGGTCGCGAAGGACGAAGAGAAGGGGCTCGTCATCGGCGGCGGAGACGGTGACGGCTCGGGTGTTGAGGGTGAAGGTGTGGGGGGATTCGGCAGGGCTCGGCACTTTGCGCCACCATCGGAGCATTGATGGCGGGATTGTCACACAGCGGGCGAGGAGTCTCAGGAATCGCCCACGGACGGAGGACAAGTGTCGATCGGTGCACGGGCTGCGGAGTTGATGGGATGAGAGGTCACGGAGATAGGCGTCAGCGCATTGCGCGATGGTTCAGCGTGATCGGGCTGGCCGTACTCGCGCTCATGCTGCTGCAGCCGAGGCTCACCACCAAGGACCAACGCCTGCTGTTGACGCTGAACGGTGAGCCGTTTGACGTAGTGGGTGGCGTTGCCGAGCGGTGGGGCCGACTTGTGAGTGACTGCGGGAGTGTGAGCAGGGCGGAAAGTGGCAGTTCGATGGGTCGCACCGCACGGGCCCTGCTTGAAAAGTACAGCCCACCTGACTCACAGTCAGCGCGTGTGGTGCGAATCGATCAGTTGTCGGATTGGCTGTTGGTCGAGGCGGTGTTTGATGCCTTGCCGCCAGTGCTGGTGCTGATGCGCGGGGCGAGTAGCCCGGCTGAGCCGCTGGTCATCGAAGCGGTCTGGAGCGGCACGACCCATCCCTGGCGAATCGTTCCCTTTGCGGCCGAATTTCTGAAAGCGCTTGCACCCGAAGTGCCGGTAGCGTTGCTGCGTTGTGCGCAGCCGGGTTTTCGCTGAGGTGGGCGAGTGACCCTACAGAGCGATTCGCTCGACCGTTCAGTTCAGGGCTGGCGGGGCGCGTAAAATCGCTAGCACCAGATAGCGGTTGCCATCGAGCCGTTGTGCTCGATACGGAGTGATCCATGACGACGACTTCAACCACATATCCCGGCGCAGCACAAACGCCGCCGACCTCCACCACCCAGGCCTCCGGAACCATCACCTCCGGCGCAACGCTGCCTGCTAACGTCACGGCCAATGCTGTAGGCGGGGTGGGGAACGACACGCTGCGAGGCGCCGCTGGCAATGACACGATTGACGGTGGCGCGGGCTTCAATATTGTCGAATACGCGGGGTCCGAGTACGACTACATCATCACCCGGAACGATAACGGGTCAGTGACGGTTGCAGCGAGCGTTGGCACGCCTTACTCCGCCGATGGCACGGACCAATTACTGAACATTCAGCTGATTCGGTTTCTCGACGGGGCCAGTGAACGGGTCGTTGATGATGTGTCGAACCTGCAGGCGGCAAGCAATGTGCAGCTTGCGTTCGGACAGGAGTTCAGCGGCCAAGTTTTTCGCGGTGACGCCGATTGGTTCGCCTTGTCGGGGGCGCCCAATCAGCCGTTTCATGTGGCGCTGGTGGGTGGGCCCAATGTGAGGCTTGCGGCGAATGTTTCGCTCACCGGGATTCAGACCTCTATGGCGACCCAAGAGCCCTCGCCGTCTACTCTGACCACACTTACAGCTTACTCAACCTACCCTTATGCCTACGCATGGGGGGCGCTGACCGCCGGTGGAACTGCTTCTATCGCGATCGGAGACAACCTGTCGATTGGATCAGCAGCCGGCATGATGGCCAGCGAAATTCCGCTGAATGAAGTGCGTTCTTATCGCTTGGCGGCACTCCGCGATCTGATTGGCACTGCCGGCGCTGACACGCTGAACGGGGGCGTGAGCGCAGAGTATCTGGATGGTGGCGCTGGCAACGACCTGCTCGAGGGCAGCGCGCGGGCGGATTGGCTTTCCGGCGGAACGGGTACGGACACGCTGGTGGGCGGCGCGGGTAACGACACCCTTATCGGAGGAAATGACCCTGACGACCGGGACGTCGCGATTTTTTCGGGGCGGTTTGCCGACTATGTGGTCGTCAACGAAAATCAGAATAGCAATGGCTGGGAAGGCGATCGAAATTTTTGGAAGGTCAGCGGTCCTGACGGTGCCGACTGGGTTCGCGGTGTTGAGGTTCTGCGGTTCACAGACCGCGATTTCGTCATCGACGAATACGACACGTTGCAGGGCTCGGAAATTTCAGGTCGCGCGTCCTACGCCGGGCTAGGTCAGGCTATTACCGGGCGTCTGGGTTTTGCGAGTGACAAAGACTGGATTCCTTTCGATTTCGGTAGCAATGTTGCCAACGCCGAAACATCGCTGAAAATCACCGTGAGTTTTCGTGCCACCGGATCTCTGTCAATTTCCTTTGTCAACGCTACCGGGTTCAAGCTCCAGTTTGAGGACTTGACTGGGGGAATGTCGCGCAGTCAGCTCGACGTGAACGCGAACGGTTCAGTAAGGCAGGAGTTCTTTGTCAAAGGAATCTCCTGGGGGCTGAACAAGGAAGGAGGGATGTTCGGAGGGCGCCAAGCCTTCCTGGTGGTTGACGAGACTTCGTTTTGGGGGGCGCGATCTCCGTCTGATCCCGAGAGCGGCGCCTACTCCATCACCGTAACCCGTAGTCGCAGCGGAACCGCAAACGACGACACCCTCACCACGGCCGGCGCTACGGATACAGCGAGAGCGGAAGAGTTGCTGGGCTTGGCTGGTAATGATCAGCTGACCGGCACCGACCGCGCCGAGCTTTTCGATGGCGGAGAAGGCAACGATACGGTTCGCGCAGGAGGAGGCAACGATAGTCTGCTCGGCGGAGGCGGTCGCGACCTGCTCGAGGGCGAGGCGGGTGATGACACCTTTAGCCTGTCAAGCGAACAGACGCTCAACGACACGTTAAACGGCGGACCGGGTGTCGACACGCTTCAAATCCCGTCCGAGCACATGACGATGTACGGCTCCAATATCGACGTTCGGGGCATGAGCTTCGAAAGCGTCGAGCGGATCGTGGGGCCAACCGACTCGGTGCGCCGACTGAAGATCGACGATGTTCAACTTTCCGGCTTTGATCATGTCAGTGGCGTCACGCTATCCGGCAATAGCCTTGCGCTCGAGCGCGTGGGCGGAAACTTCTCCCTGGAGGGCACCTTCGGAGATGATCGGCTGAGCGCTGGTTCAGGGAACAATGTCCTGCTGCCCTTTGCCGGCAACAACACGGTGACGGGCGGCGCCGGCGATGACACGATCCGCTGGGAACCGAGTTGGACCGAGGGCATCAATTCGCAGGTCGGTCGGGACGTGCTTTCTCAGGACGTGGTCGGTAATGCCTATCGCATCCGCGGAAGCTACGATGGTGGTGATGGCGTCGATCTTCTGGAATTCAAATTTCAGACGTCGCTCACTCACACCGGCCTTGCCGGCTACACGCCGCCGGCGCCCCCCTATTATTCGACGGCCAACTTTGCCTATCGCATCGACCTCAGTCAGGCAGACCTTCGCAGTATTGAGGCCGTCAAGATTGTCGGTCGTTACAACAACGCTGCGACGCCGTCCGCCTATTACGGGCCTGACGCTGTGGTGCTTTCCGCGCCGCAGTGGAGTGCACTTGCCGAAGCGTCTGGTGCTCCATTTGTCCTGACTGGTGGGGGCGAGGTCACGCTAGGGTCGGTGGCTTTGAAGGATGGGGCTACCCTCGATTTCGCCGGCACGGCCGCCTGGACCGTGCATGGAACCGCTGGCGCCGATAGCGTAACCACGCAGGCCGGTGATGACCGCATCGACACTGGCGCGGGTGCCGACACGGTCAGTGCAGGGGCGGGCTCGGATCAAGTCGATACGGGGGCGGGTGATGACCTGATCGTGATCGCAGGTGAAGCCACGGTGACCGACACGCTGCGAGGCGGCGAAGGTAACGACACCCTTCGGATCACGGGAACCGATGTCGATCTCTCGGGCGCAACGCTGGAGGGGCTTGAGCGGCTGGACTCGCAATCACAAAGTCTTGCGCTGACGCTTGCGCAGCACGGCCAATTTGTTGGTCGTATCACCGGCTCAGCCGGGTTGATTCTCAAGCTTACGGCCCCGGGACAGTCGGAGGTGTCGACTCTCCCCGCCGGATTTGTCGGAATTCGAGGCAGTGCTGGCGCGGACATATTGGTGGGAGGTCCGGCTGAGGATTTGCTGGTGGGTGATGCCGGCAATGATCAGATCGACGGTGCTGCGGGCAATGATCGGCTGGCTGGCGGCCTCGGCGTGGATACGGTTCGCGGCGGTAGTGGCGACGATCAGATTCTCGGCGATGACGGCGACGATCTGCTCGAAGGCGGCGATGGGATCGATCAGCTCGTCGCCGGTATCGGTATCGATACGCTTCGTGGCGGCGCCGGCGACGACTCCCTTGACGTTCGCGGTAAGGTGATTGTGCTCGATGCCGTGGATGGCGGTTTGGGTGCCGATACGCTGCTGGTCTCAGATGGTCAGGATCTGGGCGGTGCCACGCTACTGTCGATCGAGGCGACCCGTGGAACCGGAACAATTACCGTCACCCCGTCGGTTCTGGCCTCGCTTGGGACACAGCTTGTAGGCGTTGCAGTGCAGATCAAGGGCGCGCAACAGGCGTTCGCGGTGGGCGATCGGCAACTTCTTTCGGGCGCGAAATTACTTCTTCCGGAATCTGACTCGCAGGTTGTAGCTGCCTCAGGCGTGATTGGTTCGCGTTTCGACGACACGATCACCGGGGGCGCAGGCGCTGATGCGATCTATGGCGGACGCGGCTCCGATCGCCTTGACGGGGGCGCGGGCGATGACACCCTGATCGGTGGCAGTGGCATCGATACGCTCGCGGGTGGTGCCGGGAACGATCGTTTTGTCATTCAGAGGACTGAATTCGAACTTTTGCCCAACACCGGTTCGAACATGTCTTTACAAGTGGGACGACAAACATATAGCAATTGGATAACCCGTGCGTTGACGAGTGATGTCATCGACGGCGGTGTGGGCGTCGATTCGCTTCGGGTCGAACACACCACCGATAACGCGACGCTGATCCTGCAGCCAGGGGCGTTATTGAATGTTGAAGCGATCGAAATCGACTTCGCGAACACGTATTGGCATGGCCGCAGTGTTTGGATGGCTGCGGACGCTTTCTCTCGGCTGGACGCCTTCACGGTGACTGGGGTGGCGTCGGGTGACCGAAACTCTCAGCTCACTCTCCTGTTGGTGGGTGACGGAGAAGACCTGAACTTCAGTCGTATCGACGGCACGGGGCTGCGCTCGCTGAATCTCCAGGGGAAATATGGCGCTGTTGATCTCTCCACGGTGGTGATTCCTGTCGAGTCCGGTCCTGGATCCAGCTCAAGCGCAATAACGGTTCGTGACGCTGACCGGATTCTTCTGGGGGCGTCGGCTGACTCCATCCGAGTGGATCAGGACTCGAACTTTGTCCTGGAGGCGGGTGCGGGGAACGACGTGATACGGGTGTCCTCTCCCGGTTCCAACTACAACACCCCGGCTATGTCCTCTGGCGCAACGGGCGGTCCTGCTGTGTCGGGGCGGATCGACGGGGGGCCAGGTCAGGACCGTTTGATCCTCGAGTCGTCCTATTCAGGCGGACAGATCGATATCACCGGTCTGTCTATTGTGAACGTCGAAACCATCCAGCACGACAACGCCACGCTGTTGCTGACGAAAATCCAGTCCGAGACGCTGTCCTTTGAGGGTACAGGGCGGAAATTCATCCGGGTCGGGAACACGATTGAGCTGAGTGACGATGCGGACACCTTCAGCGGCAAGGGTAATGAGGTTGTCGAAGGCGGGCGCGGGAACGACTCGCTCAGCAATATCAAGACAGCGGTCTACTCAGGCAACTGGGGTGATTACAACCACGGATGGAGCAACGGGTCCTACGTAGTCGAGCACGCGCGAGGCACACCAGTAGATGGTCGGGATACGCTCTACAACGTTCTTTCGATCCAGTTTGCCGATACTGCGCGGCCAATCGAACTGGACGATCATTTCAATCAATGGATGGGGTGGTCGGCGCACACGTTCGTCAACTATCAGCTTGACGCCGGTACCGATAAACGCGTTTCGGGCAGGAAGGACCATCCGCAAGACGTCGACGAGTTTACCGCGACCCTGGTTCCGAACTCCCCGCTGGCGGTGGACGCTTCGACAGAGCGCGGTGCTCTTTGGAGGGTTTATTTCAACGACATACAAACTAACCAGATGGTGATTTTGAAGAGCCTGGTTCACGGCGGTAAACGCTGGAACTGGGAGTCGGGTATGAACCCAGCGGATCGCTGGATACCTGGTTTCGATACGCCAGACGGCTTTATCCCCTACGAAGGCGGCAACGTTCGCTTCACCTTTCAGTTTGACGGAGACGCCCAGAACTACGCCTTCACTCTGAAATACCTCGACGACTACGCCGGCTCGGTCGACACCCTGGGCGCGATCGACCCCATGAAGGCCGGCATTAAAGGCTATATCGGCGACATCGGCGACACCGACTGGGTTCGCACCAGCCTGGTCGCCGGCACCCACTATGAGTTCAACCTGCAAGGGCTCGGCGGCGGACAAGGGACACTCGCCGACCCCACGCTCACCCTTTTTGATTCCAAAGGTCGCAAGCTGGAAACCGGTGTGGACATCGTGCAGGACGTCGTCGGGGGCGACGACCGCATCGTGTTTAGACCCACGGTCACCGGCACCTACTATCTGGAGGCCAAGGACGCTTCGGGGCTCTACACCGGCTCATGGATGCTGACCCAGGAAAGCCTGGACATGATCGCCGGTAGCGTGAGCACCACGGCGCGTGCCGAGTGGTCGGCTGATCAGACCTTCTCCGTCACCAGCGAAGTCAATAAGTTGGGCGATCAGGACTGGTTCCGGGTCTGGCTGGACCAGGGCAAGACCTACGACTTTGGCGGCCGGGGTGCCAGTTTCGGGATGGGCAACACGCTGGCCGATCCGGTGCTCGCGCTCTATTCGGCCACAGGCAATCTGGTGGAGGTTGGCGAGAACACTGTTGGAAACGATGATCGCCTTGTTTTCCGCGCGGTGGACTCCGGCTGGTATTTCCTTGCTGTGGGCGCGTCGGGCAACAACAGCAAGGGCACTTACACCGTCACCGGTTCCACGCTGAAAGATGACTACGGCAACACTTTTTCGTCTGCCGGGCTGATCGCCCCAGGCACACCGGTAGCGGGCACCATTTCCTATAACGGCGACAGTGACTGGTTGAAAATCGGTCTCGCAGCGGGTCAGACCTACCTGATCGATCTGAAGGGCGACTTTTCCGATAGCGCGCTACTCGATCCGCTTCGGGATCCCGTGCTCTGGATTCGGGATGCCTCGGGGCGCGTGATCCAGGTCGCCGACGATTTCGGCACCGGGCTCGACGCCCGCGCCTGGTTCACGCCCAAGACCACCGGCGTCTACTACCTGGAGGCGAGGAGTGCCTTCCGCTATGACGTCGGCGCATGGTCACTGTCCGTGAATCAGGCGCCAGCCGATGATTACGCGAGCAGCATTCGTACGATCACGTCGGGTGCCAGCCGACAGGGCGTGGGTAACCTGGCACCAGACCCTGCGACGCTGTCTGCCTCGCGTACTGGCCAGATCGGCATGCCCGGCGATATGGATCTCTTCAACGCCACGCTCGAAGAGAATCTGGTCTACCGGATCGAGGTGGCTGGGTTTTCGGGGAAAAAGGGCACGCTCGCCGATCCCTACCTGCGCATTTTCGATAGCCGTGGTCGCCTGGTCGACTTTGATGATGATGGCGGGCCCGGCACCGATCCTGCTCTCTACTTCGTACCCAAGGTATCGGGTGAGTATTTGTTCGAGGTGTCGGCGCGCTCAGATCGCGGGATGGGTAGCTACGAAATCTCGCTCGCCAAGCGCAATCTTCCTCCCGACGAAGCGGGCGACAATGTCGCCACACAGGCCGACATTGCCCCCGGTGAGACGCGTGAGGCCACGCTCCTCACCCATGGCGATCAGGACTGGTTCCGGATCACGCTTGAAGCGGGCAAGGATTACGTGTTCCGTGCGCAGGGCGCGTCGAGCGGCAACGGGGAACTGCTCGATCCAGTACTGGAGATCCGCTCCGGTAACGGCACGCTGATCAGCACGCATCAGGACAGCATGATTTCGCGCGATGCATTCACTGTGTATCGTCCGCAGGCCTCGGGCACCTTCTTCCTGGTGGTGAAATCGGCGAGTCCTGATAGCGATACCGGGAGCTACCGACTGGTGGCTCGGGCGCCCGATGATCACGGCGACACCTTGCAACGCGCCACGTCGATCGCGATCTCTCAAACACTCGCGGGCGGCATTCAGTGGGCCTCCGGATCGTTTGGCGTGCGCGCGGCCGATTCGCTCGGTGAAGCGACCGACATGGATGTCGACTGGTTCCGATTCGATGCGGCGGCGGGTGAGATCGTCTCGCTGGTAGCCACGCCGGATGCTTCATCGGGTCTCAGCCGACTGATGGTCGAAGTGGTGTCGGATCCGCTGGAAAAGCGCACGTTGGCGCTTGGCGATGGACTTGAAACATCGGATGGCTCGGCGGTTGCGACGCTTCGCGCAGCGCAGGGTGGAACGCTCTACGCACGCGTCGTTGACGGCGCTGGCGCAACCGGCGCCTACTCGATTCAATTGCGCCCGGGGGATGCCTCCGATGAGGATTCAGCGGGCACCGTGGCGTTGCAGTTTGCGTCGAGCGATGCGGGCAGCTTTGCGCTTGCCAATGCAAAAATCGGACTCCCCGGTGATCAGGACGCGTTCAGCTTTCAGGCGAGTGCCGGGCACCGTTACCGAATCGAGACGCTTGCGATCCGAGATGGCGCGCATGCGCCGCTTCCCGGCACCGACCTCGCTGTGACCTTCCAGCCTAGCGGCCAGACCGAGCAGGCAGTCGATAATGTTGTGACCGCTCGCGCTCCATCGGCATTCGGTGCGTCGCTGGTGGAAGCGAGTGCCGCGGGCATTGTGCGCATGAAGGTGGCTGCGCCCGGTAATCTGGGCGCGCAGAATGGCGAGATCGCAAGTCTCCAGACCGGACAATATCGGGTTCGGGTGACTGACCTCGGAGCAGGTACGGACGACGACCGTCCCGACCGGGTCGCCGACTATTCCGTCGACCGTGACGGCCTTCTAGCCGGCAACGGCGAACGGCGCGCAGTGATTGGCGAGGAAACCGATGCTGATCTGTTTGCGATCCAGCTGACCGCGGGCAGCGTCTATGACTTCCGCGTGTTGGGCTTTCAGGATGGGCTGGGCACCCTCGGTGAAGCCTCGCTTCAATTGCTCAATGCGCAGGGACGGCTTCTGAGCAGTGGCCGCTTCGATACGGAAAGCGGGCGCACGGGGCTTTCACTCGCAGTGTTCGACGGCGGGTTGCACTACCTCCGCGTTGCGGGCGAGCCAGGTGTGTTGGGGAGTCTGGGCAGCTATCAGATCGAGTCGCGGCTGCGGGCGAGCGCTGCGCCGCCAGCAGATGACCTGCCCGGTGACAGTCAAACGCCAGCCATCGTCCGTCCGGGTAAGCCAGTGGCTGGTCGGGTTGGCCATGAAGACGACCTGGACTGGGTGTCAGCGACGCTGGGGGCCGGCAAAGCTTACGTGGTGGATCTGCTCGCCAATGGAAATGGCCCGGGTGGAACGCTTGCAAACGGATTCCTTCGCATGCTGGATGCGAACGGTAACGAAGTGAGTGTGGATGATGACTCGGGCGCCGGTCTGGATGCGCGCCTGATGGTGCCTGCGGGTGCGGGCGGCACGGTTTACTTTGAGGTGGCCAGTGCCGATGGTGGCACCGGTACCTGGACGCTTCGGCTGCGTGAGCTCTATAGCGGTACCGCCGACCCGATGCGCGAATCGCAGTGGTATCTGGATTCGCTGGGAATCGGCGAATTGCAGGGCGAGTACAGCGGCGCCGGCGTGCTGATCGGCATGATCGATGACGGGATTGACACCGTACACCCCGACCTCGAGCCTCGCATTGACTTCGCGAAATCCTGGGACTCGGTCGGCCGGGTGCAGGATGGTCGTCACAAATCGATTCTTGATTTTCACGGCACGCCGGTGGCCGGCATCATGGTCGCCGAGGCGAACAATGAGACGGGTGTGGTGGGCATCGCCCACGAGGCCGAGATCGCATCGAACCGGGTGAAATGGACCTGGCCGCAGATCACCAATGCGCTCAGCCGGCAGTATCAGTTCGATATTTCCAACAACAGTTGGGGAAGCATCGAACCCTTTTCGGACAACTTCAACAGCACCACCATGACCTTTGCCTATGAAGCCATCCGGCGGGCGGTGGAGGTTGGTCGAGGCGGGCTCGGTACGGTGATGGTGTTTTCCGCCGGCAACAGCGCCGGACAGGGAGCGAACACCAACAACAGCAACTTTGCGAATGCGCGCGAGGTGATCACCGTCGGCGCCGCGACTCAGTCGGGCTCGCCGTCCTCGTTTTCTACACCGGGCGCCAGCGTGTTGGTTGCAGCGTATGGCGAAGGGCTGCTCACCACCGACAGGCTGGCTGGATTGGGCAGCAGCCCGACCAACTACACCGAGTTCACGGGCACCTCGGCGGCGGCACCGGTGGTGTCGGGCGTGGTTGCGCTCATGCTGGAGGCGAATGCCGCCCTTGGTTACCGGGACGTCCAGCAGATTCTCGCGGTGTCGGCCCGGCATCCCGAGGGCTCGTCCTGGAAGACCAATGGTGCAACGTCGCTCAATCTGGGCGGCCTCTCATTCAACGATCAAATGGGTTTCGGACTGGTTGATGGGCATGCTGCCGTGCGACTGGCTCAGACCTGGACCGGTAGCGCCACGGCGGTGAATGAGATCGCGTCGAGCGCCCGCGCCTTCGGCATCAATCAGGCGATCCCGGATGACGGTACGGTCTGGCGGAAAACCTTTACCCTGTCGGGCGATCTCACAGTAGAGCACATCGAGCTGGGCGTGGATCTTCGACATGCCAGAATGGGCGATGTGATCATCGAAATCGCATCGCCTTCGGGAACGGTGTCACGGTTGCTCGATCGGGTGTCGGTGAACGCGGAGCAGCCGTTTGGCCTGAGCGGCGCCGATAGCCCTGTACCGACCCATCTGCTCTGGGATTTTTCCAGCGTCCAGTTCATGGGCGAGAAGGTGGCGGGCGACTGGACGGTGAGCATCCAGGATGTTCGGGCTGAAGCGGTCGGATCGATCAAGAGCCTCTCGCTTCGCGCTTACGGGGCCCGCGATACCGACAACGACACCTATGTGTTTACCGATGAAGGATTCGTCGATCCCCAGCGTATCCGCCCTGCACTCGAGGATGAGTCGGGGGTTGATACGCTTAACGCCGCTGCGGTACGAACAGAACTGTTCATCAACCTGCCCGGGCGTACGCTTTCCTCTGCGGGAAGTACCTTTCAGATCGCAGAGTGGTCGCTCATTGAAAACGCAGTGGGTGGCGATGCCTCTGACCGCCTGGACGGCAATGAACTGGCCAACCGTCTGCTCGGGCAATCTGGTGACGATACGCTGGAAGGAGGCGCGGGTAACGATACGATCGAGGGCGGGCCCGGTCGCGACACTGCGGTCTACGCCGGTGCACGAGCCGGCTTCAATCTGGTGTTCGATGCGGTCAGTAAAACCGTCAGCGTGCTCGACGCGAACCCCACTGACGGCGAGCTCGGCGCCGATTCGCTGAAAGGTATCGAAAGGATTGTGTTCAGCGATCAGGAGTGGTCGCTTGGCAAACAGCTCGGCAATCGGGCTCCGGTCATGAACGCAAAGGTTTTCGATCAGCCGGTCAAGGTGGGGCAGGGCATGGCGATACAGTTCGAGCTGCCGCCCGATCTGCTGTTCGATCCCGACCATGTGGGCGAGGGCGCCGAGGCGCCTCAACCGCCCGGTGCGTCAGACGACGCACCGGTTCGCGCGGGCGAGCAACCGGGAAGCGTTGGGCTCTCGCTCGACTTCGTCAAGCCGTTTACAGCTGGGACCGAGTCCGTGCTTGCCGAGTTCGAGTTCACGCTGGCGAGCGGCACCACCAGCCTGCCAGTGGACATTGAGTCGGTGCGAGTCGACGGACAAGCCGCGAGCGCGAGTCGCTACACCATTGCACTCCCAGCCGGGAACGGCTCGGCACAGTTGCAGCAGGCGACCGATGGCGCGATCGACGTCACCGTGAAGTCATTGAAAGGGCAGAAGCTCGTGCTCGAGCTGCGCGTTGACGCGAATGCAGCAGGCGCGGCAGATGGTATTGACGCGATTGATCTGGTCGTACGTGTGCCGGAGTCATCGGTGGTGAACGACGCCACACGCGTCGACCTCGTCTCGAGCGGACAGGGTATTGCGAACGCCCTGAAGCAGCGCAATGCGAGCGTGGGCGAGTTGTCGGTCGAGGCCACCAGCGCATCGGGTGGCGAATTGCCGTCATGGCTCAGCTTCGATCCGAAGACCAGGCAACTGACCGGTACGCCGCCCGACGATCTCAAAGGGCGGGTGAAACTGCTGATCACGGCCATCGATGAATTTGGCGACAAGGCCCAGGACGAGCTCACGCTGCAGATTGGGGATAACCAAGCCCCCACGGTGGAAGCAACAAGAACGCTCACACTGAATGAGGACGCCGTACTGGCGGCAATGAATATTCCTGTTCCGCTGGATCCAGAGGGCACAGCGGTTCGTATCGAGGTGCTTGATGTTCCGGCGCTGGGCTCGGTGGTGAGGCCGGGCGGCGCGAAGCTGGCCGTAGGGACTGTGTTGGATGCGGCCGAAATCGATGAATTATTGTTTACCGCAGACCGGGATGCCTCGGGTGTTGCAGGTAGCTTGCGTTATCGGGCCACCGATGCCGAGGGTGTCGTGGCCGAGTCGGCTGTTCAGGTGTTCCTCACTCCGGTGAATGACCCGCCGCGTTTCGGGCCAGATGGATCCCTCGCCGTTCGCTATCCAGAGCAATCATCTGTCGCGCTGGACGTTGCACTGCCGTCAGATCCTGAGTCCACGCTGAGCGAGGTCAGCGTGAGTGAGGTGCCAGGTGTTGGGCGTGTCGAGCTGAACGGTGTGGCGGTCAAGGTCGGTCAGGTGCTCCCGTTGGCAGAGCTCGCCAAACTTCGCTTTGCAATCAACGAGAATGTGAACGGTCCCGTTGGCAAGCTGCAGATCACTGCCACCGACCCGGAGGGCGCCAGCGCCCGCTGGGCTCTGGCGCTATCGGTCCAGGGGCAGTCCTATTCATCAAACGGCACTGCAGGGCCGGATTCGATTTACGGCAGCGCGGGCGACGACGCGCTTTACGGGCTTGGCGGGAATGATCTGCTGGTGGGCAACCCCGGTCATGACCGGCTGATTGCCGGGGCGGGCGACGACACGCTGATTGGTGGGTCCGGAAACGACCTGTTGGACGGCAGCAGTGGCAGCGATCTGCTCGATGGTGGCAGCGGCGCCGATACAATGGCCGGAGGCCCTGGCAACGACAGCTATGTGGTCGACTCCCTGCTCGATCTTGTCATTGAGGCACTGACCCGGGGTGCGGGCGGCACTGATGGTGTCGAGACCGCAGTGTCGATGACCGCACCCGCCAATGTTGAAAATCTGACCGCAGCGCGAGACGGCTCGATTTCGCTCGCTGGCAATACCCTCGCTAATGTGCTTGCGGGTAATGACCAGCCGAATTCGCTCTCGGGGGGCGAGGGCGCCGACACGCTGATCGGATTCGGGGCCGATGACACGCTGGATGGAGGCAAGGGCGTTGACCGCATGGCGGGCGGCGCGGGCAACGACCTTTACCGAGTCGATAGCCGCAGCGATCTGGTCATCGAGGCAAGCGGTGAGGGCATCGATACCGTCGAGGCCTCGGGCAGTTACACGCTGCCCGCGCATGTTGAGCATCTCGTACTGATGGAGGGTGGTGACCTGGCCGGTGGCGGCAATTCGCTCGCCAACCGGATCGTCGGAAACAGCGCGGCCAACCTGCTATCGGGAGGAACGGGTGCTGACACGCTTGAAGGGGGGGACGGCAACGACATCTACGTGCTGACGGATGCACTGGACACACTGATCGATACTGCCGGGGTCGATACGGTGAGAACAGCGTTTTCCTATACCTTGCCCGAGTTCATCGAGCGGGGGGAACTGATGGGCGTTCAGCCGGTGGCGCTAACCGGAAACCCCGGCAACAACTCGCTGATCGGGAACCCCTCTGACAATATCCTGGAGGGCGCAGATGGCGTGGATACGCTCACTGGTGGGGCTGGTGGCGATGGCTTC
>CAMBZS010000038.1 GCA_945872335.1 Bordetella parapertussis | reverse complement strand
GGGATACCGAGCGGCTGTTAAACAGGGCTTCGGTGTCGGCGCATGCGAACGATCGAATCATGTGACAGTGTGTTCCGCACGAAAGATTCCGTCAAGCGGAACCTTTAAGCGGGAACAAAATCACCAAGGCCGCCGGGCGTATTTCCTGGTGGTTGGCAAGGCGCACGGCAGGGTCTTGGGCGGCATCACGCCAAGACAGCGGCTGGCCATGGCCGCATAGCTCTACTTCTCGCTCCCCTGAAAAAAGGGAGGATTACCGCGCGTTCCACCCAGTCTGTCGAATAGCTGCGACGGCCCGGTTTTGCGCCCACAATGAAGACTTCGTTTTCCCGGGGTCATCATGGCGATCCAAATCTGGGCGCAAAGCGCCAGCGATCTGTCGCTTCACACGCGTTTCGCTGCGACCATCGCCGAACACGGTCGTCGCGTGTGCCAGCCCGACACGCAGATCGATGTTCATGGCCTGTTACCCGGCACCTATCCTCCCGGCATGGGTTCGACCGAGATCTGTTGCGAGTATCCGGCGACCCATCACATGCTGTCGCTGCAGATCATGGAAAACGCGATTCGCGCCGAGCGCGAGGGCTATGACGCGATGGTTGTTACGTCCTTCATGGATCACGGCTGCGAGCTCGCCAAAAGTGTTGTCGACATCCCGGTCGTGGGGCTGGGCAGCACCGCTGTGCGAGTGGCCAGTTCTGCGGGTCGTGCGCTTGGATTGATCTCTCACGATGCGGATCAGCGCAAGGTGGTGCGCAACATGCTGCGCCATCAAGGCCTCGAGTCTCACGTGCGCATGCTGGCGGCGCTTCGGCCCGGTCTGACCACCGAGGAGATCGATGCCGGTATCAATGGTTCACCGGTGCTTCTGGAGCGGTTCGAGGCGCAGGTCGAGCCCTTTGTTGCCGCGGGCGTTGATCTGATCCTACCGGCCGAGGGCTTCCTGGCGAGTGCCTTGCACAGGGCGGGTGTTCGGGAGGTGTGCGGCATTCCGGTATTCGATGGCTTTGCGGCAGTATTTGCCTATGCCGAAATGATGGTGCGCTTACGCCGCAGTTCGGGCCTGGTGCCGAGTCGCGCTGGCGACTATGCCAAGGCGCCCGGGGCAGCAATCGAGCATGTTCGCCGCGTGACCGTGACCGCCATGCAGCAGGCTAAGCCGGAATGATCCTGCGCAGGCGCCACGGTATAGTGGCAGGCCACCCTTTTGCCGGTTCCTGGCTCCGGTGCCTTGTGTCTCAAGGACTCCCTCATGCTCAAAGGTAGAAGCGCGCTGATCACGGGCTCGCTCGATGGCATCGGTTTTGCGATTGCCTCGGCGTTGGCTGACAAGGGTTGTAACGTCATGCTCAATGGTTTCGGCGAACGGGCGTTGGTCGATGACCGGCTGGCCATCCTTCGGGGCAAGGGCGTGGACGCCGACTATCACGGCTGCGATTTGTCGGTTCCTGCCCAGATCGAGGACATGGTGGCCAGCGCTCAGCGGCGATTCGGCGCGATCGACATTGCTGTCAATAATGCAGTCACCCGGACGTGGGGTGAAATCGATGAGCTCGCCGTCGAGAAGTGGAATTACGCAGTCGCGGTCAATCTGACGGCTCCCTTTCATGTCATCCGCCTCACGATGCCCGGCATGAAGCAGCGCATGTGGGGACGGATCATCAATCTGGCATCGAACTACGGTATCGCGGGGACACGCAGGCGGGTCGACTATGTATCGACCAAGCATGGTCTGGTCGGTATGACCAAGGTCGCTGCCCTGGAGGGGCTCCCTTACAACATCACTGCGAATGCGCTATGCCCGGGGGCGACGCTGACACCCAATGCGCGCAAGCTCGTCGCGCAGCGCATGCAGGCCAAGAACCTGAACGAAGAGGATGCCACCCGCGACTACCTTTCGGATCGCCAGCCATCGAGGCGCTTTATCGCGCCTGAAAAGGTCGGCGCGTTTGCGGCATTTTTGTGTACCGACGACGCGAGCGAAATCACCGGGTCGCCGCTTGCGATCGACGGTGGCTGGACCGCTTTCTCCTGATCGAGCAGAGGTTTCCATGGATGTTTCGGCAGTCGAAGAGGCAGCGCGAATTTTTGTCGAGGCCCGCCGTACCGGGATACCCATTTCAGAGTTGCCGCAGGCATGCCGTCCAACGCATACGCGCGAGGTGAATGCGATTACCGATGCGGTGACCGATATCCTCGTGCGCGAAGACGGCGAGACCATCGGTGGCTGGAAACTGGGCTTCGTATTCAGCCCGCGCCAGGTTCCCATGATTTGTCCGCTCTTCGACTCATGCCTGTTCGCGAGCCCCGCAAATGTCCCGCTATCGCTTGTGCCGCAACGGCGCATTGAGCCCGAGGTGTCCTTCCGTTTGATGGCGGATTTGCCTCCGAGGCAACGCCCCTATTCCGCCCCGGAAGTCGCCGAGGTCGTGCTGGCTTGCCCCTCCCTCGAAATCATTGACACCCGCTTTGATACGCGCGAGCGATCGATGCGGCAGATGATTGACAATCCCAAGACGCGGCTCGAGGCGATGGCGGATCACAACACGACCGGGGCCTACATCACGGCGGCGGGTGAGGCTGGCTGGCATGGGCTGGATTTCAGCGCAATGCGGGTCGTGATGCGCACCCCGGCCCAGGTCATTGTCGAGTCGACGGGCGGGCATCCCTTTACGGATCCGTTCCTGCCCTGTGTGGTGCTCGCGAACTGCATGCGTCATCGCGGGGGCATGCGGGCCGGTCAGTTGCTCGTTACGGGATCGTTTACCGGTTTCTTCGAGGTGCCAGCGGACGAGCCCGTGATTGCGGAGTTCGAGGGACTCGGAATCGCGCAGGCGACTTTTGTGAGCGGCCGCTGATCCGGGGCTCGGCGTTTTAATCAAGTCGATATCAATAACCAGGAGGGGACATCATGTTCAAACGCTTTACTTGCGCCGGTCTCGGCGCCTTGTTCGCGGCTTCGACCGCCCTGTTGCCACAGGTCGGCTACGCGCAGGCGTATCCGACCAAGCCGATTCGCATCGTCGTGCCTTTCGGTCCGGGCTCGGCGACGGACACGATTGCCCGCATGCTGTTGGATAGAGCAGGCAAGACCCTGGGCACCACGCTGATCGTCGACAACAAGCCGGGTGCGAACGGCCTGATCGCGGCGCGCGAGGTCGTGGGCTCGCCCAAGGACGGCTACACCATCATCGTTTCGTCCAACTCGGCCCACGCAGCCAATCAGTATCTCTACAAGAACCTGGGTTACGACCCGGTACGCGATTTCGCGCCGATCACCGGGCTGACGACCAATCCTCATGTGCTGGTGGTGCGCTCGACGCTTGCGGTTCAGAGCCTTCAGGATCTCATTCGCTATGGCAAGGACAATCCAGGCAAACTGAATTTTGGTGCGGGCAACACCGGCTCGCTTGCCAATGCGTCCTTGCTCAAGAGCCTTGCCGGATTCTCGGCGGCTGCGGTGTCCTACAAATCGCCGCCTCCCGCTGTGGTCGACATGCTGGGAGGCGTCATCGATTTTCTTTCCGTCGACTACTTCATCGTCAATGAGCATATCCGCGCCGGGAACCTCCGGGCCCTGGCGGTGACGTCCAAGTCCAGACTCAAGGCGCTACCCAACGTGCCGACAGTGGCTGAGACCATCCCGGGTTACGAACTCAATGGTTGGGTGGCTGCGTTCGCGCCGGCCGGAACCCCGGCCGAGGCCATCGACAAACTCAACAAGGCATTCGCAGAGGTGGTGCGTTCGCCGGAATTCGAGCGCTACATGGAACAACAGGGTATGCAGGGTTTCGCAACGACGCCTGCAGAGTTGGGCGCATTTCAGCGCGAGCAGGTCGCCAAGTGGGCCGATGTTCTGCAGAAAGCCGGCGTGGCGAGGGAGTAAGACATGAGCGTCAAAGGCAAGGTGGTTCTGGCAACCGGTGCGGCGTCGGGTATGGGGCGCGCATCTGCGATCCTGCTGGGCGCGGAGGGCGCAAGCGTCGTGGTGGCCGACTGGGATCAGGCGGGCGCCGAGTCCGCGGCCTCCGAGATCGTTGCCGCTGGAGGCAGGGCGATTGCCGTGGTTTGCGATGTGGGCGACTCGGCGGCCGTGACAAGCCTGGTATCGCGAACCCTGGCCGAGTACGGTCGGATCGATGTGCTGATGCATGCGGCCGGAATCTGCCCTCGTAGCCCCTTGCTTGAAATGAGCGATGACGACTGGCATGCCGTCTTGCGCGTCAATCTGGATGGCACCTTCTTCGTGACGCGCGAGGTCGGCCGGGTCATGGCGGCGCAGAAGTCCGGAACCATGATCCTGGTGACCTCAGACCGCGGTGTCCACGGTAGTGTTGACTACGCGCACTATGCCGCCTCGAAGGGCGGCATGATTGCCCTGACCAAGAGTCTTGCACTCACCCTGGGCAAGTATGGTGTGACGGTCAACGGGCTCAACCCCGGTATTACGGATACGCCCTTGGCGCGTGCCGCCGTCGTGCAGTGGAAGGAGAAGATGGCGCTCGACGTGCTGGGCAGTTACAGCAAGCCCGAGGAAATCGCTCAAACGGTCCTCTTTCTCGCAGGGACCGCCGGCAGTTTCATGACAGGACAAATTGTCAGCGTGCGCATGCGCTATGGCGCCTGAGGGGGGTACCCAATGATTGCCGACCTGAAAGGCAAGGCGGTCTTGGTGACCGGAGCTAGCAGTGGGATTGGTGCGGCAGCCGCCCGCGCTTTTGGGGCCAATGGCTGTCGCGTCGCACTGCACTGTCACACTGGGCGTGACCGCGCGCAAGCTCTGGCGGACGAGCTTCGTACGTTGGGCAGCGAGGCAGTGGTGGTTTCTGGCGATGTCACGCAGCCAGGCGTTCCGGCACGAATTGTCTTCGAGACGGTTGCAGCGCTTGGGCGAATCGATGTGCTCATCAACAACGCTGGCGGTCTCGTCGATCGACGGCCTGTGGCTGAATACGATGAGGCCTTTATCGATTCGATTCTTGCACTCAACGTCAAACAGGTGGTGTTCTTCGTCAGCGCGGTCGCTCAGGTGATGCGCTCGCAAGGTGGCGGGGGTAGCATCATCAATCTGGGGTCGAGTGCGGCGCGTCATGGTGGCGGCGTTGGTGCGGCGCTTTACGCGGGGACCAAAGGGTTTATCGCCAGTGCGACCCATGGTTGGGCCAAGGAGTTGGCGCGAGATGGTATCCGCGTCAATGCGGTCTCACCGGGAGTGATCACCACTCCCTTTCACGCGCGCTTTACGTCTGCCGAGGCACTTGGGAAGTCCAGATCGAGCATCCTCCTCGACCGCTTGGGTACTCCGGAGGAGTGCACGGGCATGATGCTCTACCTGGCTTCCGACGTGATGAGCAGCTTTGTGACCGGCCAGGTGATGGAAGTCAATGGCGGGCAAGTGATGCCCTGAGCCCCCTCACAGATCCATCTCGTACTGGGTCTTAATCCGCTCGTCTCGCCGAATCCGATCAACGTCTTGAAGTCCGCCATCGGGTATGCCGGTCGCCGAAGCCGGCCTGGCCAGGAGGAACAACGGAACAACTACGTATTCCCCCAATCCGTTCGGAGGGGGTGGAACATTCAATGGACCGGGGGGCACGACCACTACCCCCAATCCCTTTGGGGGTGGCGGTACCTTTCAAGGACCGAACGGTACGACCACTTACACCCCGAACACGTTTGGTGGAGGCGGAACATTCAGCAGGTAAGCGTACCGGAGGTGTCTAAACGCAAGGTGTGGGTCTGCGTTGGACTCGACTCGGGTGGCCGTAGCAACCTCGAGATCCCAGTGGGGTTTGATTCGCTCATAGTAGCTCTTCATGATGAACCTTGCGTGTTCGTAGTCGTCATGCGGCAGTTCTTGATGGAGACGCATGCAACTGCAGCCCGAGTGCCGCGATGACCTTCATGATGGTCGCAAATTCGGGGTTGCCCTCGGCGGATAGGGCCTTGTAGAGGCTTTCGCGCCCCAGCCCAGCGTCGCGGGCAATCTGACTCATGCCCTTGGCACGCGCAATATCCCCCAGCGCAGCGGCAATGAGTGCAGAGTCCCCTTCTTGAAGTGCTGCTTCCAGATAAGCCGCCATGTCCTCTTCGGTAACGAGATGCTCAGCGGGATCCCAGACTCGGGTCTTGGTTTTTGCCATGATCAAAACTCCTTCAGATCGTTTGCCAAAGCCTTGGCGTTGCGGATGTCCTTGTCCTGTGTGGACTTGTCGCCTCCGGCCAGCAAGACGATCACGACTTCGCCGCGCTGGATGAAATAGACCCGGTATCCAGGCCCGTGATCGACTCTCAACTCCGAGACGCCCTCGCCAACGGGCTTGGTATCGCCGGCGTTGCCGAGTGACAGGCGCCGGATGCGGATGTCAATGCGAGCCCGGGTGACTCGGTCTCGCACACCAGCGAACCACTTGGCGTAGGTCTCAGTTTGCTGGATCTGGATCATGCCATTGAATGTATCCCATGGGAAACATTCCCGTCAAGCCTGACTTTAGGCTGAGCATGAGTTCGAATCCCTGACCGCACCAAAAATAGGGGGTCTGAAAACTGAGCGAGTTAGTTAAACAATCGCTTCTGGGCCGCCAGACATCGAGCATCCATGCGCCGTGGTGATGTGCCGATGGCCCAGTACGACGTTTTCCCCAACCCAAGCCACAGCGCTGCCGCTGGCATCCCATAGGTGGTGGTGATTCAGAGCGACCTGCTCGACGCTCTTGCAACGCGGCTGACCATGCCACTGGCCGAACTCGATACGGTAATTAAGGTGCCCACCGCCCTGTGCCCTGTCATTGTGGTCAAAGGCAAGCGCCTTCATGCACGTGCGCACTATGCTGCGCCGCTGCCCGCCAAAAAATTTGCGGCGAGCAGTCGACAACGTGTCAGCGCAGGCTAGCGCATTGGTTTCCGCCATGGGAGTGGTGATGTCTGGAATCTAGCGCCTGCGGGCGCCCTGCGCCTATGCCCGCCACAGCTTCACAGGCACATGTTTCGCGGAGTGGACAAAGTCCCTGTCAGTCGTTAGTAAAGTCAGGTCGTGGCGACCACATAGCTGGATGAGCAGCGCATCGATGGTGCCGATCTGCACCCCTGCACGGCGGCACACATTGCGCACCTCGGCGGCGGCGATATGGTCCTGCCGATCAGGGTGGATGAGGGGCAGGGCCCGAAAATGCTCGACGATGGCTGCGACTGCACGTGGACCGTTAAAGCCCTGCAGCAGTTCCTGCAGCACCAGTCCGGTAGTGACCACTGCATCAGCACCAGCAAGCGCATGGGCCAGCGCACGCACCTCAGGTTCAGCGGTTGAACCGTCTCGCCGGAGCGCCAGCGACCATACGCTGGTGTCCACCAACAAGGTCATGAACGGCTGCGCTCGGCCTTGTAATCAAAGCTCGCGTCCCAATCGAGCTTACCGAAGAGGTCGGCTACCTTCTTCTGCTCGCGGCGCGCCACAAATTCTTTGAGCGCCAGAGTGACAGCGGCCTTCTTGGTCGGTTCGCCACTGAGCTCAAGCACTTGGTTCAGAAGCTGGGGATCCAGAGCGAGGTTGGTGGCCATTTACGATTCTTTATGTGTGATTTGCTGTGTAAAACTCTACACAAGGGCTGTCTGGGAGACAAGTTTTGACCACTGAATGGACAAGACGCCGCTCCTCTGAGGTTTCAAGGAGGGTAGCGTGCCCCTCCGTGGTCGCACCCCCGCCTCTGCCCGCAGAGGGGACAGGCCGACGGCATTCTTTTTCGAGTCTCGATTCGTGCGTGTCGCGGTGCAGAGCAGCGCCCTGGCTTCAGCGGTCGATGCCGAGCTCGGCGAGCAGCCGCGCCATCTGAGACTGCAGGCTCGCAATCTCGGCGGCCATGCGAATCTGCTCGGCCCTCAGGGCGGCCAACTCACCGACCGCCACGCCGTGAATGGAGCTGCGATCGGCCCCGCCGCTATCGCCAGGATCGCTGTCCGCGGCAACCTGCGAACCCTCGACGGAACCTCCAAGCAGATGCGCCCAGCGTGCCTCGCGGCTTCCGGGTGCCCTCGGTAATCGAATCACCAGGGGAGACGCCTTCTCGGCCAGCTCGTTCAGAAAACCTTCGAGTGAAGAGAGATCGGCGAAGCGCTGCAGGCGCTCGGTGTTGACGCGCAGCTCGGACGAGGTTTGTGGGCCTCGTAGCATCAGGACCGCCAGCGGGGCGACCGCCTGCCCAGGAAGGTGAAGTACGCGGCCCGCGTTGTGTTCGTATCGTGCGACGCGCGCTCCGCTGGACTCCAAGACCAGGCTCAGCGCGCGGAGCGAATCGATCGCGCTCAGTACCTCGGCCTCGGTGGCCTCCATTACCGGCAAGCGAGCAGTCTTCTGGTTGCAGCCGGCCACCAGCGCGTTCAAGGACAGGGGATAGGTATCGGGCACCGTGTGCTGCTTTTCCACCAGCACACCGAGAACTCGGACTTCCAGAGGCGTCAGTGCCCAGCGCTTTGTAGTGACCTCGCTCATGTTGCTGATCCCTCGTCTTGGGAAGCCCGCTCGCGGGGCGTGTCCGGTGGGGTCAAGATAGCATGCGACGCGGCCGGCGGCCGCCTGAGCGTGTGCTCAAGGACCTGCACCACAGGCTTCACAACAGAAGTGTTTGGTATCCGCGTTGTGAACTCGAAGCAGATGAAGAGGATGCTGGAGTTACAAGGAGCATCTCGTGTTCATTTCGGTGCTGCGCGGCCGGGAGCCGGAGCTTGGGCGCCATGAATTGGGCGATCAGTGGTTGTTGACCCAATTCTCGACGCTCAAGCCGGCGAAGCTCCGGAAATCGGCCTCGTTGTTGGTGACCAGCGTCACCCCCAGCGACAGGGCGTGTGACGCGATCAGTTTGTCCAGCGCATTTTTGTTGCGCTCTCGGTTCGCTGCCTTCAGCGGACCGTAGGCCCGCGCTGCGCCGGCTTCGAAGGGCGCAACCAAGATGTCCTCAAGCAGGCTATTGAGCTGGGTTTGATTGCGTTCTTGAGCCTCACCCGAGCTCACCACCCCGAACTCGAGTTCAGCCAAGGTTATGGCCGAGATCACCACGTCGCCGACAAAGCACTCGGCAAAGCGCGCCCGAACCTGTGGTGGCTGATGCTTCATCAGGTAAATGCACATGTTGGTGTCCAGCATGAACTTGGGTTTCATAGCGGCTCGCGATTGCCCTCGACGTTGAGGCCTCTGCCCTCGCTCATGAAGTCAGGTGAGAACTGCGCAAATGTGCTCAGCACGTCGCCCATCCGCCGCCGGGCAGGCCGGATGCGCAACTCATCGCCCTGGCGCTCGATGACCAGTTCGATATCCCAACTGCTGTAAGCGAGTTCGGAGGGGATTCGCACGGCCTGCGAGTTGCCGTTCTTGAACAGTTTGGTGTTGGCCATGGCTGACCTCTTTTTGGTGGTTATTGGATGTACGCGTACATCTTGGACGATCTCGCAGGATTTGTAAACACATGGATGTACGTCGCGGTTCGTATGCGGCCATGCGACCTGCTCGACGCTCTTCCAACGCGGCTGACCATGCCACTGGCCGAACTCGATGCGGCAATCAGGGCACCCACCGCCCTGTGCCCTGTCATCGTGGTCAAAGGCAAGCGCCTACATGCACTTGCGCACGATGCTGCGCCGCTGCCCGCCAAAAATTTGCGGCGAGCAGTCGACAACGTGTCAGCGCAGGCCAGCGCATTGGTGTCCGCCATGAATGCGGTGATGTCTGGACTCTAGCGCCTACGCGAGTTCGGATCCCCGACGCTCCCAAAAGAAGGGGGCCTGAAAACGGAGCCTGTTAGTTCAACCATCCCTTCTGGGTCGGCAGTACAAAGACCCCAAACCTGCTCAGCAGGCGTTGAGGCAGCCTCAGGCCGCCAACCACTGCTGGACTTCTCCTTTGGTGGGTATGCGGCCGCTGGCGACGACCTTTTCATTTATGACCAGCGCTGGGGTGGACAGAATGTCGTAGGTCATCATGGCCTTCATGTCGGTGACCTTCTCGAAGTCGGCCTCCACGCCAGACGAGGTCGCAGCGTCGCGCACCACGGCCTCCAATTTTTTGCAGTTGGCGCAGCCTGAGCCCAGAATTTTGATTTTCAACATGGGTCGTCCTTGCTCAAACAGAAACCATCAAGAGCCCACTGCGGCTGTCTGGCGGCGGTGAAGGGCCATCAGCAAAGCAGCGAGTACGCCAACAAATGCCAACATGCTCACCACGAGCCGCATGGCTGACATGCCGTCCACCCAAGAACCGTACAACCACCCCGCCATCACGCTGAACATCGCCACCAGGCCCACATAGGCAAAGGTCTTTTTTCGGCCAATCACTGCAATCACCATCAGGATGCTTTGCAGGCTCAGCTCTGGGTCCGCCATCAGGTAGGCCAGCAGCGGCCCAGGGTGCATGCCCAAGTCCAAGAACATTTTGGCCACCGGAACCTCGACCAGCGTCGGGAAATACATGAACACACCGAAGACCACTGCGACCATGTTGGCCGTGACACTGTTAGTGCCCGCTAGGGCCTCAATCCATTCGGGGCGGATGAGTTGGCGGATGACGCCCACAACGAACACGCCCACGACCAAGAGACCAAAAATCTGCTTTACAAATCGCCAGGCCTCCCACAACCAAGCCTGGCGGTCATTAGCCTCCAAGGCTCTGGCGTAGTGCCAGACTGCCCACAGGCAGGCACCCACTCCAAAGAAGCGGCCGGTGATGGCCAGCTCCTGGCCACCCGCCTGCGGGGTGAACCGCAAGGCAGCCACTAGCAAGGTGGCTGCGGTCAGGCCGAGGGTCATCCAGGTCCAGCTCTTAGCCCCCTCAATGATGTCTTCAAGACCCTTCCATGCGGTCATCGCGATGGTGAGCAGCAGCAGGATGAGCATGGAACCCTGGAAAGTCACGCCTTCTTCGCCCTTGGCAGCATCAAACGGCACCCAGCTGAACAAGGTGGACTGCCAGGCTTCTGCCCAGCCAAGGGGCAAGGTGAGCGTCGCCATGGTGGTGTTCAGCGGCCAGAGTTTGAGCGTGCCAGCAATCAGCAGCGCTACCATGAACAGGAGCAACCCGGTGGCGGCCGGCCCGACGCTGGCTTTCTCGGCAAACAGCGTATCGGTTTGTGCGTCGTGGGTGGCGTCGTCCCGCCAGAACAGCATCGCCATCAGCAAGCCGATACCAATGCCGAACAACAGGCATTACAGGAACCGGGCTAGGGAGAACTCGACGCCCAGAATGCTGCCCGTGTAGGCCAGCGCCATGATGTTGCCGGCTGGCGCAAAGAACAGAAAGGTGATGGCGGGACCCACACCCGCGCCCTTGCGATATATGCCGCCAAAAAGCGGCACGATGGTGCAAGAGCAGACCGCCAGCAAAGAGCCCGCTGCAGCGGCCGCCGGGTAGGACACATAAGCCGGCGTGTTACGGCCCAGCCACCGGGTGATGCTGGCTTTGGGGATAAGCGCGGCCATGGCCCCCGCGATAAAAAACGCGGGCACGAGGCACAGAAGCACGTGCGCCGCCAGGTAGGCAGCCAGGTTGCCTGCGCCACCCACCAACAAGTGCAAAACGAAGTCCATGAGCACCCTTCTGACTTATCCAGTCTAGTCCCCACGCCGGCACTGTATGTCGACCAGAGTCAACGCATCCGTTCGAACAGTTTCCGGTGGCTTGCGGCAAGTTGACCCTCTTGGACACGCCGTTCAAGCGCAGCCAAACCCACCTTGGTCGCGCCCCAGTCAACGCTCGATGCGCAGTGCCATTGAAGGGCTGATCGCAGCCTGCCCATTGAATGTCGAGCCAATCGACAAGCCCCCGCGTCAGTATCGTGATCGCCCCGGGTGAGTTACGCAGCCTCTGTTTGCAAACCTGCTCGGGTAGCGGCATCGCGTTGGCGTTAGTCGGCCGAAACGAGGATGGCATCCATGCCACGCAGCGCTTTCAGTTGCCGGTCGATCGGCTCAAGCTTGCGCCCGAGAGGCTTTCAGATGAAGCGCCAGGCTACCTTCTTGAGGCTGCGCTCGCGCGTGTTCGGTCGCTGCAGGTACGAGGGCTCAGCCTCTTTGCGGTTAATCGGCACTGATGCCGAGTTCGTCGATCAGGGCACGGATTCTCTGCATATTGGACCGTAAAATTTCAGCGAACTCGCTGGCGCGTGAACCCACGGGCACAAACCCCAGCGCGGCAAATCGCTGGCGAACCAATTCTGATGCCATTGCGTGCATGACATCTCGCTCGATTTTCTGCTGGATCGAATCGGGGGTCTTGGATGAGACCATGATTCCGCCACCGCTGGTGACATTGAAATCGGGATACCCCAGCTCGGCGACAGTGGGCAGATCGGGCAGTTGATTCCAGCGTGTCGAGGCGGTTAGCGCCAAGGCGTGGATGCGACCCGATCGAATCTGCGGCAGCGCCGAGGCATCAAACACGCTGAACTGCACCTGCCCGGAAATTACAGCGGTGACCACCTCCGCGGTGCCACGATAAGGCACATGATTGGATCGGACACCTAATCGCCGCAACAGCATCTCGGTGGTGAGGTGGGGGCCCGCGCCAGTTCCTGAAGAAGCGTAGTTCAATCCGTGCGGCGACCTGCGAATTGCGGCGACGAGTCCCTCGAGCGTTTTGATGCCCGTGGAGGGATCGACCCCGACAATGAACGGTGCGTCGGAAACGAGCGATAGCGGTGTGAGCGAAGTGGCCGGGTCGTAGCTGAGCTTCTTGTAAAGGCTTGCAGTGGTCGAATAGGAGAGCACATATCCCATCAGGAGCGTATACCCATCGGCAGGCGCCTGCGCGACATAGGCCGACGCGACCGAAGTGCCAGCTCCGGGCCGGTTGAGCAGGATGACCGGCTGCCCCCACATTTCTGCAAGCTTCTCGGCGAGTATTCGCGCTGCAGCGTCGGCAGATCCCCCCGGGGCGAACGGAATGACGAGTCTCACAACCCGCTGCGGGTAGCTGGCATCGGCCCGTGTCAGACCTGTCATGGAAGCTGCAGGCAGCGCTAGCGCCAGCCTGTACAGCAGACTTCGGCGTGAAACATGGCGGTTCATGGCGCATTCCCGTTTGAAGGGCTATTCCTGCTTGATACCAGCGCTCTTGATCACATCAGCGTATTTCGCTACCTCGGCGCGCATGTGGGCCTCGAGCTCGGCCGGCGTCGAGGGCGCGGTCTCGAACCCCATGACCGCATAGCGTTCGCGAACGCTGGCATTGCCGAGCACCTGGCGAATCGCTTCGTTGATGCGTACGACGATGGCGTTCGGCGTTTTCGCTGGCGCGAGGATTGAGCCCCAGTTGGACACCTCGGCGTCCCGCAGACCGGATTCACTCATCGTCGGAACGTCGGGTAGAAGCGGGGAGCGCCGGGGCGTTGAAACCGCCAGTGGCTTGAGCTTGCCAGCTCGGTAATGTGGAACTGCAGACATATCGGCAATCATGTAGTCGACGTGGCCGCCTAACAAGGCGGTGAGCGCCGGCGCGGTTCCCTTGGTTGGAATGTGAGTCACATCAATGTTCGCCCGGATTCGGAAAAGTTCGCCCGCGAGGTGCGGGCTGCCCCCGGTACCGGAGGTTGCGTAATTGAACTTGCCCGGGTTCGCCTTCGCAAGCGCGATGAATTCGGCCAGGTTGCTCACCTTCATCTCGGCTGGAACGGTGATGATGAGCGGTGAGATTGACACCATGGAAATTGGCGCGAAGCTCTGAACCGGGTGATACGGCAGGCTGGGGTAGAGCGACGGTGTGATCGTGTGCGATGTGCTTGCGAAGAACAAGGTGTAACCGTCCGGAGTTGCTGAAGCGGCAAATGCCGCGCCCAGCGTGGCTCCAGCGCCGGGTTTGTTCTCGATGATGACGGGTTGCTTCCACAGATCGGTCAGCCCAACCGCGAGCAACCGTGCCTGCTGTTCTGCAGATCCGCCAGGCGGAAATGGAACGATGATCCTGACAGCTCTCGACGGGAAATCCTGAGCTGCTGCGGGGCTTGCCAACCCGCTGGCAATTGGAGCAAACAGTGCCGCAGCCAGCAGCACTCGGCGTGTGACAGATCGTTTCATCTCGCTTCTCCTCTAACAGGTGTCAGCAACAACGTCGCCAGAAAAAACCGCGTGCCTGGGTGAATAACTTTTCGTCGGCCTCGCTCATCGCGTCGTCTTCTTCCTCGGGCAACTGCTCATACGGCACCTCGGTTTGCAGCATGGACTCACGGCGCGTTGTGCTTGCGGCGCGATCGAGGCTGCCTCCATCGGAAAAAACCAAACCGTAGCAATGCTCGGCCCTTGTACGCGAAATGTAGCCCTCTGCCAGGTCAAACGCCACTCGTTCCAACGGGCGCTTGAGAGGACTGCCATAGCCGCCGCCGCCGCCCGATCGAAGGATGTAAGCATCTCCTGCCTTGAGTTGCCGGCCGAGAACCTTGCCGCTGGGGAATTTCAACTCGGGCTGATCTCCGATCTGGATGGCAACCTGGTTACCTGCACCCGGGTGGCCTCCGAAAAGCCCCCAGGGCCTGCAGTGCACGCGTTCAACCTGCGCGTTGAAATTGAATTCGCTGAGCGCGCGCACCTTCTTCTCGGTGCCCAACCCCCCTTGCCAGGTGCCGGCGCCGCCTGAATCTTCCCTCAGGGTGTATTGCTCGACGAGCATCGGATACTTGGCTTCCATCTGCTCAACCGGGCTGTTGTGGGTGTCGCCGTCGTTGATGCAGATCGTTGCATGCTGACCGTCCATGCCTTGCTTGGCGCCCCAGCCACCACCCACCAGACCACCAGCAACGAGCCAGATTCGGCCGTCCGATGGCATTCTTCCGTTGATTGCGGCAGACAGGAGATCTGCATGATGGCCTGCGGTGACCCGATCAGGCACCGCATCGGACAGTGCCTTGAAGATCGTGTCAACGACCGTCATTGGAAAGGTCATCCACCATCGCATGGGGGCGGGACGCTGAGCGCTTACGACGCGGCCCGGCGGCAGAATGATGGTCAGCGGGCGAAAGCTTCCCTCGTTAATGGGTTTTTCGAGTGGCGTGGTGAGGCACTTGAAGGCGACCTGACAACATGCCATGCCGGCTGCGTAGCCAGAGTTGTAGAAGCCCTTCACCTGACGGGCCACGTCGGTGAGGTCAATGGTCATTTCGTCGCCTTGCACAATCACACGAACGGCGATTCGGATTCGCTGCTGAACGTCGACGCCGTCGTCATCCATGAAGGACTCGGCCTCGTACACACCATCGGGTATCGAACGGACCCGCTCCCGAGCGACTGCCTCGGTGTTGTCCATGATGGTCTCGATCGCGAGCAGCACCGTGGCCAGTGTGTGGCGCTCAATCAACTGGAGGAAGCGCTTGGCTCCAATGCGCACCGCGGCCACCTGCGCGTTGAGATCGCCCATCGCGCGCTCCGGAATCCGGACATTGATCCGGATAATGTCGAGGATCTCGCGATTGACAACGCCCCGACGCCAAGCCTTGACGATCGGCATCTGAAGACCTTCTGACCATATGTCTTTGGTCATGCCGTCAAGGGCGCCACCAATGTCGGCCCAGTGCGCCATGCAAGCGGAAAAACCCACCAGCTCTGTCTTGTGAAAAATCGGCACGACAAAGGTCATGTGATTGAGATGGCTACCCGTCAGATAGGCGTCATTGGTGACCATCACATCACCCTCGTGAATGCCTTCCTCTTCGAAGTGCTGCTTCATTTTTTTTACGGTCTCGCTCATGCCGCGGATGAACATGGGCAAGCCGATTCCGATCGAGATTGTCCCGCCTTCGGCGTCGAAGAGACCGACTGTGAAGTCCTGCGCCTCGTAGATGATCATGCTGTAGGCGGTGCGAAGAAGATTGGACTTCATCTCTTCGGTGATGGCTACCAGACCATTGCGCACGATCTCTGTAATGATCGGATCGGCGTGTTCGCGGTCGCGCTGCATTGTTGCTTGCTCGATCACTGCTCTACTCCCGATTCACTTTGATGATCAGATCGCCAAATGGACTCACGCTCAGTTTGTCGCCTGGGAGAACCACCGTCGTCGAGGCATATTCCTCGACCAGGGCTGGCCCCTCAATAACGTTGCCGGCAAGCAGCTGATCACGGGCATAGACAGGCGTTGGCACGAAACCATCAGCCAGCTCAAACAAGACGGGGCGCGTTGAGATCGGTGGCGTGGGCTCGACCGCTCCGCAAGCGATCCGTTCTGCCCGCGGGCGTTCCAGCTGCCCGATGACCGAACTGTGCAGACTGACCATCTCGGCCGGTTCGTTTACGGCATCGAATCCGTAGCGCTTGAGGTGTTCTTCGTCGAAATGACGTTTGATGCCGGCCAAATCGCGACGCGCGAACAGCTCGATGGGTAAATCTACGGTGACCGCGTGCTCCTGACCGACGTAACGCATGTCAGCGCCGCGGCGCATCAGAATTTTTGCCTCGGACTCGACCTGCGGGGCAACTGCATCCCGACCCTCGCGCTCCATGGCAGCAAACATTGCCTCCATTTGATCGAAATCGATCTGCGCAAGTGGCTTGAACCACGTACGAACCGCATCGCGTCTTAAGTCAGCTTGCAGCATGCCGGTGGCTGAGAAGTGTCCCGGCGATGGCGGAATGATGACCGTTGGCATTTTGAGTTCGCGTGCGACCAGGCTTGCGTGCAGCGGACCCGCTCCGCCGTAGGCCACCATGGCGAAGTCGCCGGAATCGAGACCGCGTTCAGTGGTGACCCGCGTCACGACGTGGGACATGGTCGTTGTGGCGATCTGGATGATCCCCAACGCGGCGCGGTGGACATCGAGCTTCAACGGGGTGGCGACTTTGCTTTCCAGCGCATGGGTCGCCCCTTGCAGATCAAGCGGCATTTCGCCACCGAGAAATTTATCGGGCGCAATTCGACCTAGGATCAGATTGGCGTCGGTCACCGTGGGATCCTTGCCTCCCAGCGCGTAACAGACTGGGCCCGGTGAGGCCCCTGCGCTTTGTGGTCCAACGTGTAGCGAACCGCCTGTCTCAACTCTCGCGATGCTGCCGCCGCCGGTGCCGACCTCCTGGATGTCTATGAGAGGCACCTGAATCGGAAGACCCTCGTCGTAGCCGCCGACCATGATGCTTCCTGCCATCATGACCTCCCCGTCGAGCACGACCCCTGCCTTGGCGGTTGTGCCGCCCATGTCGAACGCAATTGCGTTGGTGATACTCAAGCGATCGCAAACGGCTCGAGCTCCAATCACGCCCGCTGCCGGGCCCGACTCGAGCATCCGAATGCACTCGCGCCGCGCCTGTTGTACCGAGAACAACCCGCCTGAGGACTGCACAACAAAAAATCCGCCCAGAAAGCCTTCGCTGATCGCTTTGTCATCGATTTGTTTCAAATAGCGGCTGACACGGGGACCGACATATGCGTTGGCAGCGACCGTGGAGGTTCGCTCGAACTCGCGGTATTCGGTCGATAGCTCATGGGAGGCGGTGACAAATGCATCGGGCATTGCTTCCTGTACCCACTGCTTGATCAGGAGCTCATGCGCGGGATTTGCGTACGCGTGAAGGAGCAGGATCGCAACCGCCTCGATGCCGTTGGCTTTGAGCTCAGCGCAGATACGGTCGACCTGGTCGCGCTGCGGTGTGCGCAAAACGGAACCATCGGCGCGCAGGCGCTCGTTGACCTCGAAGCGAAGTGACCTCGGAATCAGCGGCTGATGCTTTTGGAAGAACAGGTTGTAGGCGTCTGGACGATTGATTCGGCCAATCTCATAGATGTCGCGAAAGCCTTGCGTTGTGATGAGTGCTGTTCGGGCGCCGGTCCGTTCAAGCATGGTGTTGATGGCGACTGTCGTGCCGTGGAGAAACAGCCTGGAGTTCGCCAACACCTCGCCTGACTTCTGAATCCCGTTCAAGATGCCGTCGACCATTGCCGTTGGCGTGGTGAGGGCCTTGCCGAAGCGGGTGCTGCCAGTCTGCTCATCAAAGGCGACGACGTCGGTGAACGTGCCGCCAACGTCAGAGGCTATTCGAACATGAGCCATGTCGGTCCCGTTGGTGCTTATGAGTGAGCTCCGATTGTGGATCTATCGCTGTTGACCCAAAAGCCCTGATGAGGTACTTGTTCTGTGCATGAAATGCACAAATAAGGCCTGGTCATGACGCCTGCTGCTCGAGCACCGATGCTGCGCGCGGGTTCAACTCGGCACCCAAGCAAGTTGCCAGGGGCGGTTTCGGGTTTGCCGCTTATCGCGGGGGCCTTGCCCTTGGGGGAGACGCCGCATCTGGAGATGCTTCGTCTTTTTGTACTGGTGGCAACCGAGGGAAGCATATCGGGCGCTGCGCGTCGGCTTGATCTTTCGGCATCCATGGCGAACCGAAAGTTGGCCGCGCTTGAGCGCATCCTCAAAGTTCGCCTGTTCGATCGCAGTACACGCGCAGTTCAGCTCACGGTGGCTGGCGTCGTTGCGCTGAAGTGGGCGCAAGATGCCCTCGGTGGGTTCAAGCGCCTGGGCGAAGAACTCGAAGCGCTCATGAAGCAGCCATCCGGAGTGATTCGCCTTGCGGTCAACCACTATGCGAGCACACATTATCTTCCCGGGTTGCTCAAGGCGTTTCTGAGTCAGTATCCCGATATACGGATCTCGATCACCACGACCGAGGATGTCGAAGCGATGCTCGATGCAAACTTCGATCTCGCAATTGTTGTGGGTCGGATACCCGACAGCCGGGTGGTTGCCTTTCAGCTTCGCCCGTATCGGCGCGTATTGTGCGCCTCTCGCGATTATGTTGAACGGTACGGTCGGCCAAAGCATCCAGCCGACCTTGCACAACACTCATTGCTCGCGCATTCAACTCAAGAGGCTGGTAATTGGTTTTTTCGGAAGGGCTCGAAGACCTTCGAGCAATCGGTTCATGCGCTTGTCGAAGCAGACAGCCATCTGATGCTCAAGGAGATGGCACTCGCCGGGCTGGGCGTTGCCCGTTTGGGAGAACATATCCTGAAGTCCGAGCTCGAAAGCGGCAAGCTGGTGGAGTTGCTTGGTGACTATGTCTGTACGTATCCCGGCGGTGAGATACCAGGGTTGTGGCTGGTTTATCCTCAGCGCGCGGCGCCATTTCGAACGCGGGTGTTGATAGAGTTTTTACAGCAAAACCTATCGGAAGTGGTCCGCAAACGCCGTGCAAGTGGGTAGAGGCGAGGCATCGCGCGCCCGCGTCTTTATGAGTGGCCGCAGCCGCTCTACGCTGCATCACAGCCCTTGCCAGCAGTTCGCGGGGCTGTAGCTACTTCTGGTTGAGCATGTCTGGCAACGACGTGACGATCTCCGGCACCAGCACAATGACGACCAGCAATGCCGTGAGGGACAGGAAGAACGGCACAACCGAGCGAAAAATCTCCGCCAGGCTGGCGTCAGGCACAGCCCCCTTGACCGCGAAAACGTTCATGCCCACGGGGGGCGTCAACGCGCCCAGCTCGATGCAAAAAGTCAGGTAAATGCCCAACAAGATCAGGTCGATCTTGTAGTACGCCGCAATCGGCAACAGCAACGGAATGGTTAGAACCAGGATCGACGCGCCATCCAGGAGACATCCGAGGATAAGAAACACCGGGATCAGCATCAGGAGTACGCCGGTGGCCGAAAGGGGCAGGGCACTGACAAGGTTCACCGCCTCGTCGGCGATGCTTGTCATTGCGATATAGGTGCTGAAGACCAACCCACCGACCAGGATGTGCCTGAAGCTTCGGATCATGCGGCAAATGTAGCGCGTGGCGCTACGCGCATCAAAGATGGGCTCCACCTAGTCGCAGGTCATCTGCCGGTTGGGTGGAGTGCGGTACGCGTTCCGCCAACCCATCTTGAGCCATTGATGGCGATGTAGGCGTCTGTTCCCCCGATAGAGCAGGAGGGGCACGTGAATGATCCAACGACGGCAGCACCGTTGAGCGAGGCGGCGATGCGCACCGAACATCCTCGCCCCCCGTCGACTCGCTGAATGGTGTCGTGCTCCCGGCGCGTGCGCGCACAGCACGCGTTCACCGCGCGGCCAACTGCCGCTCATGGCTCAGGGGACCTTGATCGAGGAACTGCGACAGTCTCGCGAGGTCTGCTTGCTTGACCCCGGCCGCTGCGAAGTGCGCCCGCCAACTGTCGACTTGCCTCGCGATCACACGCACTAGATCCCTGGCCGCCGATTGCTTGAGACCGAAGGCTCGCGCCTGGGACAGCGCGTTGTCCAGGCTCGAGAGAGTCCCGTCGTGGCCGACCTGCAGCGCCTGATAGCCCAGACCCTGCGCGCTGGGTACCAGATCGTAGGCGGGCGAGAGTAGCCAGGACCCATCGGCCTGGCGCAGAAGCGAATGGTTTTTTTCGTGATCGTCGGTGTTGTCGATCAGGATGTTGAACACCATGCGGCGAAAAAGCTGCTCCTGCTGCTGTGCGATGCGATGCGCGGGCGCAAGACGGCGTAGCAACTGCGACAGTTGGGGGTAGCCCGGCGCTTCCCCCGCTGCCCGAAGCACCACTTTTGCCGATGCGGCATGCAGGCGTCGACCCGGCTCGCGATCGAATCGGAGGATCGCCACAGCATGGCGAGTGCCGATCGGCAGGGCCCGCGTTGCGGCCACGTTGATGCCGCAGCGCTCGGCCAGCGTCATCGCGGCGTGCTCGATCAGCTCGGTGTCCAGATCCTCCCCTTCGGAAAATTTCACCAGCCAAGGTTCGCCGTCGATCGTCAGTAGCGATTTCGGCCGCGCGCCGCCCAAAGAAACGCCCGGTTGCAACAATCGACGGTGTAACTCTTGGACCGGTTCGTTCGCCAGGATGCGGCGGACCACCTCGGCCATTTCGATCAGGTTTCCAAGCCCGGGTAGGGGCGCGCCTGGCCACGGATCGTAGTGCTCGGCGGAGCGGCTGACGCCCAGGGCTCCATAGCGATCATCTCCTGCGAACAGCAGATATTCGAGTACGGACAGACGCGGTGAGCGCTCGAATCGCTGGATCACCCGCTCACCCCAGCGGTCGGGGCGCGCGTCGTCGACCGCCCCGGCGGCCGTGTCCTTGTCGCGCGGGACCGCCAGACCCGGACGCAGTGGCAGGTCCGCGCTCAGCTCGAAGCCTTCGGCGAGCCATGCGCGCCCGTACTCGAGCGCGACGGCCCGGTTGCCGTGAACCAGGCTGAGGTTGCCGATGAAGCGAGGCTGGGTCGGGTCGCCCAGCCACCACAGGAACAGGGTATCGACCGGGGTGTAGGTCTCAGTCACGACGGGTTCGCTTGGGCTGATGGCGTTGCTGCGCCTGCCGTACCTCTGCTTCGAGCGCGGCAAGGTCCTCCTTCGGATCGGCGGCGTCTGCGAGGGTGTGATGGCGGTCGATCATCCAGAGCGCCGAGGCCCATACGCCCATGGATACGGTCGGATCGCCGCGCTCCAGGCGCATCAGGGTGGGAATGGAAACCTGTAGCCGGGTGGCCCAGTCTTTGAGCGACTCGCTACGTCGCTTGCGAGCCGTGGCGAGGTCGCCCCCGAGCTTTCGCAGCGCCGATTCGGCGGCGGGAGGAAGGGAGCGCGTGGCAGCAGCGACTTGCGGCATGAACGTATTATTAAATATAAACTTTGTTAAATTCAATAATAGTTTATCAAATGTCGTGTGCTCTGGATTCTCGCTCGAACCACTGACATCCCTGCCAGCCAGTACCGCTGCGATACGCGATCCACGCAGCCCGTTGCATCCCCGACCGTCTCCACACTTCCCCGAGGCCTTTGAACCATGTCGAACGATCTCCCTGAACTGCCGTCAATACCCCTCGGACGCTACCGTCACTACAAGGGCGGCGAGTACGAGGTTCTTGGGGTGGTCAGGCACAGCGAGTCACTGGAGCCGATGGTTCTTTATCGGCCTTTATACAACCGCTCCGGTTGCTGGGTCCGTCCTTTCGGCATGTTCCTTGAGTCGGTGGAGCATGGGGGCAAGTGCCAGCCACGCTTTAGCCTGATCGCTCCCGCGTCGCTTGTTTCCTGAGCGATTGAGACGCAAACGCATCCGCCCACCCGCCCGTCTGCATGCGCATGTCCGGAACCTCAGACCGTCAATCGGCCTTGATACCGGCGTCCTTGATGACCTTGCTGTACTTGGCGATCTCGCTGCTGATAAACGCCCGGAAGTCTGCTGGGCCCATGCCTGAAGCCTCCGAACCAAGTCGAGCCAGGGTCTCCCTGACCTCGGGCCGTGCCAGCGCCTTTTGCACTTCACGGTGAAGAGCGGTGGTGATCTCCAGCGGCGTATTCGCAGGCGCGAGCAGGCCGAACCATGCCAGCGTTTCGTAGCCCTTCACACCAGACTCCTCCAGGGTCGGTACCTCCGGGAGGCTGGTCGGCCGCTTGGCGCTGGTGGCCGCGAGGGCCTTGAGTTTGCCCGCCTTGATCAAGGGCATGACGGATGGGATGTTGATGATCATCGCCTGCACCTGACCCCCGGCTACATCTGCAACGCCGGGCGCGGCGCCCTTGTAGGGCACATGCAGCAGGTCGAGTCTGGCCATGGAGCGCAGCAACTCCACCGACAGGTGCGAGAGGCTGCCGTTGCCTGCTGAAGCGATGGTCATGCGGCCAGGCTGCTCGCGCGCCAGCCGGGCAAAGTCGGCATAGCTGGCCACCGGCACATCGCTGCCCACCACCAGTACGTTGGCAGCTGTGGCGATGAGCGCGACCGGCGAGAAGTCGTTCACAGTGTCATAGGGCAGGCGTGCGTAAAGGCCGGGCGTCACGCCGTGCGAACTGCCATTGCCCAGAAACAGGGTGTAGCCGTCTGAC
>CAMBZS010000037.1 GCA_945872335.1 Bordetella parapertussis | reverse complement strand
CTGCACCATGCCAGGCGCCACCCACCGGCTGGGCGTACAAATGGTCAGAGCGTTTTTTGCGAGGGCCGGCTGGCGTACGCGGCTGGGCCACGGCGATGAGGCCGCGCTGGTCAGCCAGATCACCGCCATGAGACCCGCCCTGGTCGGGCTCTCTCTCAACTCGGAAACCGATCTGCGTTCAGCGGGAGCACTGATCCTGCGCGTGCGCAATGCCTGTCGCGGTTTTCGCCCCACAATCATGGTGGGCGGCGCCGCTGTCCCATTCTTTCCCAAGCTCGTTGAGCGCTTGGATGCAGATATCGTATCGGGCGATGCCACCGACGCGCTTAATCGGGCGGTACAGCTGTTAACGGAGCATTCGGTTGGGATACGCTGACGAATCCCGCGGCAAACTCGCCGCACTCGATGCAGAAGCCAGCGCCGCGCTCGTCGAAGCTGCGTCCGACATCGCCCTGGTACTCGATTCTGATGGTGTGATCTCCAGCGTGTCCATGGGCACCGACGACTGGCCCACCCAGGACATCCAGCACTGGGCAGGCCAGCCGTGGTCGCAGGTGGTCACCAGCGAAAGCCGGCCCAAGGTCGACGAACTGCTGCGCGAGGCCGGTGCCGGACGGCGCACCTCGCGCTGGCGGCACATCAACCACATTGACGCCGCCGGGCGCGACATCCCCATCCTGTTTTCCCTGATCCGGGTAGGCGATTCCGGACAAATGGTGGCAGTGGGTCGCGACCTGCGCGTGGTGGCCTCGCTGCAGGCACGCCTCCTTGAGGCGCAGCAGCGGATGGAAACCGATTACCTGCGCCTGCGCCGAATCGAGAACCAGCACCGGCAACTGCTCGATGTCATCCGTGACCCCATCCTGATCGTGCAACCCGACGAGCACACGGTGGTCGAGGCCAACCGCGCCGCCTCGCTCTATTTCGGGCTCGATCGCGAAACGCTCGCCATGCGCACGATCGACAGCTTTCTCGGGCCCAAGGCCACTGCGGCCTTCCGCGTCACGGTCGAGCAGGTGATCGGATCCGGGCGACCGGCCGAACTCACCCTCAAGTTCGGGCATGACAAGAAGCCTGCACACCTGTTCATCTCCAGTCTGCGGCAGGAAGAAGAGACTGTGGTGCTGCTGCGGCTTGAGCCCGAGTCGCGACTTGCCTTCACCGGCGAAGATGCGTCGATCCTCGAGGCCATCCGCCAGTTCAGTGACGGCGTCGTGCTCACCGACGCAAGAGGCCTCATCCAGAGCGCCAACCCAGCCTTCGTTGAAATGATCCAGATGGCGCATGCCGGACAGATCATCGGCGAGCCGCTCAACCGCTGGCTGGGACGCTCGAACACCGACCTTGCCGTGCTGATCAACAGCCTCGCGCAGGGCGGCACCATCCGGCTGTTCGCCACCCGCCTGGTGGGTAGCGGCGGCATTCCCGTTCCGGTCGAAATTTCCGGGGTCGCGGTAGCCAGCGAAAGCGACCCCTACCTCGCCTTCGTGGTCCGCGATACGGGTCGTCGACTGGGCGCGCAGGACGAGCCCACCGCCGTCACGCGGTCGAGCAGCGATCTCGCGGCACTGGTGGGTCGGATGCCGCTGAAAGACATCGTCGGCGAAACCGTCGATCTCATCGAACGGCTCTGTATCGAGGCTGCGCTCAAGATCACGCGAAACAACCGCGCCTCGGCGGCCGATATGCTGGGGCTCTCACGACAGAGCCTGTACGTGAAGCTTCGCCGCTACGGGATCGAAGGTCCCGACCCCGACGACAGCGGTGCCTGAGGTAGGCACGGCGGGGATCTCCGGCCCGCGGGCCGGGGCGGGCCCCAACCCGACAGCGACCAGTGTCGCGCTGCTGTTGGCGGTGTGGCGCCCAGCCTACATCGCATGGGGCCTCGCGCAACTGATGCAGGGCCCGCTCACCCCACCCCCTGCCCCGACCATGCGCTGGCGCAAGGTGCTTGGCAGCGGCCACCAAGGCGGCTTCGGGCTCCGCCCAGCCTGGAACCGCCTCGGGCTTTTCTGCGCATTCGACCATACCGACTCCGCCCGCAAGTGGTTGGCAGAATCCGACGAGGTTGCGCGCTGGAAGGATCGCGCCGAGCAGTGGCTCACCGTTCTGCTCGAGCCGCTCGCAAGCCGCGGGAGCTGGTCAGGTCACAGCCTGGCGGTCGCCCAGTCCGATGCCGCACCGCCCCCCGACACCATGGTGGCCTCGCTTACGCGGGCCTCGATCAGACCCCACCTCGCCCGCCGGTTCTGGTCGCTCTCGCCCGCTGCAGAGGTATCGCTCGCTCAGGCGCCTGGATGCCTGTTTGCGGTTGGGCTGGGCGAGGCGCCACTGCTGCGGCAGGCTACGTTCAGCCTCTGGCATGACCAGCCTGCCATGGACGCCTACGCGCGAAGCGGCGCCCATCTGGAGGCCATCCGCCAGGCCTATTCGCAGGGATTTTTTTCCGAGTCCATGTTCACGCGGTTTCGGGTGCTCGAGATCGGCGGGCACTGGCCGCAGGCCAACTCTGAGCTTGGCCAGCGGATGGGCCAGCCGCTGCGCCAGGGCCGGGAAGTCGGCGACCGACTGGACAGCACCGTATGAGCATCCGACGCGTGATCGTGATCGGCGCGGGCGCGGGTGGGCTGGCTGCCGCCTGCGACCTCGCCCGCCAGGGCGTTGAGGTGACGTTGCTTGAGCGCGCACAGGTCACCGGCGGCAAGATTCATCAGCAAGCAGTTGGACCGGTACGAATTGACGCCGGCCCCACGGTACTCACCATGCGCTGGGTCTTCGATCAGCTGCTGGCCGACTGCGGCGAGCGCTTCGAAGATGGCACGCTCACCCTGCGGCCACTACCGGTCATCGCGCGCCACGCCTGGACAGCAGGTGAACAACTCGACCTGCACGCGAGTCCTGAGGCATCGGCCGACGCAATCGGCAAGCTTGCAGGCGCCGCTGAAGCGGCCAGATTTCTCGCCTTTTGTGATGAAACGCGCAAGCTCTACCACGCGCTTGAGCACGCCTACATTCGCGCCGAACGTCCGACGCTTGCCTCGATGAGCCAGGATCTGGGCGTGCGCGGGCTCGCGCTACTGGCGGGCCTGGGCCCGTTCGCAAGCCTCTGGCGAAGCCTCGCACGGCACTTCCACGATCCGCGCCTGCGTCAGCTGTTCGCGCGCTACGCGACCTACTGCGGCGGCTCACCCTGGGAGGCGCCCGCCACGCTCGCGCTGATCGCCTATGTCGAGCTGCGAGGGGTGTGGGCGGCCGATGGCGGGATGCAGGCAGTAGCCACCCGTATGGAGCGTACCGCCCGCCGACTGGGGGTTGATTTGCGGCTGGGGTGCGGGGTTCGCTCGATCGATGTGAGCGCCGGGCACGCAAGCGGCGTGACCCTCGACGATGGCAATCGAATCACCGCGGACGCGGTGGTGTTCAACGGCGACGCGCAGGCATTGGCCGGTGGCCTCCTCGGCGAGGCCGCGCGCCCCGCGGTTCGGCCCGATGGTCTGTCACCGCGCTCGCTATCGGCACTCACCTTTGCGATTCACGGCGTCGCTGACGGCTTTGACCTCAGCTACCACAACGTGTTTTTTCAGCCGGGCTATGCCACCGAGTTCGACGACATATTCCGGCAGGGTCGACTGCCCCGGCATCCCACGCTTTATCTGTGCGCACAGGACCGGGCGGGCACCGAAGCCACGCCCCCCGGACAGCCCGAGCGCCTGTTTTGCCTCATCAACGCGCCGGCACGCGGCGACCAGTCTGCGCCCGCCGCCGAGGAGATCGAACAATGCCGAAGCATCGCCTTTTCCCATCTGCAGCGCTGTGGCCTCACGATCCGTGCAGCGAGCGAGGCGCAGGTCTGCACCACGCCGCAGCTATTTCACCAACGCTTTCCGGCGAGCGGGGGCGCGCTCTACGGGATGGCCCCGCACGGCTGGATGTCCTCCTTTCGCAGACCCTCGGCCGCCACGGCGATTCCGGGGCTGTTCCTGGCGGGGGGCAGCGCACACCCGGGAGCGGGCGTGCCAATGGCCACCCTGTCGGGCCGGCTCGCGGCCGCAACCCTGATGGCACACCTCGATTCGACCAGGCGGTCGGCTCGGGTGCGTATCTCTGGTGGTATGTCGACGGCCTGAGCGATTGCGGCACTCACGCGATCACACTGATTGCCTTTGTCGGAAGCGTGTTCTCGCCCTACTACGCCTGGGCTCGCGAACGTGCAGCGCGCTCCGGTGCGCCGGTCGATCCGGAAAATTTCTGCGCGATCAACGTGGCGCTCTACACGCCCGGCCGCAAGCGCTGGACGATGACCGAGCGCAGCCGCGCGAGCATCGAGCGCAGCGCCCGCGAGTTCAGGGTCGGCCCGAGCGCACTCGAGTGGACCGGCTCGGAGCTGGTGATCCGGATCGATGAGCGCTCGGCGCCGATTCCGCTCGCAGTGCGCGGAACGGTGCGCCTGAGCGCCCAGCGCTGGTTCGACTGGCAGCTTCCGCTCGATCCCTCGGGGCGGCATCGCTGGGGCCCACTCGCCCCCGCAGGAAGGATCTCCGTTGACTTCGACTCGCCCGGCATCCAGTGGCAGGGGCACGGCTATCTGGACTCAAATGAAGGCGATGAGCCGATCGAGTCTCGCTATGACGAATGGGACTGGTCGCGAGCGACGGTTGATGACGGATCGTCAGCGGTGGTCTATGACCTGCGCACCCGCGACGGCCGCGAGCACCTGATCGCCCGCCGATTCCAGACCGACGGCCAGGTGACCGAGTTTGATCCCGGGCCCCGCCACGCACTCGCCCGAACCGGTTGGCGGATCGGCCGATCGATTCGGTCGGAGGGTGCTGGACCCGCACCACGCATCACCCGCACGCTAGAGGACACACCGTTTTATGTACGCTCGCTTGCAGAATCCACGGTGGACGGACGGCAGGTGGTGTCCGTGCATGAAACGCTGAATGGCCCTCGCCTGCGCTCAGCGCTGGTCCGACTGATGCTGCCCTGGCGGATGCCACGCCTGCGTTGAGCGCTCGCGCTCGGCCACCGTCACCAGAAGATTCACCATCCAGGCGGCTTTTTCCGCGACGCTGCGCGGCGGCAGATCGGCGATCGCCGATGAGGCAGCCTCGACGAGGAAACGAATCGCATCGAGCGGCACATGACCACGCGGCCGACGCGGCGCCGACAGCGCGCACGGCAGACTTTGCGCGACACGGACAAGCTTCCGACGGCCGCTCACCACCGCGCGGCGATTGATGGAGTCGAGCCGGGCCCGACGAATCTCGACACCGATATCGGAATAGATCAGCCGCGCCGCGAGGATCGCCGGACGGCAGCCGCGCGGCAGATTCCACAGCCCTTCCTCGGCCCGACGGTAGAGCGCGTCAGCCTCGTTCAGCAGCCGCTCGACCAGGCGCCCGACTGCCGCCGAGAACCGCGGATCAAGGAGCCAGACATCGGGGTCCAGCCCCTCTTCGCGCAGCCACTCAAGCGGAAGATAGATGCGTCCCATGCGCGCGTCTTCGCCGACGTCGCGGGCGATGTTGGTGAGCTGCATCGCCACGCCCAGCTCGCAGGCCCGCGCAAGCGCCCGTTCGTCGCGCACCTCCATCACCAGCGCCATCATGGCGCCGACCGTGCCGGCCACCCTCGCGCAGTAGTCAAGCAGCTCCTCGAACGTGCGATAGCGCCGGCCCTGCGCATCCCACTGAAAGCCTTCCAGCAGCGCAAGCGGGATGCGACGCGGCAGCCGATAGCGATGCACCACGCGCGCGAACGCCTGATCGGCTGCGATGGCATGGGGCGTACCGGCATACACGGCGTCGAGCCGGCGATGGAGCGCGGCCAGCGTGTCGGGGCTCGCTCCACTGCCATCGACCTCGTCATCGGCCACACGACAAAAAGCGTAGAGCGATACGGCGGCATCACGATAGCGCGCGGGAAGCAGCCGCGAGGCGGCAAAAAACGATTTCGATCCGTGCCGCATCAACTCCACACAATCGGGCGCGGGCGCAGCAAGCAGACGCTCGATCTCCGGGCTTGAATGCATGTTCATAAGACCGCCTGCGCGCGTGCAACCCGGGCGGCGGGCGGAATGATCGAATCGAGCACCTTGGCCGACGTGAGCACGCCTGGAATGCCTGCGCCAGGATGGGTGCTGGCCCCCACCAGGTAGAGATCGCGGATGTCTTCGCTGCGGTTGTGCGGCCGGAACCATGCGCTCTGCAGGAGCCTGGGCTCCATGCCGAAGGCCGCGCCTTTGAAAGCGAGATAACGACTCTCGAAGTCGGCCGGCGTGAGATAGCGCTCTGTGCAGATCGCCTCGGACAAACCGGGCAGAACCGTATCGCCCAGCATCTGTGCGATGCGCTGCCGATAGGGCTCGGCGCGGCTTGCCCAGTCGATGCCGGCCTCGAGATGCGGCACCGGCGAGAGCACATAAAACGTGTCGCAACCCTCGGGCGCAAGGGAGGTGTCGGTTGCGGTAGGTCGATGCAGGTAGAGACTGAAGTCGTCTGCCAGCACCTTGCGATCGAAGATGTCACCCAGCAGCTCGCGGTAGCGCGGGCCAAGCAGGATCATGTGATGCGGAATATCGGGATAGCGCCGTCGGGTGCCGAAGTACCAGACGAAGAGCCCCATTGAATAGGCCGCGCGCTCCACTTTACGATCGGTCCATACACGGCGGGGCTCGGCCTTCAGCAGATGCTTGTAGGTCCATGCGCTGTCCGCATTCGACACCACGATGTCGGCATCGACCCGCTCACCGCTTGCGAGAATGGCCCCACGCGCACGCTGATCCACCACCCGGATGCGAGCGACATCCGCGCCCAACCGGATCTCGCCACCCAGTTCGCCGATCAGCCGGGCCATCGCCCGCACGATCGCGCCCGTGCCGCCCATGGCGGAATGCACGCCGTGGATGCGCTCGAGCGAGGGAATGAGGCTGTAGACACTGGTGACCGACATGGGGTTGCCGCCGATCAGAAGCGGGTGAAAGCTGAAGACCTGACGAAGCTTTTCGCTCTTGAAGTGGCGCGATGCCATTTGATAGATGCTGCGCCAGGCGCGCATCCGGACCATGGCCGGCAAGGCCGCAAACAGGTCGCCAAGCGACTCGAAGGCCACCGTGCCCAGCCCCTCGTAGCCCAGCCTGAAACAGCGATCGGCTTCGGCCATGAAAGCGTGCAGGCCGCCCACATCCTGCGGACTCACCCGCCGTACCTCCTCGATCATGGCCTGCGGCTCGCGCTGGTAGTCGAAGTGGGTGCCGTCATCAAAACGAATCCGGTAGCAAGGATTCATCGGCCGCAGGTCCACGTCATCGGCAAAGCGTCGGCCAGCCAACGCCCACAACTCCTCGAGAAGGAACGGCGCAGTCACGATGGTGGGACCGGCATCAAAGGTGAAGCCGTCCTGCGTGAAGACGCTCGCACGGCCACCCGGCTGATCGAGCCGCTCGAGCACCGTCACCCGATAGCCCTTGCAGAGCATGCGGATAGCGCAGGCGAGGCCGCCAAAGCCGCTGCCGATAATGACCACCCGGGGCGCGCCAGACGAGGCGGCACGACCCGGCATGACCCGCGCGGGGGCGGCGCGCGCCTCGCCCAGCGCGGCCTCCGGCAGGGGCGGTGCGATCGGGGCACCTCGTGGGCCCGCAAGCGGCAGGGCGTCGGACGCGGATTGAAGCATCGGCGGTTGTCGCCTCCTAGCGACGGATTCGGGGGGCCGTACCGAAACAAACTGTCCGGGACGACGCCAAGATGTGTAAATTGCAATTGACGTTCAGTTTTGTCAAGCAGAGAATCCACGGATGGCTGTCCGCACTGTCCCCACCCTCTCGGCGTTTACCGAGCTGCTCAAGCCCATCACCTGGTTTCCACCCATGTGGGCGTTTGCCTGCGGCGTGGTGGCCTCGGGGGCGCAGCTCGCCACGCACTGGCCGCTCGCCCTTCTGGGCGTGCTGCTGGCGGGTCCCATGGTGTGCGCAACCAGCCAGGCAGTGAACGACTGGTTTGATCGCCACGTCGATGCCATCAACGAACCGCATCGCCCCATTCCATCCGGCCGCATGCCCGGGCGCTGGGGGCTGTATGTCGCTATCGCCTGGACAGTGCTGTCCCTGCTGGTGGCTACCGGGCTTGGGATATGGGGCTTTGCCGCTGCCGCGCTCGGACTGGTGCTGGCCTGGGCCTACAGCATGCCCCCCGTGCGGCTCAAGCAGAACGGCTGGTGGGGGAACCTCGCCTGTGGTCTGTCCTACGAGGGACTCGCCTGGATCACTGGCGCGGCAGTCATGGCGGGCGGCGCGCTGCCCGAGGCGCGCTCGCTGCTCCTTGCCCTCCTCTACAGCATCGGTGCCCACGGAATCATGACCCTCAATGACTTCAAGGCCATCGAGGGCGATTCGCGCATGGGCATCCGGTCGCTCCCGGTGCAACTCGGCCCCGACCGGGCAGCACGGGTGGCGTGCTGGGTCATGGCGGTGCCGCAGATCATCGTGGTGATTCTGCTCGCACAGTGGGGGGCGCCGGTGTCCGCGGTATCGGTTGCTGTGCTGATCGCGGCCCAGGCAGTGCTGATGCGCCGCCTGATCGCGGCCCCGATTCAGCAGGCGCTCTTCTACAGCGGCTTCGGCGTGCCGCTCTACGTCTCGGGAATGATGGTCAGCGCCTTCGCGCTTCGGGGTCTGGGCTGAGCCGCACGGCACGTATCCGTGAGGCCAACGCGATCAGGAGGAAACAGTGAATCAATCGCTCGAACCGGAACACGAACCTGTCTTGCCGGCCGGCTCGCAGTTCGGCTGGCTGGCGATCGCGCGCCTGGGCCTCATCCAGGCCTGTCTGGGTGGCATCGTGGTGCTCGCCACCTCGACACTCAACCGCATCATGGTGGTTGAGCTTGCCCTGCCTGCCGTGCTGCCGGGACTCCTGGTCGCCATGCACTATGCAGTACAGATCCTGCGGCCGCGAATGGGCTTCGGATCCGATCGCTCGGGGCGCTGTACACCCTGGATCCTGGGCGGCATGGCGGTCCTCGCCTGCGGCGGTCTGCTGGGTGCGGTCGCCGTGGTCACCATGAGCGGATCACTTGGCACCGGCATCGCGCTATCGGTGCTGGCGTTTCTCATGATCGGTATCGGAGTGAGTGCGAGCGGCACTTCGGTTCTGGTCCTGCTCGCCAAGCGGGTGGCCCCGCGGCGGCGCGCGGGTGCCGCCACCCTGGTGTGGCTCATGATGATCGCCGGATTTGCGGTCACCGCGGGCATCGCCGGCCATCTGCTCGACCCTTATTCGGAGGCCCGCCTGCTCGCTGTGGCTGCCGGGGTGGCCGCAATTGCGCTGGTGGTCACCCTGCTGATGCTGTTCCGGCTCGAACGCGCGGTCGACACTCATCGAGCGGAGGAAACCGGCCCCGCCTCAGAGGGCTTTCGCGCCACGCTCACCAAGGTCTGGCGCGAACCCGCCGCCCGTCACTTCACGGTTTTCGTATTCATTTCGATGCTCGCCTTCAGCGCGCAAGACCTCATCCTCGAGCCCTTCGCAGGCACGGTCTTTGGCTTTACTCCGGGCGAAACCACCAAGCTCTCGGGGCTGCAGCATTCGGGCATCCTCTGCGGCATGTTGCTGGTGGCGCTTGCCGGCAGTGGCCGCATTTTCGGCCGCCGCCTGGGGTCGCTGCGTTTCTGGACGGTAGGCGGCTGCATCGCATCGGGCTTTGCGCTCGCAGGCCTGGTGGCGGCTGGTGTGGCCGGACCAGGGTGGCCGCTTCGCGCCAACGTGTTCCTGCTTGGCGCGGCCAATGGCGCGTTTTCGATCGCCGCCATCGCTTCCATGATGCGGCTCGCGGGCGAAGGCGAAGGCCGTCGCGAAGGCACGCGCATGGGGCTGTGGGGCGCAGCACAGGCGCTCGCCTTTGGCAGCGGCGGGCTCCTGGGAACGGCCCTCTCCGACCTGGCCCGTCTTGTCATCCAGGACACCGCGCTCGCCTATGCGGTGGTGTTCGGCCTGGAGGCGCTCCTCTTCATCCTGGCCGCGCGCCTGGCCAGCCAGATTCGCGAACCCGCCGCAGGCGGCGAAGCCCAACAGATCCCACCCCAACCCCTCGCCCCGGGAGGCGCTCATGCCTGAAGACACCCTCTATGACGTCGTCGTGGTCGGCGGTGGCCCAGCCGGTGCCACCGCCGCAGATGATCTCGCGCGCGCCGGCCGACGCGTGTTGCTGGTCGACCGTGCCGGTCGGATCAAGCCCTGCGGCGGCGCGATTCCACCGCGCGCCATCCGCGACTTCGACATTCCCGAGAGCCTGCTGGTCGCGCACGCACGCTGCGCGCGCATGATTTCGCCTTCCGACCAGCGGGTCGATATACCGATTGAAAACGGCTTCGTCGGACTGGTTGATCGCGACGAATTTGATGAGTGGCTGAGGCAGCGTGCCGCACAACACGGCGCCACCCGGCTGATCGGCACCTTCGAGCGGCTCGATGGTCCCGATGCCGATGGCATCACCACCGTACGCATCCAGAGCCGCGCGAGCGCAGGCGAGCGCGCCGAGGTCTCGGTCAGCATCCGCACCCGGCTTGTGATCGGTGCCGACGGCGCAAAATCGCGTGTTGCCGCGCAGGCCATCGCCGACTCCGACAAGGGGAAATTCGTCTTCGCGTATCACGAGATTGTGCGCGCGCCGGCCGCTGAAGATCGCGCAGGCGTCGACTACGACCCCTCCCGATGCGACGTCTATTACCGCGGTACGCTATCGCCCGATTTCTACGGTTGGGTGTTTCCCCACGGCAAGTGTTTTTCGGTGGGCACAGGCAGTATGGACAAAGGATTCTCGCTTCGCAGCGCGGTAGCCGACCTGCGCCGAACTGCAGGTCTGGATCGCTTCGAGACACTGCGCCGTGAGGGCGCACCGATTCCGCTCAAGCCGCTGCCGCGCTGGGACAACGGACGCAACGTGGTGCTGGCGGGCGACGCTTCAGGTGTGGTCGCACCCGCATCGGGTGAGGGCATTTACTACGCCATGCTGGGCGGCCGCCTGGCAGCCGACGCCGCGCTGGCTGCCCTTCAGAGCGGGCGTGGCGCCGAGCTCGCATCGGCCCGTAAACGCTTCATGAAAGAGCATGGTCGGGTGTTCTTTGTGCTGGGTCTGCTGCAACGGTTCTGGTATGGCAACGACAAGCGGCGCGAACAGTTCGTCAAGATCTGCCGCGATCGCGACGTGCAGCAAATTACCTTCGACTCCTACATGAACAAGCGACTGGTCCGCCGGCGTCCGCTTGCACACTTGCGTATTTTCCTGAAGGATCTTGCGCATTTGTTCGGCATCGCCAAGGCATGACCCCATCGCAGCAACCGCCCTCGCAGTCCGTTCAGCCGTCCCCTTTGCCTGACGCGGCAACGCCTCTCGCAGGCGCTGCCGCGAGCCCGCCTGCGCGCGGTCTGGGCATCGACTCGCTTGTCGCAGCGGTCGCGGTCATCATCGTCGCAGGCACGGGCGGCGCGCTCACCCGGCTCGATGACTGGTACTACGCGCTCAAACAGCCTGCATTCAAGCCTCCCGACTGGGCCTTCGGACCCGCCTGGACCTTGCTCTTTTTCATGATCGCCTGGGCGGCAGTGGTCGGCTGGCGCGCCGGTGCCCACCGCGAACCTTCGCCCCGCACGCGCATGCTCACGCTGTTGGCAATCAACGCGCTCGCCAACGTGGGCTGGAGCCTGCTCTATTTTTTCCTGCGCCGCCCCGACTGGGCGCTCGCCGAGGTGGTGATCCTGTGGGGCTCGATCGTCGCGCTCATCCTCCACTTCCGACCCTACGCGCCCCGCGCGGCGCTCCTGCTCGTGCCCTACCTGCTCTGGGTGAGTTTTGCGGCGGTGCTCAATTTCGAGGCGGTGCGGCTCAATCGCTAACCGCGTGTCACCTGTTGCACGGCCGCGGCCACTGACCGCCGCTGCTCATTACAATCGCCAGTTCCCAAGCCCAAGATCCAGGTGACAACAATGGCCGTAATCAACCCGAGCGCCGATGCCGACCGCGCCTTCCAGGTGATGCAGCAGGGTGGAATCGCAATTCTTCCAAACGATGTCGGCTACTCGCTCATTGCAGCCCACGGCCCGGCGCTGCGCCGCATCTTCGACACCAAGCGCAGAGCGCCCACCAAGCTGAACGCCATGCTGGGCAACGACGACCTGCACCGCGAGCTTCATCGGGTAAGTGACCGCGGGCGCGCGATCGTGCAGGCCATCACCCAGGACTATGATCTGCCGCTTGGGCTGATCGCACCCTGCCATGCAGACCATCCGCTGCTGCGCAAACTCGACCCTGACACCTATGAGCGCAGCACCAAGGACAACACCCTGCTGATGCTGCTCAATTCCGGTCCCTTTCATGCCGCCATCACCAGGGTAAGCCTGCGCGCGCAGACACTGCTGTTCGGATCGTCTGCCAATCTTTCACTGCACGGCACGAAATTCAGGGTGGAAGACATCGAACCCGAAATCCTCGCGATTGCGGATGTGACGATCAACTATGGTCTGATGAAATACCACCCCTGGCAGGCCTCATCCACCCTGCTCGATTGCGAAACGCTTCAGGTCGTGCGGTTTGGAAGCTGCTATGAAAACATTCAGGACATTCTGAAGCGGCACTTCAACATCACGCTGCCCGAGCGGCCTGCAGCCTGACTCCCTTTTCCGGAAAGAGACCCCCACCATGAGCGAGCAAACCACTCCTGATCCGATTGCCGATGGCCGCCAAGTGCATGACACCGTTGTTGCGGGCGGCGTGGCCATCTTCAAGGCCGATGTCGGCTACGCAATCGTGGGACACACCGAGCCCGCCATCCGCAGGATCTACGAAGCCAAGCAACGGAGTTTCTCAAAGCCCTGTGGCATGTTCGGCTCCTACGACATGTTCATGGAGGTCATCGAGATTGACGCGCGGGCGCGAGATTTCGTGCGCGCCGTGATCTTCGATCATCAGCTGCCCATTTCGATCGTGGCGCCCTTTCGGGCGGATCATCCGCTGTTCCGGGACATCGCCCCGTTTGTGATCGCCAACGCGTCGAAAGCGGGCACGATGGATATCCTGATGAACGCTGGTCCCACACACGACGAAATCGCGCGCCGAGCGCTCGAAACCTTCAAACCCGTCTTCGGATCTTCCGCCAACCGCTCGCTTACCGGCAGCAAGTTTCACTTCCGCGATGTCGAATCGGAGGTGGTCGCCGCCACCACGCTCGCGCTTGACCGCGGCGCCTCGAAGTACAGCAATGCTCGCGGCCTAGGATCATCCATCATCGATCTGCGCAGCTTCCGGCCGGTTCGAATCGGCATCGTGTTCGATGAGCTGCGCGCGGTGGCGAAAAAACATTTCCAGATCGACATTCCCGCCCAGGTTGATCCGGTCTGACGCGCGGCCCGCCTACCTCACGAACACCGGCGCATCGGGACCAAGATTGGGCGAGCGCGCATACGTGGGGGGCAGGCGAAGAGAGGGCGAATAAGCGGTCAGTGCCAGTCCGTCCCGCAGGCGTCTGGGCAGATCAGGATTGGCAAGAAAGAGCTTGCCAAAGGACACCAGCTCACAACTGCCCTCGCGCAGCATCTGCTCGGCACGTTCAGGCGTGTACGCACCATTGGCGATGAGACAACCACGCCAGTGTCGCCGTAAAAATTCTGTGGAAGTGCCACCCAGGTAGTCATAGGCGCAGTCCTCGACAATACCGGTATGGACGTAGGCAAGCGGTAAATCGGCGAGGGCCGAAAGCAACGCTGCATAAGCTTCATTGTCGCCTGGGGTCCAGGTCATTTCACCGAAGTAGGCGGCGGGCGACAAACGCAGGCCCACCCGACCCTCACCGAACACATCGATGCAGGCGCGCACCACTTCGATCCCAAACCGTGCGCGACGCTCGGGGTCGCCTCCCCAGTCGTCGGTGCGGCGGTTGGTGTGGCTGCGCAGAAACTGTTCGATCAGATAGCCGTTGGCCCCGTGAACCTCGACGCCATCGAACCCAGCCCGCTTGGCCCGTAGGGCGCTGTCCCGGTGCTGCGCGATCACCCCCTCGACTTGCGTGCTTGAGAGCATGCGGGGGCGTTCGTTGTACAGGCTGGCAACACCCGCCTGCCGGCGCGGCACCCGGTCGAGCACGTCCGAGGCGCCCACCGGTTGCTGCCCCGAAAAATAGGAGTGCGCCACCCTTCCGGTATGCCAGAGCTGAACAAAGATCCGACCACCACGCTCATGGACCGCGCTCGCAACCCTTGACCATGCCGCCTCATGAGAATCGAGGAACAGCCCGGGCGTATCGAGATAGCCCTGGACTTCCGGGGCGATCATGGTGGCCTCGGTGATCAGCAGACCGGCTTCAGCGCGACTGGCGTAATGCTCGATCGCATCGTGCGGGGGTGACAGATCGGCTGTGCAGCGATTGCGCGTGCATGGCGCCATCACGATCCGGTTGGGCAACCGAGGTCCACCGCCCAGCTCAAGCGCTGACCAGAGACTCGCCGATGGCATCAGGGCTCCAGTGGCGCATACCAGCGTACCGCCGGCATCATGACCCCGCCCCGCTCACCCGGTTTCACCGAGCCATAGCGCTCAGCATAGACAGGCGGCAGCGGCCTCGCGCGCGGCGACGACAACCACAGGCGCAGCAGATGCCGACGACGCTCCGATTCGGGCCAGTCTTCGAAACCCATCCGGTCATGCAGCATGGTGTGGTTATGTACAAATTGCATGTCGCCAGGCTCGAAATCCATCATGAAATGCAGTGCCGGACTCTCGGCCAACGAGTCGAAATAATTGAGCGCCTCAATATGCAAAGGCGTAAGACGAAAGGCCTCGGCAAAGCGCTGCGCAGAGTCGATGTATTGCCGGTGATAGATGGTTGACATCAATCCCCGGTACCAATTGAAAACCGGGATCGAAAAGAAGGGCTGGCCGCCAGGCGGCACTTCACCCCGCCGGTCGGTGGCGAGCGGATCGAACAGCGCGGCCGCGAGTGCCGGCTCACGCTCACGCATCTCGTTATAGATTGTGTTGGACGAAACCAGCGCCGACTCGCCCCCCCGCCTCGACTTGCGCAGACACAGAAGACCGACGATATCGCAGGAATCCGTGTGAAACGTTTGCCGAGCATGCGTCTGGTAAATGCGCACACGCGGATCCTTGGCATCAAGGCCCATGTCGATCACATGCCCCAGCATATGACCCTGCGCATTCTGCGGCCGGGCGAGCCCCAGGTGGGCGCCCACGCCATAGAACGCCGCCGCACTCACCGCGCGCGGCCACTCATCAACAGGCAGCCCCCGCAACAGCGCAAAGCCCGCACCGTTGACCAGTCGCTCGTGCCAGGCGCCGAGCCGCGCGGAAAGCCGGGGCACCGGAAAACTGGCTGCTCTGATTTCGCTGATATCGGCGCCTGTGTCGAGAAAGCGCTCCGCCGCCTGTTGCAGTTCGACAAGATCGGCATCGTCCAAGGCAAAGCACCAGGTGTGCGGGCTCTCGGCAACCTGCCGTCCGTACCAGACCGACGCGCCCTCAATCGGCCCGGGAAGTGAATGCGCAGCCCTCATGAACGCTCCTCGGCAGACCTGGGTCGCGCGCGCCGCGCCAGGACCGCTCCTCGTTTGTCGCACACTGGGTCAGGCGCCAAAGCTGAGCTCACCGATGGGCGGATTGCACCGGGAAGGCGTGAGCAGCCTGACCTCCTGGTCGCGCAGGAAAGGCCGCACCTTCGTCAGGTAAGCCTTGAAGGCCGGATCCTGATAAAGCTGATCACGCCGACGCTGCCGATCATTCAGATCCTGGTAGGCGAACATCATGATGATCTGGTTGATATTCCCAACCTCGGTGCGGTAAAGCCCAAGGAAGTTGCCGCAGATGCGAACCTGCGGCTCAAGCCCCTCCGTTTCAAACAGCTCCATGAATGCCGAGACGGTTCCGGAGTGAAGCGTGTAGGCGCGATAGTCGATGATCATGGGCGTTGAGCCTCGGAAGAAAAGGTTTAAACCAGGCGTGCCGCCGCTCGGGCCACGACCGCTTCACGCGCCGCCTGCATCGCTGCCGACGCCTGTTGCACCTCATTGACCCGGGCTGGCGGCGCGCGCAATGGACTGCCCGAATCAAACGGTGGCGCGGGCGCATATTCGAGGCCAAGCTGGACGCGCTCAGCAACCGCCTGCCCCCAGAGTCGAGCGACCACATGGAGTCCGAAATCGATGCCCGCGGTGACGCCCCCGCCAGTAATCAGGGGTCCGTCCTCGACCACACGGTCATCGACAGGCGTCGCGCCAAAGGCTGCAACCAGCGGCAACGACAACCAGTGGCACGTGGCACGACGGCCGCGCAAAAGTCCTGCCGCGCCGAGCACCAGCGATCCGGTGCAGACCGCGCTCACCACCCTCGCGCGGTCCGCCTGACGCCTGAGAAAGGCAAGCGTTGATTCGTCTTCCATGAGCGCTGCGACACCGGGCCCACCCGGTACGCAAACCACATCGAGCGCCGGGCAATCGGCGTAGGTGGAGGTGGGCTCGATTCTCAATCCCTTGGCGGCCTTGACCGGTCCGGCGCGGGGTGCGATCAGGTGCACCTGTGCCCAGGGCACGCTAGAAAACACCTCCCACGGGCCGACGAGGTCGAGAAGCAACATGTCGTTAAAGGCCAGCAGACCGATCTGCAGGCGCTCCGGCGTGGAGGCAGAAGGATCAGCGACAGGGCTTGCGCTCATGGGCATGCGCCTTGCGGCAGGAGAAGGGGCGAGAGCGCTGCGGCCACCTGCAGCAATCGGTCATCCTCATAGCGCCGCTCGATCAGCTGAACACCGATGGGCAGCCCGTTGGCGCCGGTCATGCCGGGCAAACTGATGCAGGGCACACCCAGCGCAGTGAACATGCGATTGAAGGTGGCCTCCCCCTGCGAAGCCAGACCCGGTGTCGCCTCGCCAGGAGCGCTCAGCGTCATCACCGCATCGAACCCGGACATCATCGACTCGAACTCCACACGCCGGGCTGCGACCGCATCGAGGGCCGCCCGCATCTGCGCGGGATGGTAGCCATTGCGGTTTTCAACCTTCTTCGCAAAGTCGCTGTGCAGCCGATCCCGGTGGGCGAGGTACTCGGGAAGAAAAGCAGCGCGCCCCCCTTCGTGCATGAGCGCATCCTGTTCGGCGGTAAGCGTGTTGAACGACGCAGGCATCACGAAGGGCCGCACACGAACACCGGCCCTGGAAAATCGCTCGGCCGCTGCATGCAGCGCTTCCCGCGCGTCCTCCGTGGCTGCCGACCACATTGGCGTCTCGCACAAGCCGATGGTGAGCGCATCGGGCGCGGGCGGCGAGAGCTCGGCGGAGTCGAGAATCCGGTAGGCCTGGGCAAGCAGCCAGAGATCGGGAACCGAGCGCCCATAGAGGCCTACGGTATCCAGGTGCAGCGAATAGTGCTTGATGCCTTCAAAGCTGATCCGGCTGATGGTGGGCTTCATACCATGGATGCCACAGAACGAGGCAGGCCGAATCGTTGAGCCGCCCGTCTGGGTGCCAAGCGATAGCGGCGCCATGCCGTCGGCGACTGCGGCGGCCGATCCCGAGGAGGATCCACCTGGCGTTCGCGAAAGATCATGCGGATTGCGCGTGAGCGGTCGTCGGCCACCGGAGGCAAACTCAAGCGTGTCGGTCTTGCCCAGCATGACGGCGCCGCTCGCCCTCAGGACAGCGACGCAGTTGGCATCTTCGCCCGGTCGATGGCCTTCATAAATCGGAGAGTTGTGCTGCGTGGGCGCATCGCGGGTGTTGATCACGTCCTTCACTGCAAACGGGATGCCGTGCAGCGGCCCTCGCCGCGGCTCGCGGTCACGCTCCCGCGCACTGGCGAGCACGGCAGCCGGATCGACAGAGGTGAAGGCCCGCACCTGCGCATCGCGCGCGGCCACGCGCTCGAGGAACGCCCGTGCGTAGTCCTCACAGGTGAGAAGCCCCTCGGCCATTCTTGCCGAGGCCTGCGCAGCCGTCATGCGCCACAGATCCATGCTCACTCCTGCGCCTGATAGGTGTCCAGTAGTGCGCCATACGTGGTTGGCCAGACGCCCGGATGCGACAGGATGATCTCCAGCGCACGCCGGAACGCTGCAATGCGATTGGGTTGCCCGGTGAGCCAACTGTTTGCCGAGATCGTGAAGACCCGTCCTCCATACTGCTCGGCTTCCTGCCAGAGCGTGACAAAGCCATCCACCAGTTGCTCGACATAGGCGTCATTCGAGAGGTTGAAGTCAAGCACCGACTGGCGGTCATTCACATCGAGTGCGAACGGCATGCCGTACACAGCACCCGTGCCTGCATTCATACGGACGGGCAAGTCGTCGATATTCCAGTCAAGCGTGTAGCGAATCTGATGTTCACTCAAGAGATCAAGGGTGGCGTGCGATTCAGACTGCATGGGCGAAAGCCAGCCTGTCACAGACTGGCCTGATGCCTGCCGCAGAAGCGCGAGCGCAGCGGTGATCGCAGCGCGTTCTTCCTCCACCGCCGACTTGCCGTGAAACACCTGGCTCATATCCAGCCCATGCGCCACCACTTCCCAGTTGCGGCGGGTGACTTCTTGCAACAGAAACGGGGCGCGCTCGGCGACCCGTGCGTTGATCGCGACCGATGCCGGAAGCCCCAACTGCTCGAGCACTTTGAAGATGCGGTAGATGCCAACCCGCGTGCCATAGTCGCGGGTGGTGTAGTTCCAGTAGTCAGGGTACGGGCGCTCCATGCCACCCACCGCCTTGACCACCATCTGCGCCGGGTTCATGTTCAGCGGGAAAAATTCCACTACCGGCACCACGACCAGCGCGACGCGCGCATCACCTGGCCAAACAACCTTCTTGTGCCGGAACAGATTGCGATAGTCGTAGCGGTCATGGTCCATGCCGGGCGCACGACGCGGGTATTCGAGATACGAGCGGGGCAGCGTCATGAGAGGTCCTTTCTAGGCGCCAAGCGCGCCCATAACCGGGTCATAGTGATTGGCCAGATACCACTGCGCAATTTCACGACCGGTTGCGAGCCAGACCTTGTCGCGACGGGTGATGTAGCGCAGCGCCTCGTCAAATTCGCGCAACCGGTGCGGCAGGCCGATCAGCCATGGATGCAGCGGCAGACACATCACCTGCGGATTGTCCGCACCCTCCTCCCAGAGCTGATCGAACTGCGCCTTGATCGTCTCGGTGTAGCGGCGCGGCGTCATGCGCTTGAGCGCCAGACAGGTGTAGTCGTTGATCTCGAGCGAATAGGGCATGCTGATCAGGCGGTGATTCGACTTCACCTTGACCGGTAGCGGCTGATCGTCATGCATCAGATCGCAGGTATAGAGCACGCCAGCTTCGGCCAGCAGATCCATGGTGTCCACGGTGTTGGACAACGCGGGCGAGAGCCATCCCGACAAGGGCTGCCCGGAGGCCCGATAAATGGTGGCTTTCACGTCTTCGATCAGCTCGCGCTCCTGATCGGTATCCATGCCGTAGAGGTAGCGCGTGTTGTAGACACCGTGCGAGAACAGTTCCCAGCCACGCTTGACACAGGCCTCGATGATCTCGGGGTAGTGATCGCATACGCCAACGTTGAGCGAGACGCTGCCGCGCACGCCGTAGCGATCCATCACCTCCATCATGCGCCAGACACCTGCACGATTGCCATAGTCTCGAAGCGTGAGCCAGTTGATATCGGGCGCGGGACGCGGCGTAGGACTTCGCACCGGACTGGGCGGTGGATCGTATTCATAGTGTTCGATATTGGGCGCGACCCAGACGGCCAGTCGCGCGTCTCCCGGCCAGCTGATTTTCGGTCGAGCGATGCTGGGCAGATAGGGATAGAGCTGCGGATCTTCATTCATGAGTGGGCGGCTCCTGGCGGCGTGCGGGAAAGTTCGACGGACGTCATGCAAGAAGGGGCAGGTCTTCTGTGCCACGCCAACGATCGATCGTCTGCAGGGCTTCGAAAAGACGCGTTGCGACGCCCTCGCTGATTGATGCAGCCGCCGCACATTCGGCAAACTTTGCCGCGATCTGCTCGCGTCCCAGGGGAAGATCGGCGTGTCCGGTTGCGCGGTGAATTTCATCTGTGCGCAGTTCGCGGCCATCGGTGAGCCGCAACCGAACATAATCGACCGGCGCGGCGTTCGGGTAACCGGGATCGGACTCTGCAGTACGTTCGATACGCACCCTGCGCATGAGTGACTGAACCGCCTCGCTCGCCACAAAATCGTCGCTCAGTTCGGCAAGACCCACCTTGCCCCGAAGCAGGCTGGCCGCCACCACAAACTCCAGACTGAACTTTGCCTCGAGCGCCGTTCGCGGTGTGTGGAAGGGCATGACCGAGGCAAATTTTTCGCTGACCCGGGGGATGGCCTCGACCACCAGGGCGGCGTCAAGCGGCTGGCGGGCAAGATAGAACAGCATGGAATCAATGATTCGCTGCGAGGCCCCCACCGTGGGATATTTCTTGATGTTGAGGCCCAGCGTGTCGATGAGCGCGGGCGCGTCAGAACTGGGAAATGGTGTCTTGAGGTCAACCCGGCCGCCGGGCGATAGCGCGCGCATCAGCCCCACTGGACTCTCCAGCGTGACCGCGCCCGCTTCAAGCCCGCCTTGTGCCCAGAGCGCGGCCTGAATGCCCGACTGAGCTGCCCGGCCCGCATGAAGCGGCTTGGTCATGGTGCCGAAGTTCGCCATCACACCGCCCGCGAACGAGGCGCTGAGCGAGATCGCATCACGCATGGCTTGCGGGGCCAGGCCGAGCACCACGCCGGCCGCCACCGCTGCAGCAACCGGCCCCAGGACCGCGGTCGGATGCCAGCCCTTGCTGTGCAGATGATCTGGCTCGCGCCGCATCAGGTTGCCCCAGACCTCATAGCCCGCGACATAAGCGGACGCAAGCCTCATGCCGGTCGCACCCACCGCGTCACCAACGGCAAGGAGCGTAGGGACCAGTACCGCGCTGGGATGATTGGAGTAGGCGTAGTCGTCCCAGTCGGTAGCGTGGGCAGCGACTGCGTTGACCAGTGCCGCCTGAGGTGCGCCGACGCGCTCGCGCGCGAGCAGCAGGCGCGCTACCCGAGGCGAGCCTGGATCCTGCCGGACCAGGCGCTGCACCACCCGGGTCACCGGCTCGTCAAGGCCCGCAAACATCACTGCCACCGTGTCGGTGAAGCCCAGCCGAACAATCTCGAGACTACGCGCCGACGGCTGTTGAGCCGTCATTGCGCAGGCGTACCGCGCGATCTGCTCGGTGAGGGGGGCGCAGTCATCGCCCGCAGCCGCTACCGCCGGTCCTGCCATGAGGATCTCCCGTTAGCCCCGCTGCCCTGCGCGTGACTCGCCACGGCCTGGCAACTCAATCTGAACGATCTTAGCGCGCTGCAAGCGCAACACCCGGCTTGAAGCAGGCAATCTGAACCGCCGACTCGGTTACCAGCGCCGGTCGCTCTGCCCGGCAGCGATCGTCCGCGGCCGGGCAGCGCCCGGCAAAACTGCAGCCCCGGGGCAGATTGACCGGGCTAGGTATCTCGCCCTGCAGCACCACCCGTTCGCGACGTTCGCGCACATCGGTGGAGAGCTGCGCAGAGAACAGGGCCCGGGTATAGGGGTGGCGCGCATGATTGAAAATCAGAGCAGTGGGTCCGCTCTCAACGATTGCGCCAAGGTAGAGCACCACGATCCGATCGGCAATCAGACGGACCGTTCCCAGGTCATGCGTGATGAACAGATACGATACCTGGCTCTGGGCGCGCAGTTCGGCAAGGAGCTCGAGAATTTCGGCTCGTACCGAGAGATCAAGCGAGCTGGTGGGCTCATCAAGGACCACCAGCCTGGGTTGGGTCATGAGCGCCCGCGCAAGTGCAACGCGCTGCAGCTGACCACCCGAGAGCTGCGCCGGGAAACGATCGAGAAGACTGCCGCCGAGATGCACCCGCTCGGCCATGGCGACAACACGCGCGAGCCGCTCGGGTGCGCTCAGGGTGGTATGGAGCCTGAGCGGCTCCTCGAGGACCGAGCGGATCCTCATTCGCGGGTTGAGTGTTGCCCAGGGATCCTGAAACACCATTTGCATGTGAGGTCTCAGCGCTCGCAAGGCCGACTGGCTGAGCTGCGTGATGTCGCGCCCCTCGAGCAACACGCGGCCCGAGGTGACGCGCTCAAGCTGGAGCGCGAGCCGTCCCAGGGTAGTCTTGCCGGAGCCCGATTCACCCACCAGCGCCACGGTCTCGCCAGGCGCCACGCTGAATGAAACATCGTTGACAGCGTGTACCTTGGTGCCGCGCCTGGGCCCGGGGAAGTGCTTGACCACCTGATCGAGTTGCAGCGCGGCGGTCATTGCCCTGCCTCCGGAAAGTGACAGCGCGCACCATGCGCCTCGTCAACCGGTAACGGCATCAGCTCGCCCTGGCAAACCGGCTGCGCGCGCGGGCAGCGATTCTGATAAGGGCAACCCGGGGGGAGGTTGTAGAGGTCTGGCGCCGCACCAGCGCGCACCGCCCCACGCCCCAGCGTCAGCCGGTCGGGGGAGCTGCCAATCAGATGCCGGGTGTAGGGATGAAGCGGCTGGGTGAACACCTGCTCCACCGGGCCTGCCTCGACCACCACCCCCGCAAACATCACGCCCACCCGATCGCACACCTGGGCGACAACACCGAGGTCATGCGTGATGAGGAGCGCCGCCAAATGTCGCTCCCGCACACTGGCTCGCAACAGATCAAGAATTTGCGCCTGGACGGTGACATCCAGGCCTGTCGAGGGTTCATCTGCGATCAGGAGCTGCGGATCATTGACAAGCGCCATCGCAATCAGCACGCGCTGCGCCATGCCGCCAGAGAACTGGTGCGGCCATGCCCGCATTCGCGCCTGCGGATCGGGAATACCGACCGCCTCCATCATCTGCAGGGCGCGAGCCTGCGCCTGCTCGGCGCTTGCCTTGCGGTGAACCCGGTGGATGCGGGCGATCTGCTCGCCAACACGGGTGAGAGGATCGAGCGACGTTCGCGGCGACTGAACGACCATCGCGATCTGGTCGCCACGAATTGAATTCAGCTCGTCGTCGCTGATTGTCGTGAGTTCGCGTCCGTCAAATTCGATACTGCCACCGACCCGCCGGGCAGGCTCGCGCAGCAGCCCCATGATTGCATGGGCCGTCAAGGATTTGCCGGCACCGGTTTCGCC